>NZ_OZ386212.1:1943359-2267252 GCF_977968315.1 Kushneria sp. EE4
ACATGAAGATCGGAGAACTCCTCTATTGGCGGATAATCGGCATTGCGTTGCCGCTTGAAGCCGTCACGCACAAGAATGCGTTTGCTCTGATCAAAGTGCTTCCGATAGAGCAACTTTGCATGATCTTCGATAAAGATGTTGGTGAGGTCGGGCATATCATGATTCAGCGCGGCCGCCAGCGCTTTAGGGTCAGTTAAGCCCGCATGTACTAGAACAGGGTGATGATCAGTATGTTGGCCATAACAAGCCATTACTTCGTCGGCATTCATGTCATTACGCAATAAAATGCCGGCAGATATATTATCAACTTCGTTGAAGCCTTCTTGGAGTAGGCCGGTGATGCTTGCACCGTCTTCCTTATGGTCACCGTGGTAAGGGTTCACGATAACAATAGCGCGCCCGCCCGCGTCGCATATCGCACTCAAGGTTTTTTTGAGGCTGCCAAGCGACTCCCTCACAGGTTCAATTACAGGTATAAAGTTTTTTTCGGCAAGCAACTCTGACATCTCGCGGATAGTGATGAGTTCGAATTGCTTTCCGCGGAAATAGGGGTAGTACATATGTTGGTCAGCTCCAAGTCATGGCTGTTTGCAGCGGAGTCTCGATGGCGTCGATCAGTTTTGGATGATCAGAGCGACGCACCGATATAGAAAGCGCCGCAGCTTGTAAAGACTTGGGCAAACGATTGACGAAATCACCAAGCGGTGCAAGGTCACGCGTCCGCTTTAGCGTCCGCACCATCTCTACATGTAACACTACCGGGTCTAGCGTAGCGAAAAGGTCGCGCATCGCCGAATGCTTTTGAGTATTGGGAACCTGCGGGATCATCACGCCCATTTCCTGCAAGATTGCGATGCTTTCGGCCATACGTAACGACTCAAAGACTGTTACTGGACAGATTCGCGCAGGGCAATCTACTGGTTCGCGCACCGTTGTAATCCGGTAGCGCTTTGAAAGGCACATTATCCCTACATCTTTCGGGACCGTTTCCAGCACACCTTCGATGTGCCCCTCGCTCGCGATTACATTTACCTTGGCGAAGACGCGCTTGTAGTTCTCAACTTGGCTAGCAAGTCGTGCGAGGGAATCCCGTTCCGACTTGATTTCATAAACAGTGGCAGTTCCATTCAAGATGACAAGATCAGCCTTACTACTACCAGCACGAAACTCAGTTAGCATCGAAGCTGTTCGAAGCGAATGCGTTCCCATCAACACTTTTTGGCTAATTGCCGCTCGATAGATATATTCATCGCGCTGCCCCGCTACCTTCAAAATCTCGAATGCGGAGTCAAAAGTATCGCCGACAGTGGCATCCGCCTTGGCATGCTTGATCAAATCTGTCTGCTCGAGCAGTCGACGAAATAGGCCAGACCGGCCTTTCTTTGCCATTTCGCGGAAAACGGCGGCAGAGAACAGTCGAGTCAATGCGGACAATTGCGCTGCGCTGTAAATTTTCATCTCCCTACTCGGATTGTTCAAATTTCAAAGGGAATGTTCTGTTTAGGTAAAAAATCTAGCCTGCAGATATGCCAAGTTGGTTATAGTGATTTATCTCAGCTTAGCTGACAGGGTATAGGTGAGAAATAAGTGCAATCACTTACAGACTGGCAAACCACCTGCGCTTTCTAGGTTTTCAAGTGATACTACTAGCGCTGTCAGTTACTTAAAAGATCAAAGAAAGCCCATAAAACATGGGCTTTCTTTAATCAAAGCTGACCAGTACTAGCTAATACCTAATAAAACCTCACTCCCACTCAATCGTCGCAGGCGGCTTGCTGCTCACATCATACGTCACGCGGGACACGCCGCTGATCTCGTTGATGATGCGTCCGGAGACCTTCTCCAGCAGCTCATACGGCAGGTGCGCCCAGCGGGCGGTCATGAAGTCGATGGTTTCGACCGCGCGAATGGCGATGACCCATTCGTAGCGGCGGCCATCCCCCACCACGCCGACGGAGCGCACCGGCAGGAACACGGCGAAGGCCTGGCTGGTCTTGTGGTACCAGTCGAAGTTATGCAGCTCTTCGATGAAGATGGCGTCGGCTTCGCGCAGGATGTCGGCGTACTCCTTCTTCACTTCACCGAGAATGCGCACGCCCAGGCCCGGCCCGGGGAACGGGTGACGGTAGACCATGTCGTACGGCAGGCCGAGTTCGAGGCCGAGCTTGCGCACTTCGTCCTTGAACAGTTCGCGCAGCGGTTCGACCAGCTTGAGCTTCATGGTCTCCGGCAGGCCGCCGACGTTGTGGTGCGACTTGATCACATGCGCCTTGCCGGTCTTGGAGGCGGCGGATTCGATCACGTCGGGGTAGATGGTGCCCTGGGCGAGGAAATCGACGCCGTCGATCTTTGCGGCTTCGCGGTCGAACACGTCGATAAAGGTGTTGCCGATCAGCTTGCGCTTCTGCTCCGGGTCATCAATGTTTTTCAGCCGGCCGAGGAACTCGTCTTCGGCATCGACACGGATGACGCGCACGCCCATGTGCTGGGAGAAGGTGTCCATGACCTGGGCGCCTTCGTCCTTTCGCAGCAGGCCGTTGTCGACGAACACGCAGGTGAGCTGATCGCCGATCGCCTTGTGCAGCAGGGCTGCCACCACGGAGGAATCCACCCCGCCGGAGAGGCCGAGCAGCACGTGACGGTCGCCGACCTGTTCGCGCACGCGCTCGGCGAGGTCTTCGATGATTTTCGCCGGGGTCCAGAGCCGTTCGCAGCCGCAGATCTCGAGCACAAAGCGTTCGAGAATGCGCTGGCCCTGGGTGGTGTGGGTCACTTCCGGGTGGAACTGTACCGCGTAGAGACGCTTTTCGGCCCAGCTCATGGCGGCAATCGGGCAGCTCGGCGTGGAGGCGGTGATTTCGAATTCTTCAGGGACGCGGGCGACCTTGTCGCCGTGGCTCATCCACACATCCAAAAGTGCATCGCCGCGATCACCAATGTGGTCCTTGATGCCGCCGAGCAGATCGTCTTCTGCGGAGACGCTGATCTGGGCGTAGCCGAATTCCCGCTTGTCCGAGCCTTCGGTGGCCCCGCCCATCTGGGCGGCCATGGTCTGCATGCCGTAGCAGATGCCGAACACCGGCAGCCCCATCTCGAAGACGCACTGCGGCGCGCGCGGGGAGTCCAGCTCGGCGACCGATTCCGGCCCGCCGGAGAGGATGATGCCGTTGGGGTTGTACTCGCGGATCTCTTCTTCGGTGATGTCGAAGGCGCGCACTTCCGAATAGACCCCGATCTCGCGCACGCGGCGGGCGATCAGCTGGGTGTACTGGGAGCCAAAATCGAGAATCAGGATCTTGTGGGCGTGAATGTCGGTCATGGGATCTCTCTACACAGCCGAGAACGGCGAGGATATAAACAGCGAGCGGGAAGCTTTCGCCTCCCGCTCTTGATACTGAACTGCCCGGCAGCCGGTGAACGTGCCCTGCCCGCGCGTCGATCAATAAGGGTCATGATCCCACGCGGGCAGCGCATGCCATCAGCTCCGGTAGTTCGGCGCTTCTTTGGTGATCTGCACGTCGTGAACGTGCGATTCGGCAAAGCCTGCGCTGGTGATGCGAACGAATTCCGGCACGGTGCGCATGGTGTCGATATCGTGCGAGCCGGTGTAGCCCATCGAGGCACGCAGGCCGCCCATCATCTGATGGACAATGGCGCTCATCAGGCCCTTGTAGGCCACACGACCTTCAATGCCTTCGGGTACGAGCTTCTCGACACCTTCGTTCTTGTCCTGAAAGTAGCGATCCGACGAGCCCTGGGTCTGGGACATCGCGCCCATCGAGCCCATACCGCGGTAGGCCTTGTAGGTCCGGCCCTGATAGAGCTCGATCTCGCCCGGGGACTCTTCGGTGCCCGCCAGCAGACTGCCGACCATGACGCAGTGCGCCCCGGCGACAATCGCCTTGGCGATATCGCCGGAGAAACGAATGCCACCATCGGCGATCAGCGGAATGTCATAGGGCTTGAGCGCTTCGGCCACATCGGCAACGGCGGTGATCTGCGGCACGCCGACACCGGCAACGATGCGCGTGGTGCAGATCGAGCCCGGGCCGATGCCGACCTTGACGCCGTCTGCCCCGGCTTCGGCCAGCGCCTTGGCCGCCGCGGCGGTGGCGATGTTGCCGCCGATGACCTGCAGCGACGGGAAGTGCTCCTTCACCCAGCGCACGCGATCGAGCACGCCGGCGCTGTGGCCGTGGGCGGTGTCGACGACGATCACGTCAACGCCGGCGTCATGCAGGGCCTGAATACGCTCGCCGGTGTCTTCGCCGGTGCCGACCGCGGCGCCGACCAGCAGACGACCGTCCTCGTCCTTGGCGGCGTTGGGGTAGGTGCGCGCCTTTTCGATGTCGCGCACCGTGACCAGCCCGCGCAGGTGGAAGTCATCGCTGACGATCAGGATCTTCTCGATGCGGTGTTCCTGAAGCTGGCGCTTGATGTCTTCCAGCGGCGTGCCTTCCTTCGCCGTAATCAGCTTCTCGCGCGGGGTCATGATGGCCTCGACGCTGTCGCTGTAGTTGGGCTGAAAGCGCATGTCGCGGCCGGTCACGATACCGATCAGCTCTTCACCCTTCACGACCGGAAAGCCGGAGTAGCCGTACTCTTCGGCCATGGCCAGAAGATCGGTGAGCTTGGCGTCAGGGCTGACCGTGACGGGGTCCTTCACGATCACGCTTTCGTGCTTTTTGACCTTGCGCACTTCAGCGGCCTGAGCCGCGATCGACATGCTCTTGTGCACGATACCGATACCACCTTCCTGCGCCATGGCAATCGCCAGGCGGGCTTCGGTCACGGTATCCATGGCGGAGGAGACAAGCGGAATATTGAGGACGAGGTTGCGGGTCAGGCGGGATTTCAGAGAGACGTTCTTCGGTAGAACATCGGAATAACCGGGAACGAGTAATACGTCGTCAAACGTAAGCGCTTCTTGAGCTATACGCAGCATAACTGGCGTCCACTGAGTGGGTTGTACAGGCGGCGGGGAGTAATTAATCGAGCATTTTAACGCCTGCGGCCCGCCCATACAACGAACGCACCCACGGCGGCGCGCTATTGCTGCCATATACGCCCTCTTTTTCAAGGCGCTGCCCGAGGTGGTCACGCCGGCAGACACCGCCGCACCACCGTGCCAGACTACTCAGGCCGGACTGCCCTGCCCCTGCTGGACCACGGGCTGCTTGCGGACCATAAACCCTCGAATCGAATCACCCTGCAGGGAGCTGTCATGACCCCCGCCTCAAAAAGTGACGCCCTGAGCGTTTCCGATCTGAACCGCCGCGCACGCGGGGCGCTTGAAAACACCCTGGGCGAGGTGTGGGTCGAAGGCGAGCTCTCGCGCGTGTCGCGCCCAGCCTCGGGCCATCTCTACTTCACGCTCAAGGACGACCGCGCCCAGGTCAGCTGCGCGCTCTTTCGCAACCGCGCACGCTTTGTCGCCGCCCCCATGCGCGAAGGCGACAGCGTGCGCATTCGGGCGAAAGTCTCGATCTTTGAGCCACGCGGCGACTATCAGCTGATCGTGGAGGCGGTGCAGGAGGCCGGCCGCGGCGCCCTGCTGGCCGCGCTGGAGCGGTTGAAAACGAAGCTCGAAGGCGAAGGCGTGTTCAACAATGCCCGTGAGCTGCCCTGCCCACCGCAACAGCTGGGTATTATTACCTCCGCCAGCGGCGCGGCCCTTCAGGACGTGCTGGCCGTGCTGCAGGCACGCTGGCCGCTGCTCGAGGTGAGCGTTCTGCCGGTACCGGTGCAGGGAGATCAGGCGGCTCCGGCCATGATCCACGCGCTGGCAGCCGCCGCACGTGACGGCCGCTTCGATGCGCTGCTGATCACCCGCGGCGGCGGCAGTCTGGAGGATCTGTGGTGTTTTAACGATGAGCGTCTGGCGCGCGCCATTCAGGCAAGCCCGATTCCGGTGATGAGCGCGGTGGGCCACGAGATCGACACGACGCTGTCCGATCTGGCCGCCGACGCTCGCGCCCCGACGCCCTCGGCCGCCGCCGAACGGCTGGTGCCGGATCGCCGGGACATTCTGGAGCGGCTTTCCACCCTGACGCAGCGCCTGACCGGTGCCCAGCAGCGCCAGCTCGATCAGCTGAATCAGCGGCTGGATCACGCCGCCTCACGTCTTCGCCACCCCGGCGAGCGATTGAGCACGCAGCGCCAGCGGCTTGATGACCTTGAAGCGCGCCTGACACGCGCGATGCGCTACCGGCTGGAACAATCCCGCCAGCGCCTGACGACCGATCAGGCGCGACTCCAGCAGACCTCGCCCGAGCGGGCGCTGCGTGACCGAGGCGAACGGCTTGACGCGCTGGAGCAGCGCCTGATGGCCGCCCCCGAACGGCGAATCAACGAACAGCGCCAGAAGCTGGAAGGCCTGATGCGCGAGCTCAACGCCGTCAGCCCGCTGGCCGTGCTGGGCCGCGGCTACGCGATTCTGGAATCCTCAAACGGCGTGGTTCGCCGCTCACAGGACACTCGGCCGGGCGAGGTGCTGACGGCCCGTCTGGGTGAGGGCCGTCTGAAGGTGGAAGTGAAGCGGCGGCTGAAGCGCTGATCAAAGCGGCCCGTCGGCGTAGGCAGGCTTGAAGCTGTTGGGGTCAAGCTCGTGACGGGAGAGCAGCTTGTAGAAATCGGTGCGATTGCGCCCGGCGATGCGTGCCGCCTGCGTGACGTTGCCCTCGGTAATCTTGAGCACCTTGACCAGATAGCCGTGTTCAAAGCCGGCTCTCGCGGCGTTGAACGATGGCAGGGCGTTGTCTTCCGAGGCCAGCGCCTGGGCTACCAGCGCGTGCGCAATGATCGGCGCGGTAGACAGCGCCACACACTGCTCAACCACGTTGACGAGCTGGCGCACGTTGCCCGGCCAGGCATGGGAGGCCAGCAGGCTGATGGCCTCCTTTGAAAACCCCTTGACCGAGGGCTTGTGGCGATCGGCGGCCAGTTCCAGGTGATAGCGCGCCAGAATCGGAATGTCCTCGGGGCGCTCGTGCAGGGCCGGCAGGCGCAGGTTGACCACGTTGAGGCGGTAGAAAAGATCCTCGCGGAAGGTGCCCTCATTCATCGCCGCGTTGAGATCGCGGTGGGTGGCGGAAATAACGCGCACGTCCACATCGATACTCTGGGTGCTGCCCAGCGGTCGCACCTGACGCTCCTGAAGCACCCGCAGCAGCTTGACCTGCAGCGACAGGGGCATGTCGCCGATCTCATCGAGAAAGAGCGTACCGCCGTGGGCGGCCTGAAAGAGCCCTTCATGGGCGCTGACCGCGCCGGTGAAGGCCCCGCGGGCATGACCGAACAGCTCGCTTTCCAGCAGCTGCTCGGGCAGTGCGCCGCAGTTGATGGCGATAAAGGGGTGTTCGGCACGGGCGCTGGCGCGGTGCAGAGCGCGAGCCAGAAGCTCCTTGCCGGAGCCGGAGGGGCCGGAGAGCAGCACGCTGACATCGCTGCCGGCAACCTTGCCGGCCTGCTCGAGCACCTGCTCCATGACGGTACTGCGGGTGATGATGTCACGGCGCCAGGCCGGGTCTGCCCCGCCGCTGGCCGGCGAGGTCTGCATGAGCGCCTCGTCGACCAGCGCAAACAGCTCGGTGCGGTCAATGGGCTTGGTCAAAAAGCCGAACACCCCCTGACGGGTGGCGCTGACGGCCTCGGGGATGGAGCCATGCGCGGTCAGAATGATGACCGGCAACCCGGGATGGCGGGACTGAATCTCGCCAAACAGCGCCATGCCGTCCATGCCATCCATGCGCAGATCCGACAGCACCAGATCGGGGCGCTGCTGTTCAACCAGTGACAGCGCCTGTGGCCCGCTTTCAACGGTACTGACCCGATAGCCACGGCTTTCAAGACGCATGCCCAGAAGCCTTAAAAGGCTTGGATCATCGTCGACCAATAGCAGATGGGCAGTTTTCACGTGTCTCTCCTTGCACGACCGACGCGCGAGGAGCGCTCAGGGGGTCTGCCTGGCGTTCATGCTCTCCTCTATCGCGGTCAGGGCGTCCAGTTTCTTTTTCAGCTCGGCATTTTGCTGCTGCAGCGACTGAATCTGCTGACGCTGCCGGCTGTTACCCTGATGGCTGCGATTATGCTGTGCATCGAGTCTGGATTGAAGCCCGGACTGAAGTTCGGTGCGACGCTCCAGATCCCGCTGCCACTGCTCAAGCAGCGGCTGAATGCTTTCGGGCGCCTGCGGAGTATAGCGCTTGAACAGCGCAAGGCCTGTCGGCCAGTGCTCGGCATCCTCCTGGGAAAAGACCACCGCACGGGCCAGACCGCTCCGGGGCGTGTCGTCATCCATGTATTGAAGCACTTCATCGCGCCATTGCTGTGTGCCGGTCTGCGCAGTGCGACCAAAGGCAACCCACGTGGGCAGCAGGCATTCGTCATCCACCATGGTGGGGATACCGCGGGTAATGCACCCTTCCTCGGCGGCGCCGGGGACACGATCACCCCACATGGCGCACCCGCCCAGCAGCATGGTCGCCAGCAGAACGCTGCCTGCCATTAGATTGTGCTTCATTGTCATATCCTTGCCAGCGCCGCCTTTTCCCTTGCGGCCCGGGGTAAAGAGGGGTTGTCCTGTGAAGCCTCTTCCACGATCCAGGGAAGTACCAGTTCAAAGCAGACTTCACAGCCGTTGATCGAATCCTCGATCAGACTCAGCGTCCCGTGCTGGGCACGAGCGCTCTCGGCGGCCACCGACAGCCCGATGCCGGAGCCCTTGAGCGGCCCCTTGCGCTGCGAGCTGCCCTGATAGAAGGGCTCGAACAGATGATCGCGGTCACGGTCGTTGATCGCCTGACCGCTGTTGGCCACATCCAGGGTCAGATGATGCTGGTCGGCACTGGCCGAAATGTAGAGCCGGCCTTCATCGTCGCCGTAGGCAATGGCATTGGACACCAGATTGTCCAGAATTCGCGCGGTACGGGCGCGATCGGCCTGCCAGTACAGCGGGGCGCGACGCTCTTCCACCACCATACCCTTTTGCTGCAGCGCCAGGCGGTGCTTTGAAAGCACCTCATGGATTACGCTTGCCACGTCAAAGCGCGTGACGTTAAGGCGGCGATTTTGCTGCAGCAGATTGTAATCCAGCAGCTGTTCGATCAGTGTCTGGAGCTCCTGACCGCTTTCATCGATCAAAAGCACGATCTCTCGCTGGCGCTGGGTCATCTCACCCACCACGCCATCGGCCAGAAGCCCGGAGCCTTCACGGATACTGGCCAGCGGTGTCTTGAGTTCGTGGGACATGTGACGCAAAAACTGCTGCTTTTGTTCCTCGAGCTCGCGCAGACGCGCCGACAGCCACTCAAGGCGCTCCTCGAGATTGACCAGCTCCAGCGGGCCCTGGATCGGGCGCGTCTCTTCGGTATCGCCACTGCCCCCGATGCCGAGAATACGCTGCTCGAGCTGTCGAATCGGGCGAATGATACGCCAGGTGAAAAACAGGATCAGCACCAGGCTGAACGACACCAGCGCCAGTGTTGCCTGCCAAAGGCGTGTGGTGACCTGATCGGCCTGGGCGCGAATCTCGTCGATACGCGCATCGACCTGACGACGGGTCGCCTCGGCCAGCGCTTCCGTGGTGGAGGTAAACCGACTGAACTCGGACAGCTGGGCGCTCAGGCTCTCCTCGCCGGGCGCCGGCAGGGTTTCAAGCACGGTCAACTGCTGACGCAGCGACTGCATCAAGGGGCTGTCGCCCATGAAGGCGGCGTGTTCGTTGAGCAGGTCGCTATAGCGCGCGCGGCGTTCGCCATAGATTTCAAGCAGACTCTGATCATCAAGCACCGCGTACTGACGGGCGCTGCGCTCCATATCCGTTGACAGGTTGGTCAACTGACGGGCGCGACGTGTCTCGTCCACTGCCTCGCGAGCACTGACATCGGCCAGCTCCGAGAGCTGGGAAAAGCTTTGACCGGCGAGATGAATCAACACACCGATCGGCAGCATGACCAGCAAAAAGGCCGTCAATACCTGCTGAAGAAGGGATCGAGGACGCCATCGACGCTTTATTCGAGAAGCCATGAGGTGACAGTCTCCGACAGGCGAGCCGTTAAGAAAGAGTAGTCCGGAACGAGGGAGAGAATAACCGATAATCTCACCGTTCGATAACGTCCGTATACACTTTTCACTCATTTGGTTTCATTTATCCGACCGCAATAAAAAAAGAGCCGGCAGGGCCGGCTCTCAATATACGCAGGGAACTGAAGGGTAACATGGTGATACGACCCTGCCCGCCTGACCATGCAGGGCCGTGTCACCGTGGGCCTGGAGGGGCCCGAAGCCACGCTGTCGAGATTGACATTCAGGCTTTCGACAGCGCCTGTGGCTTCTTCGTGATCAAAAACGCCGCCAGACGGCATTTTCGAAATTCTGCCCCGAAATGGCATCCGTGCCATGGCAATGTCTGCCTGATGCTTCCTTGCAGGGGGCCTTCGGCAGGTCGGCGTCACAAATGCCGGTCCTGAAAGCGACCATTCATGATCCACCGTCCTGCCATGCCTTACCTCTAGCCAGAGATATGCCATGATTTAATTTATGCTTTAAATACAATAACATGTAATTTTTAAAAGGCCTGAAATATTTCATATCGGGTTGGAAGTGCCGCGATGAAGGCCGAAAACGTCGCCATGTGGCGACATGACCACCCTGCCAAACAAGCAAGCCATTGTTTTTTAAACCTTTTCCATTGTCTGCAGATGCCGACAAACCTTATGGACCTTGTCTCAAAAACGCGACGGTGACTTTTCGGCGAATCAGTTTCCGGCAGCCGGCACGCCCGCAGGGGCCAGCGTCTTGAGCAGCACTCTGGAGTTGCGCTGTGGATTGTAGTGCTCACGTCGTTTTTGCGGCAGCGCCTCAAGCCCTGCCGTGATGAAGCCTCGCTCGAGAAACCAGTGCAGCGTGTGCGTGGTCAGGGCAAACAGCGCGGTCAGCCCCTGCTCGCGGGCGCGCTGCTCGACGCCTTCCAGCAGCAGGTCGCCACGCTCGCCACCGCGGTAGCTGGTGTGAACCGCCACGCAGGCAAGCTCGGCACTGCCCGCCTCCGGATAAGGATGAAGCGCCGCGCAGCCGATCACCATGCCATCACGCTCGATGACCACATAGTCCTCGATCTCCTGCTCAAGGCGTTCGCGCGAGCGCGCCACCAGCATGCCGCGCTCCTCCAGCGGCTGCAAAAGCTCCAGAAGCCCGCCGATGTCGTCGAGGCGAGCGCTGCGCAGCTGCTCGTAGCGCTCGCGGGTAATCATGGTGCCGACCCCGTCACGGGTAAAAAGCTCCGCCAGCAGCGCATCGCGGTCCTGCCAGGAGACCAGATGGGTACGCCCGACCCCCTGACGCGCCGCGTCGCAGGCAATATGGACGTGCTCGGCAAGCTCACCATCTTCATGCTGACAGCCCAGCGTCTGCGCCTCCTGCAGATTCGGCTGGCGCATCAGCCGCCCCTGGGCATTGTGCAGCCCGCCGGCACGGCCGACGATGATCAGCTTGTCGGCCTTGAGGGAGATGGCGGCGTGACGGGCGATATCGGCGGCGTCCAGATCAAAGACCTCACCGGTGCTGGAGTACCCCAGCGGTGGCAGCACCACCAGCGAGCGCTGATCCAGCAGGGTTTTAATGGCATCGCTGCGCACGCGACGCACCTCGCCTGCCCGTAGAAAGTCGACGCCCTCCCGGATGCCCAGCGGCTTGGCCATGACCAGATTGCCACTGATGGCATTGATCTCGACGCCATGCAGCGGCGTATTGGAAAGCCCCGGGGACAGCCTGGCCTCGATGGCCAGCCGCAGGGTCGAGACCTCTTGCTCGATCAGCGTCATGCAGGCTTCATCGACGACAAACCGGCCCTGGTGGCGCTTTGGCGTCAGCGCCGCTGCCTCGAGCGCCTGACGCACCTGGGCGCGAACGCCAAAGACCAGCACCAGCCGCACGCCCAGAATGTGCAGCAGCGCCAGATCCTGAATCAGCGGCGCGCGACGCTCGGGCGTCAGCCCCTCTCCTTCGATCAGTACCACAAAGGTACGTCCCCGGTGGGCATCGATATAGGTCGATGAGTTTCGAAACCAGTCGGCAAAGGGAAATGAGATGTCCAAGGCGGCTCCAGGGTCAGGCAGGCATCAATGAGAACTCACGACGGTGAGATGCCCCCATCTTAAAGCAGCCGGCGCCGGGACGCAGGTTCGGGTGATGTCACCAAACACCGGACAAAAAAAGGCCGCCGTGATTCACGGCGGCCCTTGATGGCGAAGTCGGCAAAAACGGCTAGCCGAACATGCCCTTGAGCATGAAAAAGAAGATGATCGACAGTGCCGCACCGGCCGGCAGCGTGACCAGCCAGGAGATCACGATGGTGCCCAGCACGCGCAGGTTCAAGGCCCGCATGCCGCGTGCCAGGCCCACGCCCAGTACCGCACCGACCAGCGTGTGCGTGGTCGAAATCGGCAGGCCCGTGCCGGAGGCGATGACCACCGTGGTCGCCGCGGCAAGCGTTGCGGCAAAACCGCGAGACGGCGTCAGCTCGGTAATGCCGGTACCAACGGTGGCAATCACGCGGTGGCCGTAGGTCAAAAGACCAAAGACGATACCGCCGCCGCCGAGAATCAGAATCCACCAGGGCAGTGCCGCGTTACCGCCGATCTGCCCCTGAGTCTGTACAACGCTGACCACGGCGGCCAGCGGGCCCACGGCGTTGGCCACGTCGTTGGAGCCATGAGCGAACGCCATGGCGCAGGCGGTAAACATCATCAAAAGACCGAAGATGCGCTCCACGCCCGAGAAGCTGAAACGGTCATCCTTGCGCGGCTCGTGGCCGATACGCCGCTCCAGCAGAATGCCCAGCAGCGTAATGATCGCGCCCACGCCCATGGCCCAGAGCAGTGCATCGGTGAAGGTGAGATCAAGACCCACATGACTCAGCCCCTTGAGCAGGGTCACCATCGCCACGATAAAGCCGACCAGAAACATGTAGCCCGGTACATAGCGACGCGCCGCCGCCAGCGGGTCCTTGTTTTCAAAGATCAGCGTCTGAATCGAGCGGAACAGCAAAAAGGCGAGAATGCCCGCGATAAACGGCGAGGTCACCCAGCTCGACACGATCTGGCCCACCGCGCTCCACTGTACCGAGGCCGGCCCCAGACCCGCGACGGCAAAGCCGACAATGGCGCCCACGATGGAATGCGTGGTGGACACCGGCCAGCCCTTTTTGGAGGCAATCATCAGCCAGATGGCCGCCGATAGAAGCGACGACAGCATGCCGTACACCAGATACTGCGGCGTTTCGTCTAACAGGGTGGGATCGATGATGCCATTGCGAATGGTGGAGGTAACCTCACCGCCGGCAAGCCAGGCCCCCAGAAATTCGAAGATGATGGCGATGACGATCGCCTGGCGAATGGTGATGGCCTTGGAGCCGACCGATGTGCCCATGGCGTTGGCCACATCGTTGGCGCCCACGCCCCAGGCCATGAAAAAACCGAAAACGCAGGCGAGAAGAATAAAGAGCTCGCCATGCTGTGCGATGATGGTCATAGGAAAATATCGTTATCCGAACTTCACTACCCGATGGTGACGTGCACCTATCGGGCCAAAAGGATTTGCAGGCGGCTGCCTACGCGTTCAGAGCGGTCGGAAACCTCACCGATCCAGTCAATGATCTGGTAAAGGAACATGACATCGATCGGCGGCAGCTCCTTTTCCAGCTCAAAAAGGCGGCGCCGGATCATGACCTGCTGATCGTCGGCCTGGTGTTCGAGTTCATGGAGCTTGCGGATCTGATCACCCAGAAGATCGGAGACATTGCGTCCAAAGCCCGACTCCAGCAGATCATCCAGTTCGGCCAGCGCCGAGCGGGCCTGATGGACCGTAGCGACTGCCGTATGCACGTATTCCTGAAAGATATCCTCCATCGCCTCGGGAATACGCATGCGACGACCCAGCATGATGCCTGCGATATCCTTGATCTTGTTGGCTATCTTGTCCTGTACACTGATCAGCTCGAGCAGGTCGGAGCGCGATACCGGCAGGAAAATGCTGTTGGGCAGGTTCATGCGGATATAGGTTTTCAGCTCATCGGCGTCATGCTCGCCTGCGCTGATGCGGTTGCGAATCTCGCCGGCACGCGTCCAGTCCTGCTCAAGCGTCGCCTGAAAAAAGATCGGCAACAGGTCGGCGCACTCGACGGTCTTGTCGATATGTTCAAGCAGCGGCTGAAACGGCGACCGGCCGAACAGTGCTGAAAAGGGATTGGATGACACCATGGTGATTTCACTGCAATGAAAAATGGCGCAACCAGTATATTTATCTGACCCCCCGGCGTCATGAAAATTTAACGTTTGGCCCCCGGATAGAGCGAATCAACACATGAATCCGAGCACGCAAAGCGACAATACTGTCACCAATGCATCAGCGTCCCCGCAGGAGGTGGAGCTCAAGATGGCGCTCGGTCGCGACAGCGTCGACGCCCTGATGGCCCATCCCCTGCTTGAGGGAACGCCCCCCGAAACGCACCGTCTGGCCAACGTCTATTACGACACCCCGGAACTGGACCTTGAAGCGCATCGCGTGGCCCTGCGCCTGCGCGGTAACGGTGAGACCTTCGTACAGACGGTCAAGACCGCCGGTGACGGCCACGGCGGGCTGCATACCCGGGGTGAATGGGAAACGCCGCGCGAGGAAGAAAATCTGGACCTTGAGTGGCTGGCCGGTCTGGGCGTGACGCCCTTTGAAGACAGCAGGGTGTGCCAGGCGCTGGTCCCGGTCTATCGCACCGACTTTCAGCGCACCCAGTGGCTACTGGAACATGACGAAAGCCGGATCGAGCTGGCGCTGGATATCGGCGAGATCGTCGTGGGCGAGCGCCGGATTGGAATTCATGAAATCGAGCTCGAGCTCAAGGAGGGCCGGGAGACGGCGCTCTGGTCACTGGCCGAGCAGCTGGCCCATCACTGCGCTCTGCGCCCGGCCAATGCCAGCAAGGCAGCGCGCGCGGCCTCTCTGCGCGAACAGCAGTGGCAGCTGCCGGCCTGCGCGCTCGACATGCCCGGGCAGTGCCTCGAGCGTGCCATTCTGGCGCTTGATGCCTTTCAGGACAGCCAGCAGCAGGCCTTTTTGTATGCCTCGCGTCAGGCATTGATTCACCTGACCCGCCATGATGACTTCGAGGTGGCCACCCTGGCCGGCCGGCTCGGTGAATCGCTGTCGCGTCCTGACTGGCTGAGCGTGCGCTCTGGCCAGCAGTGGCTGCTGCTGATGCAGCGTCTGTACCGCTAGCAGGCAGGTGCCGGGGCAGTCACAGGGTGTCTCGGCCGGTCAGATCGATGCCGGCTGCAGTGATACGGGCAACAGCGTGGCATTGAGCCGACCCAGCACTTCCTGGGAGGCCATGGGCCGAGCGTAGATGAACCCCTGGATCTGCTCGGCGCCCATGTCACAGACCGTTTTGAGCGTGGCGCTCTCCTCGACGCCTTCAACCACCACGCGAAAGTCCAGACGGCGACACAGATCGATGACCGAGGTCATGACGTGGCGCTTGCGGGGCTCGCGCTCCAGATCCATCACAAAGCGACGGTCGATCTTGATGCAGTCCAGCGGCAGTTCGCACAGCTGGGACAGCGAGGAGTAACCGCTGCCGAAGTCATCCAGGGCGATGGAGATGCCATGCTCGCGCAGCCGTACCAGGTTACGCAGCGCCACGGCCGGCTCTGCCAGTACGGCCGACTCGGTGATTTCCAGGTTGACGCGCCGGGGATTGGCGCCGTGTTTGTGGATCAGCCTCATCATGTCATCGACCAGCATCGCGTCCTTGAGCTGGTGGCGGGATAGATTGATGTTGATCACGAAATCCCTGCCAAAGCGGGCGGTAAAGGCCGGGTCCACCAGAATGTGCAGCGCCTTGTCGATCAGCTGCTGACTGAGCTGGTGGATCAGTCCGGTGGATTCGGCGGCCTCGATAAACGCACTCGGCATGGCGATTTTTTCTTCGCCATCGCGCAGGCGCATCAGCGCCTCAAAGGCCACGACCCGCCCCCCTTCCCTGACGCTGACGATGGGCTGCAAAAAACACAGTACGCCATCGCAGGCAAGTGCTGAGCGAATCAGCTGCTCGCCGCGACTGGCCCGGCTGGCACGCGCCTGCAGCTCATCGCTGTAGTAATGAATGCCTCCCACGCCCGCACCGGAAGCATTATTGATGGTCAGACGCGCCTGCTTTCTCAGGGTCTCGACCCCGACACGGCAATCGGCATTGAAGGGCACCACACCCACCACATGGGATAGCCATACGCGCCCTGTCGGGGTTTCCAGCGGCATGCCCAGCATCTGCTGAAGCGGCTGGAGGAAACGCTCAAGCGCCCCCTGACTTTCAAAGGAAGTGAGCAGCGCATAGCTAAAGCCTGGCAGCGCTACCAGCGTACCAGCGGGCAGCAGCTCCAGGAGCAGATCGGCAATGCGGGTTTCCAGCTCTCGGGTATTGTTGAAATGTTCGGATTCGCTGAGCAGCGTAGCATTGACCATGGTGATCTTGATCAGCGCGTGGTGTGTGCCCGCGGGCTGCGCCAGGGCGTCTTCCAGCAGCTGATCAAGCAGGTCGGAGTTGCCAAGCCCGGTGACCGGGTCGCGATAGCGCTCGTGGGTAATGTCGCTGAGCACGCCGGTCAGCCCCGACACGTGCTCATCTCCGGTGCCCACGATACGCAGACGAACGAAGCGCCACTGCCCCTGGCCGTCACACAGGCGGCATTCGATGCGCGACACCCCACGGGTGGTGGCCGCCTGATGGCACAGGGCGTGCACCCGCTCGCGATCCTCGGGATGCAGCCTCTCGCACCACTGCGTCAAAGACGATGCGGGCTCGCCGTGATACAGCGATTTCCAGCGTGATGACAGCGTCAGACCATCGCCCTGCGCCTGCCAGTGCCAGATGACATCATGGTCACACAGCAGCATGCGCTCGTAGCGGGACAGCGGGATATCGTTGGGTAGCGCAGGAGTCTGAAGCAGCTCGAACAGGGCGTGGCAGCACGTCGACAGATGCGCCAGTCTTTGCCCGTCGAGCGAGGTCGACTCTGCCGCCAGCTCATCGGCCAGATAGCGAATATCGTGACATAATGCCTGCACCGTACGACTCATGGCGCACCCCTAGAAGTTATTACAAATCGGTGACGAACCGTATCAGGCACTACCGCTTCCTTTCGGTGGACGGCCCGAAACAGTGCCTGTGATAACGGTCAAGCGTATTGCTGTGTTTAACGGCGGGGGCTGCGTTTGCTGAAGCGTCATGGCATGATTTTTTGGCGCTGGCGCATGAGGCCGGACGCCATCTATCCCACAAGGACTTCGGAGCGCCGGTGAGCAGCGAATCCCATAAAAAACAGATGACGCTTCGAGATCGTATCTTTCAGATCATCTTTGAATCGGATACGCCGGCCGCCAAGGGCTTTGATATCGCCCTGATCATCATGATCGTGGCAAGTGTCGTTATCATCCTGCTCGATAGCGTCGTCAGTTTGAAAGCGCGCTATGGGGATGCCTTCATGATCGCGGAGTGGGTCTTTACGGTGATCTTCACGATCGAGTATGTGCTGCGCCTGTACTGTCTGGACCGCCCGGTGCGCTATGCCCGCAGCACCTATGGCATCATCGACCTTCTGAGCCTTTTGCCCTCCTGGCTGAGCCTGATATTCCCCGGCACCCAGGCGCTGCTGGTCATCCGGGTACTGCGCGTCATGCGGCTTTTTCGGGTACTGCGCCTGATGGAGTTTGTCGGTGAAGGCAACCTGCTGATGGAGGCACTGGAGCGCAGCCGCCAGAAGATCCTGATGTTTTTGATGACGGTCATGTCGCTGGTCATCGTATTCGGGGCACTGGTTTATCTGATCGAGCCGGTCGAGGCCGGCTTTACCAGCATTCCCAAGTCCATCTACTGGGCGGTGGTGACGCTGACCACGGTGGGCTATGGGGATATTTCACCCATTACGCCGCTGGGGCAGTTCATCTCGGCGATGATGATGATTCTGGGCTATTCGATTCTGGCCGTGCCCACCGGCGTGTTCTCCGCCGAGGTCATGCGCTCGATTCAACGCAACCACTACTCCGACGAGGCCTGCCCGGGCTGTGGTCACGAAGGCCACGAGCGTGACGCCAAATACTGCCGGCGCTGTGGCACCTGGCTCAATGAAGAGGCCGATGATCCCAGACGCAAGGAGATCGATGACGAGATCGAAGAGCTGCAGCAGCAGCGCGACGCCCTTGATGAGGAAACCCGGCGACTGGAGCAGGAGCGCGACGGCACCGCCCCCTCCCATGACGGCACCGATGCGTCGGACAAACGCGATACCCCGGAGACAGGCGATGGTTCGGAGGAAGGTAAGGGCCCAGATGAAGGCAATGGTTCGAATACAGACGATAGCTCGAATACAGACGATAGTTCGAATGCAGACGATGGCTCGGATAAACGCGACAATCCGGATGCCAATGACCTTCCCCCGGATCAGCGATAGCCGTTGAACTGTCATCATCAAAAAAACCTGCAGGCCACCCTGCAGGTTTTTTTATATACCCGATCGACTGGCAGGGCATGCATCAGCCAAAGGCGCTGGTATCACCCCGCCCCTGGCGAAGCACTTCAGGCGGCAGCGTTCGCATATCCAGGACTGTGGTCGGCTCCATCGGGCAGGCGCCGCCGTCAATGATGGCATCGAGCTGCGAACCAAAGCGGTCGCGAATCTCCTCGGCATCCGTCATGGGCAGCGTCTCGTCGGGCGCGATAAAGGTCACGCTCATCAGCGGCGCACCGGCGGTCTCCAGAATGTCGCGGGTGATGCGATGATCGGGCACGCGAATGCCGATGGTGCGGCGCTTGGGGTGCAGCAACAGCCTGGGCACCTCGTTGGTGGCGTCGAGAATGAAGGTGTAGGCGCCCGGCGTGTAGGCCTTGAGTACGCGAAAGATGGGACTGTCCATGCGGGCATAGGTGCCGATCTCGTTGAGATCGGGAAACATCAGGGTGAAGTTGTGCTTGTCATCAAGGTTACGCAGTCGCTTGATGCGCTCCACGCCCTTTTTGTTGCCCGGCAGACAGCCCAGCGCGTAGCCGGAGTCGGTGGGATAGGCAATCACCCCGCCCTTTTCGAGAATTTCGCGCGTCTGGGTTAGAAGGCGCTTTTGCGGGGTTTCCGGGTGCAGGGAAAAGAACTGGCTCATGGAATGTCTCCTGAATCTGGCAAGAAATGGCGTTCACAAACCGTCAAAGGCGGGGGCCAGCCGCGGGTGCTGCCAGACGGGCGCAAGCTGGCTGCGTGGCACGCGGCTCAGGGTGCCCGGAGCCAGTGCCCCGCCCTGATAGTGAAAGTCACTGCCCAGCGAGGCGTAGAGCCCTCGTTTGACCAGAAGCGAGGCCAGATCGCGGCTTCGGTCATCGTTTTGATAGCCGCTGATCAACTCGGCACCTTCACCGCCAAGCGCTGTGAACTCATCCAGCAAAAGCCCCAGCCGCCGCCGGGTCAGCCCATAGCGCAGCGGATGCGCCACCACCGCCACGCCGCCGGCCAGGCGAACGCTTTCAAGCGTGTCTTCCAGTGTGGGCCAGTGCACCTTCACATCGCCAGTCTTTCCCGAGCCCAGGTAGCGCTTGAACGCACGGGCCATGTCGGGCACCAGCCCTGCCGCCACCAGCGCCCGGGCAAAGTCGGGGCGACCCAGCAGCCGCGCGCCTTCACTTTGTTCACGCGCCCGCTCGAGCGCGTTTTCAAGGCCGACCTTCTCAAGTCTTGTGGCGATTTCCAGCGCCCGGTCATGACGGGCATGGGCGAGGCGCTCGAGCAGTGCGGTCATCGGCGGCTGCGCCTGACCGTGCCACAGCGCCACCACGTGAATGCCCACGCCCTGCCAGCGAGTGGACAGCTCGACACCGGGCACCAGCGTCATGCCCAGCGCCCGGGCCTGACGTGATGCCGCCTCGACGCCATCGATGGTATCGTGATCGGTCAGCGCCGCGCATGACAGGCCGCGCTGATGACAAAGATCCATCAGCGCCTGCGGCGCGAGCCGGCCGTCAGAGGCGGTGGAATGCATGTGAAGGTCGATATGGCCGGCCTGCTCGAGCGTCATGCCGGGGTCAAAGGACGACGCCGCGCCGTCCCGGGATGACGATATAGTATCCTGCGCGCTCATTGGCCTCTCGGTAGCAGCAAAATCGGGTCTGCATGGTATAACGGCGTGGCCGCCCCGCGTGCGGTAACGACCCTGAATGCAGGCCATGTTGCGCCGGGTATCCCCAGGAATCAATGAACGCCCGTATTTCCGCCCCGGGCCTGCCCGCCGGCATCATTTCAGGAGTGTTGTGTATGAAAATGCTGATCGACTTTCTGCCGATCGCCATCTTCGTTCTGGTCTATCAGATGACCAAGGATATCGTGCTGGCCACCGCCGTTTTGATTCCGGCCACCATTGCGCAGGTGCTCTTTACCTGGTGGCGCTGGCGCAAGATCGAAAAGATGCATCTGGTCACGCTGGCGCTGGTCGTTGTGCTGGGCGGGGCCACCGTCATTCTGGGCGATGGCGACTTCATCAAGTGGAAGCCGACCGTGGTCAACTGGCTTTTTGCCGTGGCCTTTCTGCTCTCGCCGCTGTTTGGCGGCAAGTCGCTGATCGAGCGGATGATGGAAAAGAACATGACCCTGCCCTCTCCGGTCTGGATGCGCCTGAATCTGGCCTGGGTGGCCTTCTTTCTGGCCATGGGGGCGGTCAACATCGCAGTGTTCACCCATTTCAGCGAGGAAGTCTGGGTCAACTTCAAGCTCTTTGGCATGATGGGTCTTACGTTTTTGTTCATCATTATTCAGGGCGTCTATATCGCGCGTCATCTGCCCGATGATGACAAGACGATCAAGGGCACCAATCCCCACGGAAAGGAGAAGTAAGCATGCTCTACGCCATCATCGGAGAAGATGTGGATGAAAGCCTCAAGGCGCGCCAGAGCGTGCGCCCGGAGCATCTGGCACGCATCGAGGCGCTGCGTGACGAGGGGCGTCTGGTGCTGGCAGGCCCCTTTCCCGCCGTGGACGGCATTGATCCGGGCGATGCCGGTTTCAGCGGCAGCCTGATCGTGGCCGAATTCGACTCGCTGGAGCAGGCTCGCGCCTGGGCTGACGCCGACCCTTACGTCGCGGCAGGTGTTTATTCACAGGTCAGCGTCCGTCCGTTTAAAAAAGTGCTGCCCTGATTTTTAAAAGGCCCCTGTTCGCGGGGCTTGTACACGCTTATCCACAGCCTTGTTGTTATGCACACTCTGCGTGGATAAGCCTGTGACAACGTTGTGCGATCCCCGCGAACACATTGCGCAAAGCGTGATGGTGGCAGGCCTGCCAGAAATCGTTCAAAAATTGATCACCCCTGACGTTTCTTCGGTATTGTCCCTTGTCTTCCAATCCTTTCCGGCCCCCTTTCGCCCTGCAGCCGGCGCAGCTTCACTGGCGCGACGATAACGCCCCTGAAGCCGTCGACTACGGTGATGTCTATTTCTCGCGTGAAGACGGTCGACGCGAAACCGAGCATGTCTTTCTGGCCGGCAACCATCTTGCGAGTCGCTGGCACGACTGGCATCAGGCCCGCCCCTTTGTCGTCGGCGAAACCGGCTTTGGCAGCGGTCTCAACGTGCTGTGTGCCGCCCACGACTTTCTGGCCCGGGCACCCGATGATACCCGCCTGCATGTCGTCTCCACCGAGCAGCACCCGTTCACGCGCGAAGACCTGACACGCGCCCTGCGCCACCATGAGGACTTCGCCGATCTTGTCCGCGCTCTGGTGGATCAGTGGCCCCCGGCCCTGCGCGGCATCCATCGTGTGGTGCTGCACGAGCGCATCACGCTGGATCTGCACTTCGGTGACGCCGCCGAGAGCCTTGAACAGCTGGAAGGCCGGGTGGACGCCTGGTTTCTGGATGGTTTTGCGCCGTCCAAAAATCCCGACATGTGGTCGGAGAGACTCTTTGCCGCGCTGGCCGGTGCCAGCCGCGAGGGCACAACGTTTGCCACCTTTACCTGTGCCGGCGTGGTCAAGCGCGGGCTCCGCCAGGCCGGTTTCGAGATCCGCAAGATGCCGGGGTTCGGCCGCAAGCGCGAAATGCTTGGCGGTCACATGCCGACACCGCCGTCAATGCATCCACGTCAGCAGACCCGGCGGCGCCTGACGCCCTGGCATATCGATGAGGCACCGCGTCCGGCCGGAGGTGACGATCATATCGCCGTGATCGGTGCCGGCATTGCCGGCACAAGCCTCGCCCACGCGCTGGCGCGGCGCGGACGACGCGTCACCCTGATTGACCCGAACCCGCCCGGCAGCGGCGCCTCGGGCAACTGTCAGGGCGCGCTCTATATTCGCCCGGCAGCCGAGGTCAACGACCAGAGCCGGTTCTATCTCGCCGCGCTTGAATACACCCAGCGCTTTTTGCATCGGATCGACCCCGAGCATGCGCTGTGGCACCCGACCGGCGTGCTGCAGCTGGCCACCAGCGACCGGGAAGCCGCGCGCCAGCGGCGCTGTCTCGAGCACTGGCAGCTGCCCGAGGGCGTGGTGCGTGGCGTGAGTCGTGACGAGGCCGGGCGGATTGCCGGTCAGGCACTGGCCGAGGGCGTAAAGCACGGCCTGTACTATGCCGATGCCGGCTGGGTGCGTCCGGACCGACTCTGCGCCCAGCTGGCCGATACGCCCGGTATCACGCAGCACCTGGCCGCGCTTGAGACGATCCATCAGGAAGACACGCGCCATGTGCTGACGCTCAGCGATGGCACCTGCCTGAAAGCCGATCATGTGGTACTGGCCTGCGCAGAAGGCGCCGGAAGGCTGTCGACATCAGAGTTTCTGCCGCTGCAGGCCGTGCGCGGTCAGGTCAGTCACTACCGGCTCGATGAGACGGCGCAGGCGCTGTCGCCACGCTGCGTGGTGTGTGCCGGCGGTTATGCCCCGCCGGCGTGGGACGGTGTGCAGAGCCTGGGCGCCTCGTTTTCGCCCAACGATTGTGACCTGTCGCTGCGCGACGAGGACGACGCCTTCAATCTCGGCGAGCTGGATCGCACCCTGCCCGAGCTGGCGCGCGCCCTGCACAACGCACCGGCGCTGCCCTCGCGCAGCGGGCTTCGCTGCGCCAGCCCCGACAAGTCGCCCTATGCCGGGGGCGTGCCGCAGGTCGAGTACTGGCGAAAGGCCTACGCCGGCCTGGGTTTTGATGCTACTCGCGTGCCGGACGTGCCGGGGCGCTATCAAAAAGGGCTGTGGGTGTCGCTGGCCCATGGCTCGCGCGGGCTGGTCAGCGCCCCGCTGATCGCCGAGCTGCTGGCCTCGCGGATCTGTGAAGAGCCCCTGCCGCTGCCCGAGTCACTGGTGGATCACCTCAATCCGGGGCGGCGGTTAATTCGCGCCATCGTTCGTCGCGAGATGCCGGCTGACTAGCTGACGATGCGCTCCAGCGCTTCCCGGTCCAGACAGCGATAGGAAAACGAGGGCCGACCGACCTGGCCGTAGGCGAAGGATTCGGTCAAAAGCCCCAGGTTGGCGAGGTACTTGAGGTACTTGCGGATCGACACCCGTGACATGCCGGCCACCTCGGCCAGCCCTTCGGTGGAAAACTCATCCTGCGACAGGGTCAGGATGGCCTCGCAGACCTGGGCCAGACTGTGGGCGGTCAGCCCCTTGGGCAGGCCGTTGAGACGCCGGGGGGCGTTGCTGTCGGCCCGAAACAGGGTATCCAGCGTCTGCTGATCGACCTGGTCGCTGAGGATATCGAGCGCGTCGCGGCGCTGCCGGCAGGTTTCAAGCGCCTCGCGAAAGCGCTTGAACTCGAACGGTTTGACCAGAAAGTCGTTGATGCCCAGCCGTCGCGCCTCGCGTACCGTTTCGGTTTCCGAGGCCGCGGTGATCAAAATGATGTCGGTATCGATATCGCGCTCGCGCAGCCAGCCGGCGATCTCAAGGCCGCTGCGCTTGCCCAGATACACATCCAGCAGCACCACATCAACGCTTTCGCGCTCCAGCACCACCAGTGCGGTGGTGACGTCGCTGCAGCGCCCTATCAGCTGCATATCGCCGACCCTTGTGAGGTAGTCGACGTTGAGCTTCATGACCATCGGGTCATCTTCTACGATCAGTACTCTCATGCGTGGTTGCTCTTGAACCGTTTGAACCCGCCCGACCAGCCGGTATGTTCGGTCATTGATGTGTTCGCCCGCCCGCTGCGTCATCGTGCGCGCTGCCATTGGCAGGACGATAGGGATAGCTGACCTCGATCAGCGTGCCCTGTCCGGGCGAGGAGTAAAGTGACAGGGTGCCCTCCACGGCGTCGATCTGCTCGCGAACCAGAAAAAGGCCCAGCCCCCGCCGCTCGCCCTTGGTGGAGACGCCGTGCTCGAAGATGCGCGCCTGATGCTCGGGCTCGATACCGGCGCCGTTGTCCTGAATCTGCAGCGACAGCGTGCGTGACTCCAGCGCCATGTGGATGGCAACGCCCGGTTCCTCGCGGGCATCAAGCGCTTCAAAGGCATTTTCCAGAAGGTTGCCGATGATGCTGACCAGCGCATGCACCGTGGCGCCGTCGCTGGCCTGGGGAATCGGCGTCTCGGCCTCGACGCTCAGCGTAATGCCCTTCTCCCGGGCCTCGCTCTGCTTGCCGATCAAAAAGCCCGCCAGCACCGGTTCACGCACGCGCTCGACGATCGATTCCGACACGGCGTGTCGGTAGTCGACCAGCTCACGAAGATACTGTCTCAGCGCCGGCAGGTCCTCGAGCTGGGCCAGCCCCAGAATGACGTGCAGCTTGTTCTTGAACTCATGCGTGGTGGCTCTCAGCGCTTCGGCGTAGCGCCGCACGCCGGTAAGCTCTTCGGCCAGCGCCTGCATCTCGTGGCTGTCGCGAAAGGTCATCACCGCACCGACCAGTCGCCCATCGGCCATCATCGGCTGGTAGTTGCCCAGAAAGGCCCGCCCGCCCAGATGCATGCGGCGATTGATCATCGCCCGGTCACCGAGCACCTGATGCTCGCTGTCGCTGCCGGGCAGCAGCACCTCGAGACGCTCTCCCAGCTCGATCCCGTGGGCCTTGAGATCGCCCAGCAACGAGCGTGCCGCGGGGTTGATCAGCGTCACATGTGCCCGGGCATCCACGGCAATGACCCCTTCATGGATGGCGTCCAGCGTCACGCGGCGCTCGGCGACCAAACGGGCAATGTCATCGGGCTCCATACCCATCAGGCGTCGGCGGATGGTGCGTGCCAGCCACGCCGAGCCCAGCCCGCCGATGGCGAGAATGGCCAGAAAGAGAAACAGCAGCCGCTTGTGGGAGGCCGCGCGCAAGGGCTCCAGATGCGACAGCGTCACCCCTACCGACACGGCGCCGATGATGTCGCCGCTGTCATCGCGCACGGGCGCGAAACCACGAATGCTGGTGCCCAGCGTGCCCACCGCCAGCGAGGCGTAGCGCGCTCCGGCAAGCGCCGCCCCCTCATCGCCGCCGCGAAAATGATGGCCGATCCACTCTCGATTGGGGTGGGTCAGCCGAATGCCGCGGGCATTCATGATGACGATGAAATTGACGTTGAGCAGCTCGCGCAGCGTTTCCATGCGCTGCTCGATATCGGCCGCCGGTGACGGGGGCACGTCAAGCTGCAGCGCCTTGATTACCTCATCGCTGCGGGACAACGTGGTGGCCACGTTGACCACGCGGTCCTGCTGGACCCGCGTGATACTGCGCCAGAGCTGATCGCCAAACACGGTGTAGGCCACGATCAGCGACGCCATGATGGTGATAAAGGCCAGCAGCGCCGCCAGGGTGTTCAGGCGAATCGGCGATTTACGCGGCCAGGGATGTTCGTTCACGTCCGAAGACCTGTCCTGTCATGGGTTGCATCCTGTGCACAATCGAGCATTCTCTACCCTCCCGGGCCGAAACGCGATCCGGTGCTGTTGTTTCATCGCAACGGCAGGTGCGACCAAAGATGAATAAACCTTGGTGTTATTTCACAAGGCATCGCGCTGTGAGCGGACACGCCACGGTGTTTTCATTAGTTTCAAAAAGGTTTCTTTAATTCATAAAACTTGGTCATGGCCGGCGCGTCCGTAATCCTCGCACCGGTCTGTCAGGGAGGTGTGACGTCGATCACAAGGCTGCCCTGACACAGCAGACCCATTATCCCATCCGTTTTTCGATTTACATACAACAGGTCACTGCCATGTCACAGCCTGATACTGCGAGGGCAAGCAACCCCGCCGCCGCCGGAACGCCCCTTGCCTCCTGGCGTATCTTCGGTCTATCACTGCCCCTGTTTGCCATTGTTCTGGCCGTACTGATTGTGGCCATGATGCTGGACGCGCTGCCGACCGGCATGATCGGTGCCCTTGCGGCCATGATGGTCCTCGGGGAGCTTCTGGGGTTTGTCGGTGACCGGCTGCCCATCGTCAAAAGCTATCTGGGCGGCGGGGCCATTCTGGCCATCTTCGGCGCCGCGACGCTGGTCTATCTGGGGTGGCTGCCTGAAAGCGTCAGCGACAACGTCGCCTCGTTCATGCAGGGCGGCGGCTTTTTGAACTTCTACATTGCCGCGCTGATCACCGGCAGCATTCTGGGCATGGACTCGAAGGTGCTGGTCAAGGTCGGCACGCGTTTTGCCCTGCCGCTGTTGTGCTCGGTGCTTTTTGCCGCGCTGTTTGCCATGGGCGTGGGGCTGCTGCTGGGCTTTTCGCCCCAGGACGCCGTGGTCGTGATCACCCTGCCCATCATGGGCGGCGGCATGGGTGCCGGTGCCGTTCCGCTGAGTCAGATCTACGAGCAGCTTCTGGGCCAGCCGGCCAGCTACTACATTTCGATTCTGGTGCCGGCGCTGGCACTGGGCAACGTTTTTGCCATCATCATTGCCGGGCTGCTCAACGGTCTGGGCAAACGCGTGCCGTCCCTGACCGGCAACGGCCAGATGATGCCAGGCGTTGAAATCAACGAAAGCGAAACCACGCCCGAGCTTGGCAAGCTGGGCATCGGTGTCGTCGCCGCGCTGAGCTTTTATGTTGCCGGCGAGATTCTGGGCACCTTCATTCCGCTGCACCCCTATGCCCTGATGATCATTCTGGTCGCGCTGGTCAAGATCAGCGGCCTGATGCCCGACAACGTCAGTGATTCGGCAGCGCAGTGGTTCCGCTTTGTGGCCAGAAACTGGACCTTCGCCCTGCTGTTCGGCATCGGCATCGCCTACACCGATCTGGGCCAGGTCATTGATGCCATCTCCATTACCTACGTGCTGATCGTTTTCGCCGTGGTGGCCGGCGCCGCCTTTGGCGCGGGTCTGGTGGGTCGTCTGGTGGGTTTCTATCCGATCGAATCCGCCATCACGGCCGGGCTTTGCATGGCCAACATGGGCGGCACCGGCGATGTAGCGGTACTGTCGGCGGCCAACCGCATGCAGCTGATGCCGTTTGCCCAGATCTCTTCACGACTGGGGGGCGCGCTGATCCTGCTGGTCTCGAGCATCCTGGTGCCGCTGCTCTTTACCTGACGCAGGCGCTCGCTAAAAGGACAACGCCGCCCCACGGGGCGGCGTTTTTTATCCCTGACGCTATCTGACAGCGTTAATCGCCCTCTTCCTCGTCATCGGCGACCTGACGGCCAAAGGCGCGCCACTGCTCCAGCGTCATGACCTCGGTCAGCTCGGTCTGTAGATCGTGCACGATCAACAGCTCACCGCGCTCGAGCTGGGCGCGCACCTCGCCGATCCAGCCGCGCTCGCCCTCGCCGGTATCGGTGGTGTCGTAGCCCTGACGGGTGACAAACTCCGCCAGCAGCCGCTCCAGCGTATCCGGCGGCAGCATGCGCGAGGGTACTTCTATAAATCGTCCACTGCTCATGAGGCACTCTCTGATAAATCGGGGGTTTCATGCTCGCCCAGAAAGGCCAGCAGGGCCGGCTCGTCCATGACCGTCACGCCCAGCTGACGGGCCTTTTCAAGCTTGCTGCCGGCGGCGTCGCCGGCCACCACCGCATGGGTTTTTTTAGAGACGCTGCCACTGACCTTCGCGCCGAGCGCCACCAGCCGCGCTTTTGCCTCATCGCGCGTCAACGCTTCAAGGGCACCGGTCAGCACCCAGGTCTGGCCGGTCAACGGCTGTTCGCGCTCGCCGAGCTCGACCTCTTCCCAGTCAACGCCGACCCGGATCAGATCCTCGATCGTCTCGCGATTATGCGCCTCGGCAAAGAAGCTGTGGATATGGCTTGCCACCACGGGACCGATATCGGCGACCGTTTCCAGCGTCTCTTGTGAGGCGTCCATGACCCGATGCAGCTCGCCGAAGTGCTGTGCCAGCGCATTGGCAGTGGCCTCGCCGACTTCCGTGATCCCGAGTGCGTAGATAAAGCGCACCAGCGTCGTGTGTCGTGAGCGCTCAAGCGAGGCCACCAGATTATCGGCCGATTTCTGCGCCATTCGCGGCAGCTCGGCCAGTCTTTCGGCCTCGAGACGAAACAGGTCGGCGGGCGTTTTCACCCACTCGCGCTCGACCAGTGCGTCGATCAGTTTGGTGCCCAGCCCGTCGATGTCCAGTGCCCGACGGCTGGCAAAGTGCTTGAGCGCCTCCTTGCGCTGGGCCGGACAGAACAGGCCACCCGAGCAGCGCGCATCCACCTCGTCGCCGACGCGCTCGACGCTGGAGTCACACACCGGGCACTGCGCCGGCATCTCGATCACGCGCGCATCCTCGGGGCGGGCATCCTGAATCACGCTGACAATCTGTGGAATGACATCGCCCGCCCGACGAACGATCACCGTGTCGCCAATGCGGGCATCAAGGCGCTCGATCTCATCCATGTTGTGCAGCGTGGCGTTGGAAACCGTCACCCCCGCTACCTGAGCCGGCTCCAGACGGGCCACCGGCGTTAATCGCCCGGTACGCCCCACCTGGAAGGTGACATCGCGGATAACCGTGGTCTGCTCCTGAGCCGGGAACTTGAAGGCCATGGCCCAGCGCGGGGCGCGCGAGACAAAGCCGAGCTCGCGCTGGGCGCGCAGGTCATCGACCTTGAGTACGGCGCCGTCGATGTCGTAATCAAGCCCCTCGCGACGCTTGCCCATCCGATCACAGAAATCGACCAGACCATCGGCACCGGTGACCACATCAATCTCGGGGCTGGTGCGAAAGCCCAGTTCACGCAGCTCGCGCATCAACGCCGAGTGGCTCGGCTTTAAATAATCATTGTCAATTCGGGCGACCTGATAGGCGCAGAACTCCAGCGGCCGGGCCGCGGCAATGCCGGGGTCGAGCTGGCGCAGGCTGCCGGCGGCGGCGTTGCGCGGATTGGCAAAGACCTTGCTGCCCCGGGTGCGGGCCTCGTCGTTGAGCGCCTCGAAACCGGAGTGGCTCATGTAGACCTCGCCGCGCACTTCCAGAAGCCCGGGTACATTATCGCCGCGCAGCCTGAGCGGAATGGATCTGAGCGTGCGCAGATTGGCCGTAATGCCCTCACCGGTTCGCCCGTCCCCTCGAGTCGCGCCCTGCACCAGCAGTCCGTTGTCATACACCAGCGACACCGCCAGCCCGTCCAGCTTGGGCTCACAGCAAAAGGCGATCTCCTGCTCATCGGTTTCCAGCCGCTCGGCAACCCGACGCGCAAAGGCGCGCACCTCCTGCTCATCAAAGGCATTATCCAGCGACAGCATGGCCACGGCGTGCTGCACCTCGGGAAAGCCCGCGGCAGGTGGTGCGCCGACGCGCTGCGTGGGCGAATCCGCCGTCACCAGCGCCGGATGCTCGGCCTCGATCTCCTGAAGCCTGCGCAGCAGGCGGTCGTACTCGACATCGGGAATACCCGGTGCATCCTCGACGTAGTAGCGGTAGTTGGCCTCCTCGAGCTGTGCCCGAAGCGAGGCGATTTCATCGGTCACGGGGACTGCATTTTCTTTTGCGCACATGGCAGTGATTCGTTCCGTTTGACATGGCCACCGGATCACGCCCGGCAGCGGCAACAGGGGTCAGCATGCATCAATTCGAAAGGCGCCTGATGGGCAGCGCTCTGAAACAATCAGGGGGCCCGAAGGCCCCCGTGAAACGTACGGATATTTCAGCACCCTTACTGCACCTGATGACGATGCAGCCGCCAGCGTCGCTCGAACTCATGGACGCGCTGACGGGCAAATTCGACGGTCTGGGCCGTCATGACGCTGTGGTTTTCGTCCTTGAGCTCGCCGCCCAGGTTGCGCACCAGCACCATGGCCGTTTCAAACATGGCTTCAAACGCCTCGCGCGAGGATTCGGCGCTGGGCATCGGCATCAAAAAGGTCACGCCGGGCGTGGCGTCCTCTTCCATGACCTCCAGATCAAAGGTGCCGGGCTTGACGACGTTGACCATCGAAAACTGCAGCGGGCTCTCGCTGGATTCGGTCTCGAAGCGATGGAAGACACCGCGGTCATCCAGTCGCAGGCCGCAGGCGAGCACCAGCTGAAGCAGGTCGGGACCGTGGAAGCCGTCCTCATCGCGCGACATGACGCTGATGACCACAATCTCTTCGGCGTCCGCCAGCGCGGTACGCGCCGATTCGCCTTCGATCATGCCGCGCGCTGCCCGCTCGAGCACCGGATGGCGTGACGCCCAGCGTGCGCTGTCAAACTGATCGCGCGACGGCGCCATCTCCTCAAACCCGGGCTCATGGCGCGAGGCGATTTCCTCATCGCGCTCGAACTCGTCACGACCGAATTCATCACGACCAGCCTCGTCACGATCGAATTCAGGCTCTGCCGGCGGCGGCTCACGCCGGTCGCGGCGGGCAAAGAGCGGGTCGTCATCGTCCAGGTCGTCGTCGCGATAGGCCGGACGTTCAGGCAGGGTCGGCGCCTTGTGGCGTGCCGGAGCGTCCTGACGGGCACTCTGACGCGGCTTGCGCTGGCCCTGACCAAACGGGAAGGCCGATTTCAGGCGCCGGGCAAATTCGTCACGGCGCCGGGGCGGCAGCTCGTCCATGGCGTCGTCCTTCTCCCGGGTCTGATCGAGAGGTTCCTCAACGTCACGCGAGTCGTCTCGTGCTTCGCGCGAGCGATACGCCGGCCGCTCATCATCGATGTCCTCGTCATGATCGCGGTCGATATCCCGATCCGGCGCCGTTTCCATGTCGGGCGCATCGAAGCGATCATCGAACTCGTGTTCGCCCCGGGAGACCACCCGGGCACCGCCGTTGGGCAGCTCCCAGTTCATGCGCTCCTCGCGCTCGATATCTTCCGGGTCACGTGCCGGGGCGCTGGTGTCGATATCGCGCGACAGATCCATGCGTAGACCCCGTCGCTGCCGCTGCAGGCGCCGTACACCGTCCACCAGAATAATGGCGACGAGAACCAGCCCCAGGATAATGAGCCACTCTCTCAATTCCATGTAATCATGCCTGTTGTTGGCACCATGCCAAACCCGGACATGGCGCGATCGCCTTTCGAATAAATGGACGAATGTCTTTCACGGCGTGAAAGTTGTCGTCCGATGACAGCAATATGACGTCAACGACGCATAGTGCGCAATCGCCCTTCGATTATATCCCTGCGAAAGTCCCCGCGGCCAGGCCCCGGCATTCAGGACCCGTCCAGCGTTTGCCGATGACATCACACCTGTGCAAGTTCGGCGGCCTCCTCCACGCCCACCGAGACCAGACGAGAAACGCCCGGTTCCTGCATGGTGACGCCCATCAGGCGGTCCGCTGCCTCCATGGCAATCTTGTTGTGTGTAATGTAGATAAACTGCACGTTTTGCGACATCTCGCGAACCAGTTTTGCGTAACGCCCCACGTTGGCGTCATCGAGAGGCGCATCCACCTCGTCGAGCATGCAAAAGGGTGCCGGATTGAGCTGGAAAATCGCAAACACCAGAGACAGCGCCGTCAGCGTCTTTTCTCCGCCTGAGAGTAGATGGATGGTGCTGTTTTTCTTTCCCGGCGGTGTGGCCATGATGGCGACCCCGGTTTCCAGCAGGTCCTCGCCGGTCATGGTCAGCCAGGCGGCCCCGCCGCCGAACACGCGCGGAAACAGCTCGTCCAGACGCTCGTTGACCTCTTCAAAGACCTGTTTGAAGCGCGTGCGCGTTTCCTGATCGATTTTTCTGATGGCCTGGTTCAGGGTATCCAGCGCCTCGGTCAGCTCGGCATGCTGACCCTGAAGATAGTCACGACGCTCAAGCTGCTGCTCATACTCTTCGATGGCCGCCAGGTTGATCGCCCCCAGCCGACGAATTTTCTCGCTGACCGACTCGAGCTCCTCCTGCCAGACCGATTCGGCGGCGCCGGCGGCCAGCCCTTCTTCAAGGGTTGCGCTGTCGTGACCGAGCTCGACGATCTGCTGCTCCTGGGCCTCGGCCTTGAGGCGCAGCGCCTGGACATCCATGCGCTCGGCTTCAAGCTGTTCACGCAGGGTTTCAAGCTCGCGTTCGTGTCCCTGGCGTTTTTGCTCCAGCTCTCGCATGGCGTTGCCAAGGGCAGTGGCCTCGTCGCGGCACTCGTTGAGCAGCTGCTCTTCACGCGTGCGCTGATGCAGTGACTCATCGAGGGATTCGCGCAGCATCTCGAGCGGTTCGAGCGCCTCTTCACGTTGCGCCTGCAGCATCTCGCGCTTCTCTTCAAGACGCGCGCGCTGATCCCCGGCACGGCTGCGCTGGCCCTCGATGCCCTGAAGCTCGGTGCTCAGCCGCTGCCGCTCAAGCTCCAGCGTATTGATGGTCTCACGCGCCGGCGCCAGCCGTACGTTGACGGCCTCGCGCGCCTCGCGGGTTTCGCGACGCCTTTGCTCAAGCGCCTGGCGCCGGGCGTCGTTGTTTTCAACGGTTTCGAGTGCCTGGTCCCACTGCTCGCGCGCCCGTTCAAGGTTGAGCCGGTGCGTCTCGAGCTGCTCGGCCATACCTGCAAGCTCTTCTTCCAGCTCGCTGTCGCGGCTGCGCAGATGCTCAAGCCGGGTACCCAGCTGCGACTCTTCAAGCGCCAGCTTCTGACGCGTTTGCTGCTGTTGACGCTGATGGGCGTAAAGCGCCTCGAGAGCATCGCTGTTCTGGGTGCGCTGGTGGCGACACTCGGTAATCTGCGCCTCGTCATGGGCCATCTGCGTGTCCAGCTCGGCAAGCTCGACATCGATGCGGTCGCGACGCTGACGGTTGACCACGACACTGCCGGTCTGCTCATCGCCCATCTGACGATGGGCCCAGTGGCGGCCCAGCCAGAGCCCGGACGGGGCGATGACACTTTCTCCGGGCGACAGCTGTTCGCGCACCTGCCAGGCGCTGTCATCGTCTTCGGCGGTTTTGATGCGTGCCAGCACATCACCAAGCGCCTCGGCCCCGGCAACGCAAGCCGCCAGCGAACCAGGCGGTGGCGAGGCAGCCGACGGGGTATCGTCAACGAGCGTCAGCACGCCGCCTGACAGCGACTGCAGGGCCGGCAGCGCGCGCTGCCTGTCGGTGATTCGGGCCGAAAGCCAGGGTTTGAGCACCACATCTGCTGCTCCCTCCCAGCCGGCCTCGACCTGAAGGCGTTCGGCAAGCTGCGGCGTCTTATCCAGATCATGGGCGTCAAGGTGGGCATCAAGCGCCTCGTCACCGCTGTCCAGTGCGGCACGGATCAGTGCCTCAAGCGAGGCGCGCTCCCCCTGCAGGGCGCTGCGCCGGGCGTTATGATCATCGCGGGCCTCACCCAGTGACTGAAGTCGGGTCTCGACGTCATCCAGTCCCTGTCTGAGTTCAAGCCGACGTGATTCCTGCGTCTCGATGTCGAGATCCATCTCCGTGAGCTGCTCGGCGGCCATCTCGCGCGCTTCAGTAAGCGCTGCCTGCTCGGGCAGCTCATCCCGCTGTTTCTGACGCTGAGTGATACGAGCATTGAGGTCATTGATCACTCCCTCAAGACGCTGAACCTCGCTCTGGGCGCGCTCGGCGCCTCGGGTGGCGTGCTGATGCTGTTCGCTGAACGCCTCCCACGCCTCGAGCGCCGCCTGCTCGTGCTCACCGGCCTCTTCCAGACCGGCCTCGGCCATCTCGAGTGCTTCGCGCGCGGCTTCAAGTTCGGGGGTCAATGCCTCAAGGCGTGCGGTGATCTCCTGATAGCGCACGTCATCTTCCCCGGCCAGACGCGCCAGATCGGTCAGGTCCCGATCGATGGCGGCAATATCGGCCTGGCTTTGCTGTTCGCGGGCCCGGCCACTTTCAAGCTGCTGCTCCAGACGGGCAATGGCCGCGCCGGTGTCATAGAAGGCGCGCTGGCGCGCATCCAGCGTCTCGGCCAGCGCGTCGTGCTGGCTGCGGGACTGCTCAAGGCGGTTTTCGCTTTCGCGCATGCCCAGCACGTTGCGCTCGACGCTGTTTTCCAGCTCGCGAACCCGGGTCTCGCGGGTCCCCTGCTGCTCGCGAAGGGCCCGGGCACGGATGAGTGCCAGCTCGCCCTTGAGGCGATGCTCGCGCCCTTTCAGCTCGCGGTAGCGTCTGGCGGCCTCGGCCTGGCGCTTGAGTCGCTCGAGCTGCTTGTCGAGCTCCTCGCGCAGGTCATCAAGGCGTTCGAGATTTTCGGTGGTGCGGCGCATGCGATTTTCGGTTTCGCGGCGACGCTCCTTGTAGCGCGAGATGCCGGCGGCCTCTTCCAGCGTGGCGCGCAGCTCTTCCGGGCGCGCCTCGACCAGCCGCGAGATCATGCCCTGGCCGATGATGGCGTAGGAGCGCGGCCCGAGACCGGTGCCCAGAAAAAGATCGGCGATATCGCGACGGCGGCACTTCTGGCCGTTGAAAAAGTACTGGGACTGCCCGTCGCGGGTGACCAGACGGCGCACGGCGATCTCGGCGTACTGTGACCAGGCCCCGCCCAGCTTGCCTTCACGATTGTCGAAGGTGAGCTCGATCGAGGCCTGGCCGACCGGCTTGCGTCCGGTCGAGCCGTTGAAGATGACATCGGCCATCGACTCACCGCGCAGGTATTTGGCCGAGGATTCGCCCATCACCCAGCGCACGGCATCGATGACGTTGGACTTGCCACAGCCGTTGGGTCCGACGATGGCAGTCATGTCACTATCAAAGGGGACTGTCACCGGGTCGACAAAGGATTTGAATCCGACCAGTTTGATCGATGTCAGGCGCATTCCAGTGAAGGGCTCCGGGAACAGATCATTCAACGAATGCCGGGCGGCGACAAAAGGCGTCGCGGGCCTCGGGCAGCGCCGCGGCAAAGCGCGCCACTCTACTACGATTGGCGGTCTTTCTCCATGTCAACGGCGACCGCCATCGTAGGGTTTCGGTTACCCTGGCAGAGTCCCCCGTGACACTGTTTGCATACTTCCCCTTCAGGGTAATGGTCGTGTCACGCTATCCTTGTGATGACACATCCTGTATCGCCGGTCGTGTGTCAGCCCATCGGATACCCCTTCAGGGAGTTGCCTTATGTCAGCCCATACCGAGCCACGCTTTTTGCACCGCACCCCCAACATTCCGCTGGTCGAGGATGCCTGGGAGGAGATCGACGCCAGCGAGCTGGTCGAGGTGCCACTGCTCGGGACCGTCTCGGCCGGCATGCCGATGGAGGCCTGCGCCGATGATGAGACGGTACGCATCCCCTCGCGCATGGTGCGACGCAATACCTATGCCCTGCGGGTCCGGGGGGATTCGATGATCGACTGCAACATCCATGATGGCGACATCATCATTATCGAAAAGCTTGAATCCGCCGAAAATGGCGAAACGGCCGTGGTGCTGATCAACAACCAGGAAGTCACGCTCAAAAAGGTCTACATCGATAAATCGGGCGTGCGCCTGCAGCCGGCCAACACCACCATGCCGCCGATCTATCTGAAAAATGACGACATTCAGGTGCTGGGGCTGGTCATGGGCGTGGCCCGTCGTCCGGCAGGCACACCCGTTACTGCCGCCTGACATGCGCTACTCGATTCCCCGCCTTGAGCCTGCAGGCTTTCATGAAAAGAGCCTCGAGGTACAAAAAAGCCGCTTCATCGCGCGCGTGACGCATGCCGCAACGCCCGAGCAGGCCCAGCAATTGATCGAGCAGGCGCGCCTGGATCACCCCGACGCCTCGCATCACTGCTCGGCCTTTATTGCCGGGGCGCCGGGTGAGCAGAACGCCATCGGCTTTTCCGATGATGGCGAACCCGGCGGCACCGCCGGCCGCCCCATGTACCAGGTACTTGAGGGCAGCGGTCTCGGGCAGATCGGCGCCGTCATCATCCGCTACTTTGGCGGCACCAAACTGGGCACCGGTGGGCTGGTGCGCGCCTATTCGAAGGCGCTGCTTCAGGCCCTTGAAAGCCTTCCCACACAGGAATACGTCACGCGCCGACCGCTGTGGCTGACCACGGATTTTGCGCTGGAACACGAGCTGCGCCGCTGGGCCGAGCTCAACGAGGCGCCCATCGATCAGGCGCTGCACGATGCCACTGGCGTGACGCTTGGCCTTGCCTGGCCGATGGATCGCACTCCCGATCTCGAGGGTCTCAACTCGCGTCTCAAGGGGCGTCTGGTCTGTCACGATGAAGCGCCCGGCTGTTTGACCTGAGCGCCGCCGGCAGACGCCCGCTGCAGGACCTGTCGTTTGATCGATAACAATCCCAAAAGGGAGCCTTCATGCATCACGCCTTTTCACACCAGAACCCCTACCCCTCCTGTCGCAGCGCCACCTATGCCCGCCACGGCATGGTCGCGGCCTCCCAGCCTCAGGCCGCTCAGGTCGGACGCGATATTCTCGCGCTCGGGGGCAATGCCGTGGACGCCGCCATCGCCACCGCCGCGGCGCTGACCGTGGTCGAGCCCACCGGCAACGGTATCGGCGGAGATGCCTTCGCGCTGGTCTGGATACAAAACGACGAGGGCGGCGGCCAGCTGCACGGTCTCAACGCCAGCGGCGTCGCCCCGAGCGCGCTGACCCGCGACGCCGTGCTTGATGACGGTCACGAGCAGATGCCGCTTTATGGCTGGACGCCGGTCACGGTGCCCGGCACGCCGTCGGCCTGGGCGGCGCTGTCCGAGCGCTTTGGCAGGTTGGCCTTCGAGGACCTGCTGGCACCGGCGATCCGCCTGGCCCGTGAAGGTTTTCCGGTGTCGCCGGCGATCAGTGAACAGTGGCGCCGCGCCGAAAAGCGCTTTCGCCCGATTTTTACCGATGCCGCCACGAAAGAGTGGTTTTCGCTGTTCACCCCCGAGGGCCGCGCCCCACGGCCCGGCGACATGTTTAAAAGCGAACGTCACGCCGAAACGCTTGAATCACTGGCACAAACGCGCTGCGAGAGCTTCTATCGTGGCGAACTGGCCGAGAAGATCGATGCCTTTTCGCGCGCCACCGGCGGCTATCTACGCGCGACCGATCTGGCGGCGCATCAAATCGAGTGGGTGGATCCGATCAGCGTGAACTACCGCGGCGTGGACGTGTGGGAGATTCCGCCCAACGGTCAGGGCATCGTGGCGCTGATGGGGCTTAACATCATGGAAGGCTTTGATGATCTACACAGCCGGGACGACCTGAGCGTGCTGCACCGCCAGTGTGAGGCCATCAAGCTTGCCTACGCCGACGGCCATGCCTTCGTGACTCACGCCGAGCACATGACCACTCGTATCGAGGATCTGCTAAGCAAACGCTACGCCCAAAGCCGCCGCCAAAAGATTACCGAAACGGCCATGGACCCGAGCCCGGGCGCGCCCCATGCCGGCGGGACGGTCTATCTGGCCACGGCCGACGGTGACGGCAACATGGTCTCGTTCATTCAGAGCAACTATCACAACTTCGGCTCGGGGGTCGTGGTGCCGGAAACCGGCATTGCGCTGCACAACCGCGGACACGGCTTCAGCCTCGAGGTTGATCATGTCAACGTGGTGGCGCCCAACAAGAAAACCTTTCACACCATTATTCCCGGCTTTTTGACCCGAAACGGCCAGGCGCTGGGGCCCTTTGGCGTCATGGGTGGGTTCATGCAGCCTCAGGGGCACATGCAGGTGGTCATGAATCTGCTCGATTTCGGTCTCAATCCACAGGCGGCGCTGGATGCCCCGCGCTGGCAGTGGACCGGCGCTCGCCGTATCGGCGTGGAGCACGGCTATCCGGTCCATCTGCTGCGCGAGATGGCGCTGCGCGGTCACGAGATCGACTACGCCTTTGATCCGACAGGCTTCGGCCGGGGTCAGATCATCCTTCGCGACCCGGTCACCGGTATCCTGTGTGGCGGCACCGAGCCGCGCACCGATTCGGCCATCGCTGTGCTGTAGCACCGACATGACACACGCCCCGCGTCGCTGTCGCATCAACTTCAGGGACAGGGATCCTGCCAGAATACGCGCACCGCTTGTCATTGCGGTCAACATGCCTATGATGGCGGCGCCAGTCACGACTACCCCGGATCCCCTGCCATGCCAGCCACGCCCCTGTTTCCTCTTGCAGCCGATACTTCGCCTCGAGCCGGCCTGATCGGTCTTGCGCCCATGGAGGGCGTCATTGATGCGTTAACGCGTGAGCTTTTGACCGAGCCGGGCGGCCTTGACTGGAGTGTCACCGAATTCGTGCGCATCACCGACGCCCGCCTGCCGCCCCGGGTCTTTCAGCGCATCTGCCCGGAGCTTGATACGGGCAGTCGAACCCCCGGCGGCATGCCGGTTCATCTGCAGCTGCTGGGCTCCCAACCCGACAAGCTGGGCGAAAACGCCCGCGTGGCGGCGTCCCTGGGGGCACCGGTCATCGACATGAATTTTGGCTGTCCAGCGAAGACGGTCAATCGCCATGACGGTGGCGCAGCACTGTTGCGCTCGCCCGAGCGCGTCTATCGCGCCGTACAGGGCGTTCACGAGGCACTGGAGGAAACAGGCGTGCCGGTGACGGCCAAGCTGCGCCTGGGGTTCGAGGACAAGACGCTGGCACTTGAGTGCGCCCGCGCCGCCGAGGATGGCGGCGCTCAGCGTCTGGTGGTCCATGCCCGCACGCGTCGCGAGGGCTATCGCCCCCCGGCGCACTGGGAGTGGGTCGGACGCATTCGCGAGCAGGCCAATGTGCCGGTAGTGGTCAATGGCGACATCTGGACGCTGGAGGAGTACTGGCGAGCGCGGGAGGTGAGCGGCTGTCGCGACGTCATGCTGGGGCGGGCAGCGCTGGCCGACCCATGGCTTGCCAGACGCATTCGTCACTGGCAGCAAACGGGGGAGCGCCTGACGGCAACGCGCTGGCAGGACCGCAGCGCCTTTCTGGCCGCTTATGCCCGGCGTATCGATCCCGCCCTGCCCTCAAAGGTGGTGGTGTCGCTTTTAAAGCAGTGGCTCAACATCATGCGCCAGCACGATAGTGAAGCGGGCGAGCACTTTCAGCGGCTTCGTCGCATCACGGCGCTGGAGGACTTCATGACGGCGCTGCAGGAAGAAACGCCATCCTCGAAGATCGAGACAACAGCGCGCTGACAGGCTGCCCCTGCATGAACATCGTCCGGAGCACGTCAGTTGCAGCAGCGCGCTGGCGTGTGGCACTGCCAGACTGACAAAAGGGCTAGAACGCAGAAAGCCCCGTCCTTTCGGACGGGGCTTTGGAATCTGGCGCGCCCGGGAGGATTCGAACCTCCGACCACCTGATTCGTAGTCAGGTACTCTATCCAGCTGAGCTACGGGCGCAGATAAAACAGTGTCTTGCATCTTCAGCTGATGGCGCGCCCGGGAGGATTCGAACCTCCGACCACCTGATTCGTAGTCAGGTACTCTATCCAGCTGAGCTACGGGCGCAACAAAAGTACTGCAGATTGAATGTTGTGTTCGCCTGTGAAGGCAGGCTTTCAACATTCGATACCGATGATGGCGGAGAGAGAGGGATTCGAACCCTCGATAGGGCTATAAACCCTATACTCCCTTAGCAGGGGAGCGCCTTCAGCCACTCGGCCATCTCTCCTCGATCGGTACGGCGCGCATATTACCGAGTTTAACCTTCCCTGTCCAGCCCCGAGTCAAAAAATCTTGTGATTCAATACATTCGGCTGAACACCAGCGCTGACACGCGCACTTTAGACCGGGTCGTTCTCGCTGTCGCCCTTTTCATGCTGGATGCGCTGGTAGATCTCTTCACGATGCACGGAGACATCTCTGGGCGCGTTGACCCCCAGGCGGACCTGATTGCCCTTGACGCCGAGCACGGTCACGGTAATTTCATCGCCGACCATGAGTGTCTCACCCACGCGGCGAGTCAGGATGAGCATTGCGACCTCCTTTTCATTGCTGCTTCCCTATACATATATGCATATAGATCGTGCACCGGACCAAATTAAGCGGGGCATTATGCGATAAGCCGAACCATGATCCAACCTATGTTATCCCGACCGCTCATCTTTTCCGGTACACGATCACTGGTTCAGTGTGGCAGAAAGCCCTGCAAGCACCACCCTGGGACCGGGTATTGGCGAGTTTTTTTAGCGCTCCTCGCTTACATCTTCCCTGTCAAGGCCAAAAGCGGTGTGCAGCGAGCGCACGGCAAGCTCAAGAAACTTCTCGTCAATCACAACGGATATCTTGATCTCTGACGTTGATACCATGCGAATATTGATGCCTTCGTCGGCCAGCACCCGGAACATGCGGGTGGCAACGCCTGCATGAGAGCGCATCCCCACCCCGACCAGCGATACCTTGGCGATCTTGTCATCACCGCGTACTTCGCCGCCGCCCAGTGACGGAATCACCTGCTCCTGCAAAATGCGCTGGGTCTGGCGAAAATCGTTTTTCGCCACCGTAAAGGTAAAGTCAGTGTAGCCGCCCGTGGGTGCGACATTCTGAACAATCATGTCGACTTCGATGTTGGCGTCCGAAATCGGTCCCAGAATGCGTGAGGCAACGCCGGGGACATCAGGGGTACTGACAACGGTCAGCTTGGCTTCGTTGTTGTTGAAGGCGATCCCCGAGATCAGTGGTTCTTCCATGTTGGCAATCTCTTCATCATCTGCAGTAATCAGGGTTCCCGGCCCTTCCTGGAAGGAGGACAGAACACGCAGCGGGACGTTGTACTTGCCGGCAAACTCCACGGCACGAATCTGAAGTACCTTGGAGCCCAGGCTGGCCATCTCCAGCATTTCCTCGACCGTAATGCTTTCAAGCCGACGCGCCTTGGCGCAAACGCGGGGGTCAGTGGTATAGACACCATCGACATCGGTATAGATCTGGCACTCGTCGGCCTTGAGGGCCGCTGCCAGCGCCACGCCGGTCGTGTCGGAGCCGCCGCGACCCAGGGTGGTGATGTTGCCTTCACTGTCAACGCCCTGAAAGCCTGCCACGACCACGACCTGGCCTTCGTCAAGATCGGCGCGCAACTCATCGGTTTCGATGCGTTGAATGCGAGCGCGGGTATGAGCACTGTCGGTACGAATGCCGATCTGAGCGCCGGTATAGGAGGTCGCCTTGACCCCCAGCTGGTGCAGCGCCATGGCCAGCAGCGAAATCGTGACCTGCTCGCCGGTCGACACCAGCATGTCCATTTCACGCGGCGTGGGCTCTTCATTGATCTGTGAGGCCAGCTCGATCAGGCGGTTGGTTTCACCGCTCATGGCCGAGACCACCACCACGATCTGGTGGCCCTGATCACGAAATCCCTTGACCTTCTCGGCCACCGCCTTGATGCGCTCGACGCTACCTACCGAGGTACCGCCAAATTTTTGTACATAAAGCGCCATGGATGCTCCCTTTGATTAATGTATTGGACCATCATCCCTTGAGTGTGTCGGCGACCCACTGACGCGCTGCCTGCAACGCATTGTCCACGCCACTGACATCGCTGCCGCCGGCCTGGGCCATATCGGCGCGACCGCCCCCGCGACCGCCCACCATGGGCGCGATGGCGCTGACGAGACTGCCGGCACTGAGTCGATCCACCAGATCCTTTGTGACACCCGCAATCAGGTTGACCTTGTCATCACCGGCCACCGCCAGCACGACCACGCCGGAACCGAGCCGGTTTTTCATCTGATCCATGACGCCCCGCAGCTCCTTTGCGCCCACGCCTTCGAGCTGACGGGTCAGCACACGGACACCATCGATCTCCTCGGCCGCTTCCAGCAGGTCGTTGCCGGCCTGGCTGGCCAGTTTGGCGCGGTTGCGCTCAAGCTCGCGCTCGAGTTCACGATTGCGCTCCAAAAGCGTGCCCACGCGCGATTCGAGCTGATCGGGACGGGCGCGCACCTGATCGGCCAGGCGCGTGACCAGTGACTGCTGATCACGAAACCAGCGCAGCGCCGTGTGCCCGGAGATGGCCTCGATTCGACGCACCCCTGCCGCCACGCCGGTTTCGCTGACCAGCCGAACCGGTCCGATATCACCGGTGCGCATGACATGGGTACCGCCGCAGAGCTCGATGGAGAAATCATCGCTGCCCATGGTCAGCACGCGCACACTCTCACCATACTTGGCCTCAAACAGGGCCTGAGCGCCGAGCTTTCGCGCCTCATCCAGCGTCATCAGCTGTGTGGTCACCGGCGTGTTGGCCATGACCTCATCATTGACCATCGCCTCGACGCGCTCGAGCTCGTCCGGCGTCATGGCCTCGTTGTGGCTGAAGTCAAAGCGTAGCCGCTCATCGCCCACCTGTGAGCCCTTCTGCTGCACATGGGTGCCCAGCACCCGCCGCAGCGCCTCGTGCAGCAGGTGGGTGGCCGAGTGGTTACGCATGATGGCATGACGGGTCGGCACCTCAACGTGGGCCTCTACCGCGGCCTGCGCCGGCATGACGCCTTCGCTGACCTCCCCCAGATGCACAAAGTGCTGACCGCGCTTTTGGGTATCGCGCACGTTGAACACGACGCCCGGTAGCGTCAGGGTGCCGCGATCGCCGATCTGGCCGCCGGACTCGGCGTAAAAGGGCGTCTCATCCAGCACCACGGCGCCGCTCTGGCCGGCCTCGAGCTGCTCGACCTGCTCACCCTGATCGTTGAGCAGCGTCAGTATCTGTCCGCTGGATGTCAGACGCTCGCGCCCGACAAACTCGGTGGCGCCGTCCAGATCGATATCGGCTTCGATACGCGCGCCGAACTGACTGGCAGCACGGGCACGCTCACGCTGCGCCTCAAGCTCGCGCTGAAAGCCGGCCTCATCGAGGGCGATATCGCGTTCGCGGGCAATGTCGGCGGTCAGGTCGTAGGGAAAGCCGTAGGTGTCGTACAGCTTGAAGATGGTCTCGCCGTCCAGCTCGTTCGACTCAAGTCCGGCCAGCGCCTCTTCGAGCAGGCGCATGCCGTTGTCCAGCGTCCGGGCGAACTGCTCCTCCTCTTTCAGCAGCACCCTTTCGATCTGCTCACGACGCGCGTGCAGTTCGGGGTAGGCCTCGCCCATTTCCTCATCCAGGGCCGCGACCAGGCGATGGAAAAATGACTCACGCACGCCCAGCTTGTGGCCGTGACGCACGGCGCGACGAATAATGCGACGCAGGACATAGCCGCGCCCCTCGTTGGAGGGCATGACACCATCCACGATCAAAAACGCACACGAGCGGATGTGATCGGCAATGACGCGCAGCGACGGCTGGTGGATGTCGTTCTGGCCGGTAATCTCGGCGGCAGAGGCCAGCAGGCGCTTGAAAAGATCGATCTCGTAGTTGGAGTGCACGCCCTGCATGACGGCCGCAATACGCTCAAGCCCCATGCCGGTATCGATGGAGGGACTGGGCAGCGGCGTCATGGTGCCCTGAGCGTCGCGGTCATACTGCATAAAGACCAGGTTCCAGATCTCGATATAGCGGTCGCCGTCCTCATCCGGGCTTCCCGGCGGGCCACCAAACACCTCCGGGCCGTGGTCGAAGAAGATCTCCGAACTCGGCCCGCACGGGCCGGTTTCGCCCATCTGCCAGAAGTTGTCTTCATCAAGTCTTGAGAAGCGCTCGGCGCTGACGCCCACGTCGTTGAGCCAGATATCAGCGGCTTCATCATCGCTGACATGCACCGTCACCCAGAGCTTCTCGGCGGGCAGCCCCAGATTGACGGTCAGGAACTGCCAGGCGTAATGAATGGCGTCGCGCTTGAAATAGTCGCCAAAACTGAAGTTGCCCAGCATTTCGAACAGGGTGTGGTGGCGCGCGGTGTAACCGACGTTGTCGAGATCGTTATGCTTGCCGCCGGCCCTGACACAGCGCTGAGCTGATGTTGCCCGCACATAGGGCCTGGGATCACGTCCCAGAAAGACATCCTTGAAAGGCACCATACCGGCATTGGTGAAAAGCAGCGTGGGGTCGTTGTCAGGCACCAGAGAACTGGAAGGCACCTGGGTATGGCCGTGCTGTTCAAAAAAATTCAGAAATGCTTGTCGTATGTCGGCGCTTTTCATGGGCTTCCCGTAAACGATGGGTCAGGTCATTTAAAATGAGGCAACGAGCGATGCATCGGGTAACGCCACAAAGGCGTTACCGGTCGTCAACATGCGCCTCGAGGGGTGACCCTCATGATCTTTTGGTCTCACCTGTCAGCGCGCCGTAGCGTGCATCCGCTCGGTGAGACGAATTTTGGCGGCTTAATGTATCAGTATGTCGCATCCGGGTGCGACACTCCGCATACGCTCCATTTTGCCTCATACCGGGCGTGACCGCTAAATCGACACGTCACGACGACCAGGCCGTTCGCAGGGCGCTACTGCACTGCTGGCCGTCAAAACCCCTTGAGGCCAGAAAACGCTGGCGTTTGGCACGTGCTTTCATGTCATCTCCGGGCCCGTCAAAGCGTCGCTGGAGCGCCTCAATGGCAAGCGCGGTCCAGTCGGCGTCACTTTCTTCCAGCGCATGGGCAATCATCTCGCGCTCGATCCCCCGACCCGAAAGCTCGGCGCTGATCTTGCGCGGTCCCTGCAGTCGCGAGATGCGCGAGCGCACAAAATGTTCGACAAATCGAGCATCGGACTGAAAGCCGTCCGCGGCGAGACGATCCAGAAGCGCCGTGACTTCCTCGGGGGGATGCTCATGGCGCAGCAGCCGCTCCTCGAGCTCGCTGCGGGTATATTCACGCCGGGCCAGCAGTGCAATGGCCTCTTCATAAGGCGTTCTTTGTGACATCACTGCCCTCCCTGTGCGTATCATTCGTTAAAACAAAAAGGGGGCACGCTGCGTTGAGCGTGCCCCCTTTCCATACTACCGCCAGATAATGTCGGCCTACAGCAGCTCGTCGCCGCTGGCCTCAGCATCCGCCGGCGCTTCGGCGTCTTCTGCCTTCTCTTCTTCCTTCGTTTTCGGTGTGCTCAGAAGCTGGCCGCGGATGGCGTCCTCGATTTCCTGCATCACCGCAGGGTTGTCTTCAAGATACTGAGCGGCGTTGGCCTTGCCCTGCCCGATCTTGTTGCCCTTGTAGCTGTACCAGGCGCCGGCCTTGTTAACCAGGCTGCACTGGACGCCAAGATCAACCACTTCACCGGCATGGTAGATGCCCTTGCCGTACATGATCTGAAACTCGGCCTGACGAAACGGCGGGGCCACCTTGTTTTTGACGACCTTGACGCGGGTTTCGTTGCCCACGGCCTCATCGCCCTGCTTGACCGAACCGGTACGACGGATGTCCAGACGCACGCTTGAGTAGAACTTGAGCGCGTTACCACCGGTGGTCGTTTCGGGATTGCCGAACATGACACCGATTTTCATGCGGATCTGGTTGACGAACATCACCATGCAGTTGGCATTTTTGATGTGTCCGGTCACCTTGCGCAGCGCCTGTGACATGAGACGCGCCTGAAGGCCGACATGGGAATCGCCCATCTCGCCTTCGATTTCGGCACGCGGCGTCAGCGCGGCGACCGAATCGACCACGATAACATCCACACCGCCGGAGCGAACCAGCATGTCGCAGATCTCGAGCGCCTGTTCGCCGGTATCGGGCTGGGAGACCAGCATGTCATCAAGATTGACGCCCAGCTTTTCGGCGTAGGCCGGGTCGAGGGCGTGTTCGGCATCGATAAAGGCGCAGGTCTTGCCCTGCTTTTGCGCCTGAGCGATGACGGACAGGGTAATGGTGGTTTTACCCGAGGCCTCGGGCCCGAAAATTTCAACGATACGCCCATAGGGCAGACCGCCTATGCCAAGGGCGATGTCCAGTCCGAGCGAGCCGGTAGAAACGGCGGGCAGCGCCACGCGAGGGGTATCCCCCATGCGCATGACGGCCCCCTTGCCGAACTGGCGCTCGATCTGGGACAGCGCTGCATTAAGCGCCTTGGAGCGGTTGTCATCCTGTGCCATGTTGGCCCTCCTGTCGGGTCAGCCTGACGCTGACACGTCACTAAGCTGTATGCTTATCCAGTATTTTAAACCAAAAAGATGGTCTGTCACATCCCCATGGCAACTTATTTCATCACATGTCCATGAAGGCCGCATGACCCTGCATCAGTCAAAGGGGTTCTCTTCAAGACGCTCGATCAGCCCCTTCAGGGCCAGGGCGACGGCTTCGCGACGCACATCGAGGCGCTCGCCGTTGAGGCGATAACACTGTGCCTGGCTCTGGGTGGCATTGCCCCAGGCCAGCCACACGGTGCCGACCGGCTTGTCCGGTGTACCGCCACCGGGCCCTGCCACGCCGCTGATCGCCACGCCCAGATCCGCACCGCTGTCGCGACAGGCCCCGCGCACCATTTCATGGACCACGGTTTCGCTGACCGCGCCGAAAAGCTCGAGCGACACCGACGACACCCCCAATAGACGCTGCTTGGCGCTGTTGGCGTAGGTGACATAGCCGGTCTCGAAGCATGCCGAGCTGCCGGCCACATCGGTAATGGCACGGGCCACCCCGCCGCCGGTACAGGACTCGGCGGTGGTCAGCACCACGCGCTGACGCTCACAGAGAAGGCACAGCCGGCTGGCCAGCTCCTGGATGCCTGATGCTGTTGCCATGACAACTCCCGCCGATCACATCGATTTCAGATGGCCACATGGTACTCGATCACTGCAGGCCATGGGTACGTCATGCCATCTACTACCCCACCTACTGCAGCCATGCAGGGTCCACTGTCTGCACTATAGCAATACAGGCGAGGCAACGGATCATGATAATCTCACCGTCTTTACACCTCACACGTCATTGGACAGGGTCAATTTCACGTGGCAGGCAAGACCGAGTCCCAACCAACGCCCATGATGGCGCAGTATTTTCGTATCAAGCGCGAGCACCCCAACGTGCTGCTGTTTTATCGCATGGGAGATTTCTACGAACTCTTTCATGACGACGCCAAACGCGCCGCCTCACTTCTGGACATCACGCTGACCGCCCGCGGCACCTCCAACGGTGCCCCCATCCCGATGGCGGGCGTGCCCTATCACAGCGCCGAAGGCTATCTGGCCCGACTGGTGCGCATGGGCGAATCGGTGGCCATCTGTGAGCAGATCGGCGACCCGGCGACTGCCAAGGGCCCGGTCGAGCGCCGCGTCGTGCGCATCGTCACGCCTGGCACCCTCCATGATGAGGCGCTGCTCGATGAGCGCCGCGATAATCTCGTGGCCGCACTGCATGGCGACAACGACCACTGGGGTCTGGCCTGGCTTGAGCTTTCCAGCGGGCGCTTCAGCGTGCTGGAGGTCGAAGGCGAAGGGGACATGCTCGCCGAGCTGCACCGGCTTGATCCGGCCGAGCTTCTGGTCATGGAGAGTCTGCCCCTGCCTGCACGTCTTGAAGAGCATCCCGGCCTGCAGCGTCAGAGCGATTGGCACTTCGATCTGGAAACGTCGCGACGTCTGCTTTGTGACCAGCTTCAGGTACAAAATCTGTCGGGATTTGGCTGCGATCACATGACTCGGGCACTGACCGCCGCCGGCGTGCTGATCGACTATGTTCGCGACACCCAGCGTACGGCGCTGCCGCACATCACCGCCATTGGCGTTGAAAACCGCGACGACTCGGTGGTCATCGATGCCGCCAGTCGGCGCAACCTGGAAATCGATCGCAACATGGCCGGAGGCCAGGACAACACGCTGGCCTCGGTGCTCGACACCACCGCCACCCCCATGGGCGCCCGCCTGCTAAGGCGCTGGCTCAATCGCCCCCTGCGCGATCGCGACCAGATCAACGCTCGCCAACAGGGCGTGACGCTTCTGGGCGAAGAAGACCACGTCGACTATTTCAACGACATCCTGCGCGGCATCGGCGATATCGAGCGCATCCTGGCCCGCGTGGCCCTGCTCAGCGCTCGCCCGCGCGACCTGGCCCGACTTCGCGATGCTCTCAACGCTCTGCCGGCTCTGGCCGAGCGGCTGGACGCCATCGCACCGGGCAGCGCGCTGGATGATTTATCGCGTCACATCGTGGCCTACCCGGTGCTCTCAAACACGCTGACCCGGGCGCTGATCGACAGCCCACCGGTCGTGATCCGCGACGGCGGCGTGATTCGTGACGGCTTCGACGAGGAACTTGACGAGTATCGATCGCTGCAGGAAAACGCCGGCGACTATCTGGTCCAGCTGGAGACCCGCGAGCGCGAGCGCACCGGCCTTTCCGGGCTCAAGGTGGGCTACAATCGCGTCCACGGCTATTACATCGAGATCCCGCGCGCTCAGGCACGCGAAGTGCCGGCGGACTACATCCGCCGCCAGACGCTCAAAAACGCCGAGCGCTTTATCATCCCCGAGCTCAAGACGTTCGAAGACAAGGCGCTGTCGGCGCGTACCCGGGCGCTGGCGCGGGAAAAGCTTTTGTATGACGGCCTGCTCGAGGCGCTCAATGCCGAGCTCACGGCGCTGACTCGCACCGCGCAGGCGCTGGCAACGCTTGATGTGCTCCACGCCTTTGCCGAGCGGGCGCAGACGCTGTCGCTGGCCTGCCCCGTTCTACGCGAGGCGCCTGGCATGACCATTCGTGACGGCCGCCACCCGGTGGTCGAACACGTCTCGAGCCACCCGTTCGTACCCAACGACCTGCACTTTGATGACGCCACCCGCATGCTGGTCATTACCGGCCCCAACATGGGCGGTAAATCAACCTTCATGCGCCAGAATGCGCTGATTGCCCTGCTGGCCCATACCGGCTGCTTTGTACCGGCCGCCAGCGCCGAGATCGGCCCGATCGATCGCATCTTCACCCGCATCGGCTCCTCGGATGATCTGGCCGGCGGACGCTCGACCTTCATGGTCGAAATGACCGAAACCGCCAGCATCCTGCATAACGCCACCGATCACAGCCTGGTGCTGATGGACGAGATCGGCCGCGGCACCAGTACCTTCGATGGTTTGTCGCTGGCCTGGGCGGCGGCCGAGCACCTGACCGGCACGCGCGCCTTTACGCTGTTTGCCACGCACTACTTCGAGATGACCGCACTGCCCGAGCAGTCCGAGGGCGTGGCCAACGTGCATCTCAATGCCACCGAACACAATGACGGCATCGTGTTCATGCACCGGGTCGAGCCGGGCCCCGCCAGCCAGAGCTACGGCCTGCAGGTGGCCCAGCTGGCAGGCGTGCCCCGCGCCGTGATTGCGCGCGCGCGGGAAAAGCTTTTGATGCTGGAGACTCAGGACAGCGAGCGCCCGAGTACGCCCCCTCAACCAGCAGCATCACAGACAGCGCCGCAGCAGGATGATCTGTTTGCAAGCGCCCCGCACCCGATGATCGAGGCTCTGGCACAGCTGGATCTGGACACCCTGTCACCGCGCCAGGCGCAGGAATGGCTGTATCAGTGGCGTGATAAAATACGCTAATGGCGTAACAACCCGGCCCGGCAGGATACTTTAGCTCATAAGCGGCTTGTCCCCGGGCAGGCGCGCCTTCTAGAATAAGGCCCCTTTCGTGGGCCGCCCCACACCCCTTTTCAACATGGCCTGTCCCTGCACGGGCCGTGACCGCCTGCTACCCTGGAGTTCGTGACATGACCTTTGTCGTCACCGAGAACTGCATTCAATGTAAATACACGGACTGCGTGGAAGTCTGCCCGGTCGACTGCTTCTATGAAGGCCCCAACTTTTTGGTCATTCATCCGGATGAATGCATCGACTGCGCCCTGTGTGAACCGGAGTGTCCGGCCGAGGCCATCTTTTCGGAAGACGAGCTGCCGGAAGGTCAGGAAAAGTTCATCGAGATCAATGCCGACCTGGCCGAACAGTGGCCCAATATCAATGAACGTACCGACCCACCGGCCGATGCCGATGAGTGGAATGGCGTACCCAACAAGATTGAAAAACTGACGCGCTGATCCTTTTTATCGGGGCAGGCCCCTGTCCCGATTGTTCACGCCTTCTTCTCGATACGATCTCCTTTCCGACGTCAGTTCCCGCAATCTGCACGATTTTTGCGCATAAAAAAGGCGGCCCCGATGGGGCCGCCCTTGCATCCTGCGTCCTTGAGCCTGTCCGTTGGCTCTCTATCCATTGGCGTCATCCATGCGGAGAAATCGAATCCATTCGATACCCAGCGCGCCATCAGTCAATATCGTCGTTAATGTCCTGAGCAGCGCCATCCATTGGCCACCGTCAGATGAAGGCTCGATCAGCTGTGCTGATCAATAAAAGAATTTTTGAAAAAGAGTTAATCAGGTAAAAATAGCGGCTGCAGAGCCATCCTTGATCGAGAATGCTTTGCAGATCAAATGTTTATAAGGGAAGGTAGCTTCAGACCCGAATCCGGATCGCTTCGAATGCACTCATGGTGGGTTCTGCACCCCTCTCCGGTCAAGCCAATCGTCCAGGATTCGTCGAATATACAGGGCGTGCATAAAAAATCCGACTGCACGTGGCAGCCGGATTAAATTTAGTGATTCAGATCAAGGTAATCAGGATTGACCCTTCACTTCGGCAAGCCCCTTGTAGGGTGCCTTGCCGGCCAGCTGATCCTCGATCACCAGCAAACGGTTGTACTTGGCGACGCGGTCACTGCGCGACAGCGAGCCTGTCTTGATCTGTCCGGCGCAGGTGCCGACCGCCAGATCCGCAATGGTCGTGTCTTCGGTTTCACCGCTGCGATGCGAGATGACCGCCGTGTAGCCGGCATCGCGCGCCATCCTGATGGCATCAAGGGTCTCGGTCAGCGAGCCGATCTGATTGAACTTGATCAGAATCGAGTTACCCACGCCCTTGTCGATGCCTTCCTGGAAGATACGCGTGTTGGTCACAAACAGGTCATCGCCGACCAGCTGTACACGATCGCCCAGCTTGTCGGTCAGCGCCTTCCAGCCGTCCCAGTCGGACTCGTCCAGACCGTCCTCAATGGACACGATCGGGTACTGATCGACCAGATCGGCCAGATAGTCGGCAAAGCTTTCGCTGGTGAAGGTCTTGTTTTCACCGGAAAGCGTGTACTGACCGTCCTTGTAGAATTCGGAGGCCGCGCAGTCGAGCGCCAGCGTCACATCAGTGCCAAGCTTGTAGCCGGCATCGCTGACCGCCTGCTTGATCGATCCCAGCGCGTCGGCATTGGATTCCAGATTTGGCGCAAAACCACCTTCATCACCCACGGCAGTAGACTGGCCGCGACCAGACAGCACCTTTTTGAGCGCATGGAAGATTTCCGCGCCCATCCGCAGGCCTTCGGCGAAGCTTTTGGCGCCGACCGGCTGAATCATGAACTCCTGAATATCGATGTTGTTATCGGCGTGCTCGCCGCCGTTCATGATATTCATCATCGGCAGCGGCATGCTGTACTCACCCGGCGTGCCATAGAGCTCGGCAATGTGGGCGTAAAGCGGCATGCCCTTTTCGGTCGCTGCCGCGCGCGCTGCCGCCAGCGACACGGCGAGAATGGCGTTGGCGCCCAGATTGCCCTTGTTGTCGGTACCATCCAGATCCAGCATGGCCTGATCGAGCGCGCGCTGATCATTGGCATCCATGCCCTTGAGACGATCGCGGATGACCGTATTAACGGCGTCCACGGCCTTTGTAACACCCTTGCCCAGATAGCGTGACTTGTCGCCATCGCGCAGCTCCAGCGCCTCGCGCGAGCCGGTCGAGGCGCCGGAGGGCGCGTAGGCCTGTTCGCTGATACCACCGGTCAGCGTGACCGTGGCCATGACGGTGGGGTTACCGCGCGAATCAAGCACTTCGAGTCCATGAATATCAACAATCTCGGCCATCTAAAGCATCCTCACTGGTTAATCCTTCGCCCCGTACCTGACGGGTCGAACGCAAACAAACATGTCATGAAAGCATAGAAAGCGACCCGTTTGCCTGCCATGCCAACGTGTTCACGATATCGTTAGACTAAAGTCAAAGCCATTACCGATCTGATACGCGCTGCCCATAAAAAACGCCGGTCATTGCGACCGGCGTTTTGAGACTAGCGTATGTCGATGGGATCGAAATGCTTGACCACCCCATCGAGCATTTTAAGCTGCTCCAGAAATGGCACCAGACGATCCAGCGGCAGCGCACAGGGGCCATCACAGCGCGCGTTGTCCGGGTCCGGATGCGCCTCGACAAAAAGCCCTGCGATACCCGTGGCAACGCCGGCACGGGCAAGCTCGACGACCTGCTGGCGACGACCGCCGGCACTGTCGGCGCGTCCGCCCGGCTGCTGTAGCGAATGGGTGACATCAAAAAGAACCGGGTAGCCGGTCTTTTTCATCTCGCCAAAGCCGAGCATGTCCACAACCAAGTTGTTGTAGCCAAAGCTCGAACCGCGCTCGCACAGGATCAGCCGATCATTGCCGGCCTCCTCGAACTTGGTGATGATATGTCGCATCTCGTGCGGTGCGATGAACTGCGGCTTTTTGATATTGACCACCGCGCCCGTATTGGCCATCGCCACCACAAGGTCCGTCTGACGGGCCAGAAACGCCGGCAGCTGGATAACGTCGCAGACATCGGCCACGGCACGCGCCTGCCCCGGCTCGTGAACGTCGGTCAGTATCGGCACGTTAAAGCGGCGTTTGATCTCATCAAGGATCTTGAGACCTTCATCGAGACCCGGCCCGCGATAGGAGTGGATCGAGCTGCGGTTGGCCTTGTCAAAGCTTGCCTTGAACACATAGGGAATGCCCAGGGCTTTGGTGGCTTCAACCCAGGCATTGGCCACCTCGATGGCCATGTCCCGTGATTCCAGCACGTTCATGCCGCCAAAAAGTGTCAGCGGCTGATGGTTGCCGGTGGCGATGTCGCCGATGGCGACGGTCCTTTGCGCTGAAGTGTCAGTGCCTGTCATCGTCACGCTCCTGCTGGTCGCGCGTGCCGGCCTTGTGCGTACGCGTGGCGCGATGCGTCAGCGCGGCGTTGACAAAGCCGGTGAACAGCGGGTGTCCATCGCGCGGGGTCGAGGTGAATTCCGGGTGGAACTGACAGGCAACATACCAGGGATGATCCGGCAGTTCGACCATCTCGACCAGCGACTGATCCACACTGCGCCCGGAAAAGACCATGCCGGCGGCTTCCAGGTCGGCCACGAACTGATCGTTGATCTCATAGCGATGGCGATGACGCTCGACGATGGTCTCGCTGCCATAGATCTCGCGCGCCTTCGAGCCTTCGGTCAGCACGCAGCTCTGACCGCCCAGACGCATGGTGCCCCCCAGATCCGAGGTCTCGTCACGGGTTTCGATGCGTCCTTCCGGCGTGATCCATTCGGTGATCAGCCCCACCACCGGGTGACGGGTGTCATGGGTGAACTCGGTGGAGTTGGCATCGCGCCAGCCGGCCTTGTTGCGGGCAAACTCGATGACCGCCACCTGCATGCCCAGACAGATCCCCAGATAGGGGATGCCGTGTTCGCGGGCATAGCGTGCCGTGGCGATCTTGCCTTCCACGCCGCGCGAGCCGAAGCCGCCGGGCACCAGGATCGCATCCTTGCCTTCCAGACGCTCGACGCCTTCACGCTCGATGGTCTCGGAGTCGACGTAGTCGATATTGACCTTTACGCGGGTCTGGATGCCGGCGTGCATCAGCGATTCGTTGAGCGACTTGTAGGCGTCCAGAAGCTCCATGTATTTGCCGACCATCGCAATATTGATGGTCTTGAGCGGATTGAGCTTGGCATCGAGCACCTTCACCCATTCGCCCAGATCGGCAGGAGGCGGATCAAGACGCAGCTTGTCGCACACGATGTCGTCAAGCTCATGGTCGTGGAGCATCAGCGGGATGCGATAGATGGTGTCGGCATCCTGCATCGGGATAACGGCGCGCTCGTCGACGTTGGTAAACAGCGCGATCTTGCGACGCTCGCTGGCTTCAAGCTCGACCTCGCTGCGACACAGCAAAATGTCCGGCTGAATACCGATGGAGCGCAGCTCCTTGACGCTGTGCTGGGTCGGCTTGGTCTTGGTCTCGCCGGCGGTCTTGATATAAGGCACCAGCGTCAGGTGCATGAACAGCGCATGGCTTGAGCCGACTTCGCTGCGCAGCTGACGAATGGCTTCCAGAAACGGCAGCGATTCGATGTCACCCACGGTGCCGCCGATCTCGACCATCGCCACGTCATAGCCTTCCGCGCCGGCCTTCACGCGACGCTTGATCTCATCGGTAATATGCGGAATGACCTGAACGGTACCGCCCAGGTAATCACCACGACGCTCCTTTTTGAGCACGTGCTCGTAGACGCGACCGGTGGTGAAATTGTTGGCCTGGGTCATGCGCGAGCGAATAAAGCGCTCGTAGTGGCCCAGATCAAGGTCGGTCTCGGCCCCATCTTCGGTAACAAAGACTTCACCGTGCTGGAAGGGGCTCATGGTGCCCGGATCGACGTTGATATAGGGGTCGAGCTTGAGAATCGTGACCTTCAGGCCACGGGCTTCCAGAATAGCGGCCAGAGAAGCTGCAGCGATGCCTTTACCAAGAGAAGACACAACGCCACCGGTCACGAAAATATATCGCGTCGTCATGGGGAACCTGTTAATGCTGAGCGAAGGCCGGCCAGAAAGGCGGGCCAGGATGGGAGATCAGTTTACGCGAAAGCGTCGGCGCGCTCAATTTGCATTGTCGGCCCGAAGCCGGATCAGCGGGGATGACGCCCTTTTAATGGATTTGGTCACGATATAGGTGAAGTAGCGCCGAATGGCGAGCTCCTCCATCAGCCAGCAATCGATCAGGCGCTGATACTGATCGATGCTTTCGGCCTCGATCAGCACCAGATAGTCCACCCCGCCGCCCACGGCCACGCATTCGCTGACCTGCGGCGTCTCGCGCATGGTGCGCTCGAAACGCTCGAACACGCTCACGCTGTGGTTTTCCAGCTCGATCTGCACCCATACCGAGGTCAGTGCCACCCTGACCCGGTCGCTGATGCGGGCACTGTAGCCTTCGATGACACCGGCGCGCTCCAGACGTCTGACGCGCTCCCAGCAGGGACTGACCGACAGATTGATCGCCTCGGCCAGCCGCGATTTGGTAATGCGGCCATCCCGGGACAGAATGTCGAGAATGCGTAAATCGTATTGATCAAGCTTCATCGGCCCCCCGGATCGGACAAGTGCAGGAGACGACAGGCTCGCAACCGATGGCCGGCTGCTATCCCTGCACATCGATAGCCACCAGCGCCTTGTTCAGCGCTCAAGCGTTTCGACCAGTTCCCCGATGACCACCAGGGTATCGCCCATCTCGACGCGGGCCGGAAAGCGGCGCGCCAGTACCAGGCCGTCACGGCTGGCACGATACGCCACGGGCTCGGCGCCGGTACGCGTGATGTCCCAGATGCGGGCAACCACCTCGCCTTCGCGTACCAGCCCGCCCAGCGCACAGGTCATCTCCAGAAGCCCGGCATGTTCGCTTTGTACGTAACAGGAGGCGTCCGGCATCTCGACATACTGCTGGCGCGGCGGACGCTGGATCTCGCCTTCGGTAATGCCGGCAAAGATCAAAAAGTTGCGCACGCCCCGCTCGCTGATCTCGATACTGGCCGGCGTTGACGTCCCGCCACCGCCCAGCTCGGTGGTCACCAATACCTTGCCCTGGCTTTCCACCACCGTGTCGTAAAGCGCCGCGGCATCCAGCTCATACATCATGATGGCCGTCGAAGCACCAAAGTCGATCGCGCCCTTGAGGCTTTGGCGCTCAAGGTCGAGATCATCAAGGCGGTGGGCGGCAGCAAACGGCAGGATATCCAGCGTGCGCCCGCCCGAGTGCAGATCCAGCGCGACGTCGCACATCGGCACCAGCACCCGGGTGAAATAGTCGGCAATCTGTTTGGTCGGTCCGCCGTCCGGATCGCCCGGAAAGCTGCGGTTGAGGTTGCCGCGATCCATCGGCGACGTGCGACGCCCGGCCTGCGCGGCCGGCTGATTCATCATCGGCACGATGATCACACGACCTGTGACCTCTTCCGCCGTCAGGCGCCGGGCCAGTTTCAAAAGCGCCGTGATGCCCTCGTACTCATCGCCATGGTTGCCCCCGGTCAGAAGTGCCGTGGGCCCGTCGCCGTTTTTGACCACGGTAACCGGGATCATGACCGCCCCCCAGGCGGACTCGTCATGAGAAACCGGCAGTTTGAGAAAGCCGTGCTGGACACCGTCGGCATCAAAATCGACGGTCGCGGAGATGGGACTTGGACGCATGAGCAGTGCTACTCCCTGTAGTGAACCGCGCCCGGCGCCCCGAGCTTTTTGAGGGCACCGGCAAAAGGCGCGCTATTTGACGAAGAGCTGGCGGGGGAAGTTGCAGAAGGTTTCCACCCCGGTCTCGGTGATCAGGATCGACTCGGTGATCTCGAGACCCCAGTCGTCCATCCACATGCCCGGCATGAAATGAAAGGTCATGCCGGGTTCCAGTACGGTTTCATCGCTCGGGCGCAGGCTCATGGTGCGCTCGCCCCAGTCGGGCGGATAGCTCAGACCGATGGGATAACCACAGCGGGCGCCGCCCCGGTCAAAGCCCCACTTGTCCATCGCCGACCCGAGCGCCATGGCCAGATCACAGCAGCGATTGCCGGGCTTTGCGACCTCAAGCCCGTTTTCGATGCCCTCCAGCAGCGCCGACTCGCCGCGCAAAAAGTCGCGGGTCGGACGACCCAGAAACACCGTGCGCGACAGCGGTGCGTGATAGCGCTTGTAGACGCCGGCGATCTCGAAAAAGGTGCCCTCGCCGCTTTTAAACGGCGCGTCATCCCAGGTCAGGTGTGGAGCCGCTGCATCCTTGCCGGTCGGCAGCAGCGGCACGATGGCCGGATAGTCACCGCCATGGCCCTCGACCCCTTCAACGCCGGCGCGATAGATTTCGGCCACCAGCCGGCTCTTGGGCAGACCGGGCTCGACCATATCCAGAATGCGCGCGTGCATTTCATCCACGATGCGCCCGGCCACGCGCATGTATTCGATTTCGGTGGGGGATTTGATCGCCCGGCACCAGTTGACCAGCCCATTGGCATCGACCAGCGTCGCCTCGGGCAGGTTCGCCAGCAGACTGGTATAGGCCTTCGCCGAGAAGTAGTAGTTGTCCATCTCGACGCCGATGCGTCCGCGGTGCCACTGCCACTGCGGCAGGATCGACCGGGACAGATACTCCATCGGGTGCATGTCGGGATTTTGAACGTAGTAGTCCGGATACCAGGTCACATGGGTATCGGGGTTCATCCAGCAGGTGCGTATCGCGCCATTGCTGTCCTGGCGACGGCCGTACCAGACCGGGTCATCGTCAAGGCTGATCAAAACGCACTGGTGAACGTAGAACGACCAGCCGTCATAGCCGGTCAGCCACGCCATGTTGGACGGGTCATACACGATCAGAATATCCAGCTCGGCGCGCGCCATTGCCGCTCTCACCCGGGCCAGACGCTGAGCGTACTCTTCGCGCGTAAAGGGAAGTGCGATGTCAGTCATTGGCGCTCGCTTTTCCCGGTGCCAGGACCGGGCATTTGTTGTATTCAACGACATTCCAGAGACAAGCATGGTGCAGGAAGACCGCGACTGCCATGTGCTCAACCCTGCCTTCAGGTCAGTCTGGCCCTGTCCAGGCGTTCGGGTCAAAAGCTGTCCGCCCCGCCATGACAGGATCAGACAATAATCAATTTGAATTAAAGTGCCCTCATGGACAGGTCGATATGGCGTCAAGACTCGTATTCACCGTTGCCCTGTTTCCATAACGCCCTGAGTTGCAGGTGATCAGGACGCCTTTTTGAGAGATCGACCTCACATGAGCGATACCAGCAGCACCGTCAGCAGAGAAGACTATTTCCGCGCTGCCATCGACCGCGCCCAGGCCGTTATCGAGTTCACACCGGAGGGCATCATTATCGATGCCAACGAGAACTTTCTGACCACGGTGGGCTATAGCCTCGGGGACATCAAAGGCAAGCATCACCGTATTTTTTGCGATCCGGAAGAGAGCGCCTCTCCCGAGTATCGGGCCTTCTGGCAGAAGCTCGGCCGCGGTGAATTTGATGCCGGTGAGTACCGTCGTTTTGGCAACGGTGGCCGGGAGATCTGGCTGCAGGCAACCTACAACCCCATTTTCGATGACAGCGGCAACCCCGTACGGGTCATCAAGTTCGCCTCCGACATCACCGCCCAGAAACAGCGTGATGCCGAGTTCGAAGGCAAGGTAGAAGCGATCAACCGTGCCCAGGCCGTGATCGAGTTTGATCTCAATGGCAACATTTTATCGGCCAACGACAACTTCCTGACGGCGGTGGGCTATCGGTCCAGCGAGATCATCGGTGAGCATCACCGCATGTTCTGTGATGAGGCCTATACCCACACGGCGGAATATCGCAATTTCTGGAAGGAACTGGCGCAGGGCGAATTTGCCCACGGCGAATACAAGCGCGTTCGCAAGGACGGCAGCGAAATCTGGCTGCAGGCCACCTACAACCCGATTCTCGATGCCGTGGGTCGGCCCTACAAGGTGGTCAAGTTTGCTACCGACATTACAGGCCGCAAGCTGGCCAACGCGGAATTTGAAGGCAAGGTCAATGCAATCAGCCGCGCCCAGGCCGTGATCGAGTTCGATCTCGAAGGCCATGTGCTCGATGCCAATGCGAATTTCCTCAGTACCATCGGCTATCGCCTGGATGACATTCGCGGCCAGCACCACCGCATGTTCTGTGATCCAACCCATGTCAGCAGTGATGACTACCGTCACTTCTGGGATGAACTCAATCGTGGCAAGCCCATGAGCGGCGAGTTTCGTCGCCTGGGCCGCAATGGCCGCGAAGTATGGCTACAGGCCACCTATAACCCGATCCTTGATATGGATGGCCGTCCGTTCAAGGTGGTCAAGTTTGCCACCGACATCACCGCCAAAAAACGGGAAGCCGCCGAACTCGAAGGCCGCCTCAAGGCCATCGATCGCGCCCAGGCGGTGATCGAGTTTGATCTCAAGGGCAACATCCTTGCGGCCAATCGCAATTTTCTGCACACCATGGGTTACACCCTGGATGAAGTGCTGGGCCAGCATCACCGCATGTTCTGCAACGATGATTACGTCACCAGTACCGAGTACCGGGACTTCTGGCAAAAACTCGGCAACGGTGAATATTTCAGTGGCCGCTTCTGTCGCCAGGGGAAATTCGGCCGGCGCGTCTGGATCCAGGGCACCTACAACCCGATCTTTGATGCCAGCGGCCAGGTCTACAAGATCATCAAGTTTGCCACCGATATTACCGAGCAGGTCGCGCTTGAAGAGAGCATCAGGGATCAGGCGGCCTCGATGGGCAGCAGCATCATCGACCTGAACACGTCGATCAACGCCATTGCCGAGAATGCGCAGCTGACCCAGCAGCTGGCGCATACCACTCAGGAAGAAGCCCGTCACGGCAGCAACACGCTGGCGCGCTCGGTCGAGGTCATGGACGCCATCCGCAAGGCTTCCGAGGATGTCGATGCCATCGTCAAGGTGATCGGCGAGATCGCCAATCAGACCAACCTGCTGGCCTTCAATGCTGCCATTGAAGCTGCTCGCGCCGGCGAACACGGCCTTGGGTTTTCGGTGGTGGCCGATGAGGTCAGAAAGCTGGCCGAGAAGTCATCTGATGCCACGCGTCAGATCAATCGCCTGCTGGGCGAGTCCACCCGGCGTATCGAGGAAGGCAATATCGTGTCACGCGATGCCCGGACCTCCTTTGACAAGATTGTCGACGGCATCGAGAAAACCGGCAGTGCCGTGGATGAAATCACCCGGACCACTCGGGCGCAGCTCGACAATGCCGATCATGTGGCGCAGGCCATTCAAAAGCTCAACGCCGCCACGGCGCACGACAAGCGCCATTCTTCCACCGATTCCCAGAGTCTCTGATCATGGCCAGAGCGCCAACAACGTCATCGGATGCCTTCGGCGTGCTGGGCATTGGCCAGAGCAACGTGGCCCTGTCCACCGACGTCATGCGCGAAGTGGTTGCCCTGCCCCATGCTTTGACGCCGGCGCCCATGGCACCGGCCTTCGCCTTGGGCGCATTCAAACTGCGTGATGAGCTGATTCCGGTCATCGATCTGGCACGCCTGCTGCAACTGGATGATAGTCAGGGCACCCGCGAGCGCGATGATCAGGTGGCGATCGTGCGCTGGCAGGAGGGCCATTTCGGCTTGCGCGTGGATGCCATCCACGGTATCGCTCAGGTCCTGCCCGAACATATGCAGCCGCTGGACTACGCCACGTCAGAGGCCACGCCTCTGACGCCGGCAGCCTTCACCGATGGCGACAGGCTGGTATACGTGCTGGATCTTGATGCCCTGTTCGCGCTGCCGGGCATGATGCTGGCGCGCGCCTCGCATCACGATCATGAAGAGCGCCCGGGCACCCGACAGGCTGCGGATCGAAAAATCAATACCGAACGTGCCCTGCTGATCGACTGTGGTGGCATTCGGTTGAGTCTGCCGGCCGCCATGGTGCGCGAGATTCAGCCGCTGGATACCCTGTCAGCGCCGGTGATGGACGTGTCCGGCTTCATGGGCACCACCACGCTGCGCCGTCAAACGCTGGCGGTCTTTGATCCGCGAGTACTGGCAGGTCTTGAGGATCAGCCCCGCCCGGAAGGCCGGTTGATGGTCGTGGTCGCCGTACGCGAGCAACCGCTGGCCCTGTGCGTGGATCAGGTGATCCGAATGATGACTTATAACCCTGATGACGTCATGGCGCTGGCCGAGACCCATGACCATCCTGATGCCACCATTGTCGGGATGATCGACCACCCTCAGCTGGGCGAATCACTGCTGGTGGATGCCGCACGCTTTGCCAGGGATACCGACATCCTGACGCTGGCCGCGATGTATATTCCCCGGGAAGGCCATGCCACCCGCGGGGAAGTGCCCTATCGCCGTTTTGCCTTTGTTCATTTTGATGCCTTTGGACAGTTTGTAACCCCTCTGGAGCAGCTCAGTGAAGTGATCGCCATGCCGGAGGACTTCACGCCCAGCCCTCGTACCGATGAGGGCTGGACCGGCACGCTGGCACACCGTGGCCAGGCGGTTTCGCTGGTGGATCTGCGCCAGCTTTTGAACACCCCTCATGAGACGCCGGCCACGGATGTCCTGATCGTGGCCTGCGGCGAGTACCGGGTCGGTTTCATGATCGACAATGCGCGCCATATCGAGTATCTCGATGCCCCGGCGGACAGCCTGATCATTCGCTGGCGTGGAGAGCAGGAGATCGGCACGCCGCCCATTGAACAGTGCAAGCGGCTGATCGTGGTGGGCACCGGGGCCCACAAGAAAGTGCTGTCGGTGCTGTGTCTGGAAACGCTGGCGGCGCTGCTGGTGGATATCAATGCCCGTCACCACTGCGCCATGATCGACTCGGCCCTGCCTGCGCGATCCGCCTGAGACCCGGGTGGTGTCATTTCGAGAGGTGGTGACACGGCGGTTACTGAGATGGTGACCCGGCGGTTACTAAAGTCTTTGGCAATAACACCCTGCTCTGGGATCATGAGGCCCATCTATCGCGTGCCGGAATGTCATCATGATCAGGACCTACAGCCTTGAGCAGCAGACCATTCACGAACTGGCCGACGACGCGCTCGACGAGCGTTTGTCGCAGGCCACGTGGATCGATGCTCAGGAACCCAGCGACAGTGAACGTCAGGCCCTGGCCCCCTTTCTGGCCGAAGAGCTGCCCGGCAGCACCGAGGTCGAAGAGATCGAATCCTCGGCGCGCTATTTTGCCGACGCCGACGGTCTCCACGTTCACTCCCTGTTTCTGACCCGCAATGAAGGCAAGCATCAAAACACCACGGTGGCCTTCATTTTACAGCCCCAGCGGCTTTTGAGCCTGCGCGAGGAGGATCTGGCCGATTTCCGGCTGCTGCGTCTGCGTGCCCGTCGCGGCCAGATCGAGGCCGGCTCCCCCCAGGAGCTGATGGTGACCATCTTCGAGCAGAAGGTGGAAAACCTGGCCGACAGCGTCGAGGACATGCACCGCGACCTCGAACAGGTCAGCCATCAGGTGCTGGAAGTCGAGGACTCCGATCTCGAGGACGCCATCGATCGTCTGGCCAAGGTCGAGGACAGCGTCGGCAAGATCCGCCTGTGTCTGATGGACACCCAGCGCTCGCTGCATTTTCTGCTGCGCCACCTGCGTCGCCACCCGGAGCTCCAGGAGCAGGCCCGCGAGGTACTTCAGGATGTGGACGCCCTGATGTCGCATAACACCTTCCTGTCCGACAAGGTCAACTTCCTGATGGACACGACCCAGGGCTTTATCAACATCCAGCAAAACCAGATCATCAAGATCTTTTCGATCGCCTCGGTCATGTTTTTGCCGCCCACCATGATCGCCAGCATCTATGGCATGAACTTTGATGTCATGCCGGAGCTCCACTGGCCGCTGGGCTATCCCTTTGCCATCCTTGTCATGTTCATATCCGGCCTGACGCCCTTTTTGTACTTCAAGCATCGTGGCTGGCTCTAGGCCGCCAGCATCTGCCGCCCCTGTCCACTCGCTCAAGGTGAAGGCGATATGCGCATTCTGATTCACGCCCCCGAGGCGCCACGCTGGCAGGAGACGCTGAGACGCGAACTGCACCCGACCCTGCCCAACGCCAGCATCGTGACCACACAGGAAGCCGGCGAAGGCCCGGCCGATATCCTGGTGGTCTGGAAGCCGCCGGCCTCGCTGTTGGCGTGTCAGGATGCCTCCCTCAAGGCAATTTTCAATGCCGGCGCCGGGGTGGATGCCCTCCTGAGTCTGCCCGGACTGCCGGACGTGCCTATCGTGCGCCTGCGCGATGCCGGCATGGGCGCGTTGATGGCCGACTATGCGCTCTATGGCATCCTGCACTTCTATCGGGACATGGACCGCTACCGTCAACAGCAGCTGGAACATAACTGGCAGGAACAGCCGCTGGATGATCGCAGCGCCTGGCGCGTGGGCATCGTGGGGCTGGGAACGCTTGGAAAGGCCTGTGCACAGCGAATACGTGCTCAGGGGTTCGAGGTGCAGGGCTGGAGTCGCTCCGAGAAACACATTGAGGGGATCAAGACCCATCATGGCGATACCGGATTGACCACCCTTTTGAACACCCCACGGGTCATTGTCAGTCTGCTGCCGGATACGCCCGAGACGCGCTGGCTGCTTGACGAGCAGCGTCTTGCCCAACTGCCGGAAGGGGCCGTGGTCATCAATGCCGGACGCGGCACCACGCTGGACCCGGATGCCCTGCTCGGCCTCATCGAGCGCGGCCATCTGCGTGGCGCCATGCTGGACGTTTTCCCCGACGAGCCCCTGCCGGCACAGCACCCTCTCTGGCAGGACCCGCGGGTCATCGTGACCCCGCACGTGGCCGCGCCCACCGACGTGAGTGCAGGGGCCCGACAGTTTGCCGCCGACATTCTTGCCCTGACGCGCGGTGAGTCCCTCGACACCGTCGACCCCGCCACGGGGTACTGACTCCCTGGCCCGGCCCGGTGTGCCCTGCCATTAACCGACAGGAGACGTCATGCCTCGCGCTTTTCTGGTGATGACCGCCCTTTTGCTGTCCGCCCCGATTCAGGCTCAGGAGATTCAGCCCTTCGAGGCCCGCTACCATCTCACCATGGACGGCTGGCCCAACGCCGACATGACCCATCAGCTCGAGCGCGATGACAACGGTTGGCGCACGACCATGCACGCCTCGATCAAGATCGCCACCGGCTATGAATACAGCCGTTTTAGATGGCACGACGACATCGGGGCCGCCCCCTGGAGCTTTTACAGCCGCTACCGCCTGTTCGGCTTTGGCGATACCTACCGGCTCGATGAACAGCAGCTCTCCAGGCTGCCCGACCGTCAGGCGGCGCTGTTTACCCTCAGCCGGCAGGCGTTTGATGCGCCCTCGTGTCGCGGGCGCCGCGCCGACCCCTGCACGTTTGAATACATCGATCACAAGGAGCGCGAACGCGACATGGCCTGGCGGGTCATCGACGACCCGGAAATGCCGGTACCCCAGGGACGCTGGCAGACGCGCCACGTTGAAGCATGGGACACGGACAAGCCCGACCGGCGCATGCATTTCTACTTCACGTCGCGCTATCCGGGTCTTCTCGTGCAGACGGACTATTTTCGCGATGGCAAACTGAGCGCGCGGCTGCAGCTCACGGGGCTGGAGACGCCATAGGCCACGCTGATGGGCCAGGGCGCTCATCAGACAACAACATCCAACACTGATACCACGGAGGGAACATGCTGGAACCCCATCTGACACTGACCATGGCACTGGGAGAAGGGCCCCACTGGGACGGCCATCAGCAGCGTCTTCACTGGACCGACATTCTGGGCGGCGAGCTGCATCAGCTTGACCCCGACACCAATGAGCACCGGGTCTTTCGCTTTGACGAGCCGCTGGCCTATGCCGTGCCCGACGAACAGGGCGGCTACCTGGCGGCCTTTCGCTCGGGCCTGTGGCATCTCGATGACCAGGGCCAGAAACAGCGCCAGCTCGTTGAAGGCCCGCAAAACCCGGACATCAGCTGGTGCAACGATGGCCACTGCGATGCCCACGGTCGGCTGTGGATCGGCACCAAAAACGCCGAGGAAGCCCATCCCACAGGAGCACTTTTCAGCTATCACGGCGACGTGCGTGAGCATATCAACGGCGTGACCATTTCCAACGGCATCGCCATCAGCCCGGATAACCGCTGGCTCTATTTCAGCGACACGCCCACCCATCATATCTACCGCTATCCGCTGGATATCGATGCAGGGACACTGGGCAAGCCAGAGCTCTTCGCCGACACCCGAGCACTGGCGCTGCCGGGCTCACCGGACGGTGCCGCCATCGATGAGGCCGGCCACTACTGGGTCGCCATGTATGGCGGTGGCGTCGTGGTACATTTCGATGATCACGGCAAGGTTGTGGAAACCCTGCCGCTGCTGGCACCCAACCCGACCAAGGTCACCTTTGGCGACAGCGATCTTAAAACGCTTTATGTCACCTGTGCCCGCCAGGGACTGGAACAGACCACACTGGATCAGTATCCCGATGCCGGCTCGCTTTTCTCTACGCGCGTGGCGACGCCGGGTCTGCCCGGCCATCGCTATCGAGACACCGGTGGCGACACGACCTGAGCTGCGCCCTGCCCCCGATGCGGTTCTGGCGTATCGGGGGCCCGGTCCGTGATATGTTTTATCCTGATGCTGCCGCCCTCGAGAATCGAATGAAAGACACCGCCTTCCACGACACGCACCACGTGGCCGATCAGCTGATCAAGGAAATCCTTGACGGGCGCTATCAGCCGGGCGATTTCATTCCCAAGGAGCTGGAGATCTGTCGGCAGTCGGGGCTGAGCCGTAACGTGGTCCGTCGCCATCTAGGCGCACTGGTCAACGGCGGCATCATCGAGCGTATCTCCGGCTACGGCTCACGGGTGCGCGAATTCTCGCAGTGGCACATTCTCGACCCTGCCGTCACGGACTGGATCACCCGTTTTGGCGGGCCGCATCTGGAGATCCAGCGCGAGATTTTAAGCTTTCGCCTGACGGTCGAGCCCTGGGTGGCCATGATGGCTGCCACCAGCGCCACCGCCCGGGATCTGGTCGCCATCGAGGAAGCCTTCGAGGGCATGCAGCGCCATCATCTCGATGAGGACACCACACGTCACGACCACTGTGACGTCTCCTTTCACGTCGCCCTCTATTACGCCACTCACAATATCGTCTGGTCCCAGCTCTCCCACGTGCTGCGCCCCTCCATTCATCTGCTGGTATCGCAGAGCAACACACGCACGCTTGACCCTGGTCACAGCCTCGAAAGCCATCGGCGCCTGATGGATGCCGTTCGCATGCGCCACTGCGATGAGGCCCATCACGCCGCGACCGCCGTACTCGAAGACACCGCACATGCGTTGAACATGGACATCACACCGGCCCCCATGCCCGCGCACCTGTCTGTAAGCGCAACTTCTGTCAGCTGACCCCGTACGTTGTAAAGCACATCCCCCGCCCTCCCCGATAGCCTCTCTGACCTGTTGAGACTCTCCTCAAGAGCCTGGACCAAGGTCGAAACGGCCAAAGTCTATGTTGAGCATTTCCGGTAAATGTCCAACATACAAAGCCTGTTGTTGATCTTAATATCTGCCATGTACGCCGTCACACTTCCGGGGTAGCTCATGAAATCTTCCATGACCGCGGCATCGAACGAACCACGCCATCACGCTGCGCGTCCGTCAATGTCGACCGTCTACATGATCGGCGGCGTTGCGGCGCTGGCCGGTCTGCTCTTTGGCATGGACATCGGCGTCATCTCCGGCGCCCTGCCCTTTATCGAACACGATTTCGGCGTCAGCGACCGCCAGCAGGAGATCATTGTCAGCGTCATGATGCTGGGCGCCGCGCTGGGTGCCTGCGCCAGCGGTACCCTGTCACGCAGAATGGGTCGCAAGCTCACGCTGACCGTCAGCGGGGTGGTCTTTGTGGTGGGGGCACTGCTCTCGGCGCTGGCAACGTCGCCGGAGATGCTGATATTGGCCCGACTGGTGCTGGGTGTGGCCGTGGGCATTTCCTCTTATGTGGCGCCCATCTATCTCTCCGAGATCGCGCCGGAGCACATCCGCGGCCGGCTGATTTCCTTTTATCAGCTGATGATCATGGGCGGTATTCTGCTGGCCTATCTGACCAATACGCTGTTCAGCTACTCGGGCAACTGGCGCGGCATGCTGGGCATCATTGCCATCCCCGGCATACTCCTGCTGATCGGCATGTTCTTTTTGCCGCGCAGCCCGCGCTGGCTGGCAAGCTGTGGCCGCTTTGACGAGGCCCGCAGCGTCCTGATGCGCCTGCGCGGTGGTGACAGCTCAGGCGTTGACGAAGAAATGGCGCGCATTCGCGATAACCTGAAGGTGGGGGATTCGGGCTGGACGCTTTTCAAGCGCAATGCCAACTTTCGCCGCTCGACCGGCCTGGGCGTCACGCTGCAGTTCATGCAGCAGTTCACCGGCGCCAACGTCATTTTGTATTACGCCCCGCGCATTCTGGAGATGGCCGGCTTTGACAGCCCCAGCGAGCAGCTCTGGGGGACGGTCGTGATCGGCCTTGTCATGACGCTGGCAACCCTGATTGCCGTGGGTCTGGTCGACCGCGCCGGGCGCAAGCCGCTGCTCTATACCGGCTTTACCATCATGGGGCTTTGCATGCTGGCCCTGGGCGCGCTGTTCGAATACGGACTCGAAGGGGCGACCACCCAGTATCTGGCGCTCGCCCTTCTGGGCACGTTCGTGGTCAGCTACGCCATGTCGGCTGCCCCCATGGTCTGGATTCTGTGCTCCGAGATTCAGCCGCTCAAGGGGCGCGACTTCGGTGTGGCCTGCTCCACGGTGACCAACTGGGTGGCCAACATGATCATCGGGGCCACCTTCCTGACGCTGATCAACGTGCTGGGCAACGCGATCACCTTCTGGCTTTATGCCGCACTGAACTTCGCCTTTATCGCAGTGACGCTGCTGCTGGTGCCCGAGACGCGCGGCGTGGCGCTTGAAAAAATCGAACAGTCGCTGATGGCAGGCAAACGGCTTCGCAACATTGGCCAACCGATACGCAAATAGACCCCTGACCCTGCCTGCCCGGTACCGGGCAGGCGTTCTATACTGCCCTGCAACCGCTACGACGACACGCCCTACTCAATCGATCATGGAGTGATTCATGCCCTTGCACTGCGAAAGCGACCAACCCGGTCAGCACGATGACGGCACTCCCTTTGAGCGCTTCAGACTGCGCAACAGTGCCGGCATGCAGGTGGACATCCTCGATTACGGCGCGACCCTGCAGGCTCTCAGGGTGCCCGATCGGGAGACCGGTGAGCCGGTCAATCTGGTGCTGGGCTTTAGTGATCCAGCGCAGTATCTCCAGTCTCACCCCTACTTCGGCGCGGTGGTCGGGCGCTATGCCAACCGCCTTGAAAAGGCACGCTTTGAACTTGACGGTCAGACGTTTCAGATTCCGCCCAACGAGGGGGATAACGCCCTGCACGGCGGGCCGAGAGGGCTGAGCTTTCAGCGCTTTGAAGGCGTGCTGTTTGAAGAGGCCGACCGGGTCGGCGTTACCCTGAGCCTTCGTTCGCCCGACGGCGACATGGGCTTCCCGGGAGATCTGGACGTAACGGTCCACTACAGTCTTGATGAGGCCAACCGGCTCACCATCGACTACGAGGCGCAGAGTTCGAAACCGACTGTTGTCAGCCTGACCAACCACGCCTATTTCAATCTGCGCGGCCGGGGCGACGTGCGCGATCACCGCCTCGAGTGCGCCGCCGGCCACTACCTGGTACTTGATGAGGCCTCGATCCCGACCGGCACGATTGCGCCGGTCGCGGAGACCCCCTATGACTTTCTAACGCCCGCCACGCCGCGCGAACGCGAGCAGGTGCCCAACGAGCAGCTCGCTCGGGCCGGCGGTCATGACGTGGCGCTGGTGCTGGATAAAACCCCGCAGGGAAAGCCCCATGCCACGCTTACCGAACCACATAGCGGCCGGCACCTGGATGTGTTTACCGATCAGCCCTCGCTACAGCTCTATACCGGCATCGGTCTGGATGGCACCCTGAGTGACCATGAAGGCCATGCGATCAAGGCCTTCGGCGGCCTAGCGCTGGAGGCGCAGCAGTTTCCCGATGCCCCCAATCACGGCCATTTCCCCTCGACCCGGCTTGACCCGGGCGAGCGCTATCGCCAGCACACCTGCTATCAGTTGACGTTTTAACCCCGGGTCGGGCGGCCGTACAGACTGCCCGACCCTTCCGGAAAGAGATCGAGTCATGACCACCATTGCCATTGCCGGTTTCGGCAAGATCGCCAGGGACCAGCATCTGCCGGCCCTGCGCGACAACCACGAGTTTGATCTGATCGCCATTGCCAGTCGCAATGCCACGCTTGAAGGCGTCGACAACCATCAGGATCTCGATACGCTGCTGTCGGCCCATCCAGACGTTGAGGCCGTGGCGCTGTGTACGCCGCCGCAGGTTCGCTACGGCCAGGCCGTAGCCGCCATCGAGGCCGGCAAGCATGTCCTGCTGGAAAAGCCGCCGGGCGTGAGTCTCAGCGAGGTCGAGGACCTGGTGCGCCGCGCCGAATACAAGGGGGTCACGCTCTACGCCACCTGGCATGCCCGCGAGGCCGCCGGTGTTGAAAAGGCGCGCGAATGGCTGTCAACGCGCCGCGTCACCGGCGTGAACATCCAGTGGCGCGAAGACGTGCGTCAGTGGCACCCGGGCCAGCAGTGGGTATGGGAGCCGGGCGGTCTGGGCGTCTTTGATCCCGGCATCAACGCGCTGTCGATCGCCACGCATGTGCTGCCCGAAGCCTTTTTCCTGCGCGAGGCAACGCTTGAAGTGCCGGAGAACTGTCAGTCACCGATCGGCGCGACGCTTGAGTTCACCGATGTTCACGACACGCCCATCCACGCCGATTTCGACTGGCGCCAGACCGGTCCGCAGACCTGGCAGATCACGGTCGAGACCGATGATGGCACGCTGGTCCTCGATGAGGGCGGCAGCCAGCTGACCATCAATGGCGAGCGCGTCGTTGACGGTGAGGATGTCGAATACGCGGGGCTCTACAGGCGCTTTGCAGAGCTGATCCGCAGCGGTCGCAGCGATGTGGACGTGGCACCCTTTCGCCACGTGGCAGACGCCTTCCTGCTGGGGCGGCGCCAGAGCGTCGAGGCCTTTATCGAGTAGTGTCCCGCCATGACAAGGGCCCCGACATGACAAAGGCCCCGGGTGCACATCTGCACCCGGGGCCTCTTCGCATGCCTTGATCACAACGAATGCGGATCAAGCAGCTCGCCTGTCAACAAACGCAACTAGTCGAGCGCTTCGAGCTCGTTGACACACTGATCGATGACGTTATCAAACGACTTCGAGATATCGATGCTGATCGCCTCATCACTGCCGGGCGGCTGCAGGGTGTCAAACTGGGTCTGCAGCATCTCCGGCGAGAAGAAGTGCTGGCGCTCCTGCATGCGCTGCAAAATGGTGTCGTAGCTGCCGTCCAGAAAGAGAATGACCAGATCGGGGTCGCCCTGACGCAGGATGTCGCGATAGGACTTCTTGAGACCGGAGCAGCCGATCATGACGCTCTTGTTGTCCTTGCGGTGCTGCGCATACAGGTTCGCCAGCGCCTCCAGCCAGCCCTGACGGTCTTCATCCGTCAGCGAAACCCCCTTGGTCATCTTTTCGATGTTTTCCGGCGGATGATACTTGTCACCGTCGATATACTCACATCCTGTCCTGTCGGCCACTTCTTCGCCGATGGTCGACTTGCCGGATCCGGAGACCCCCATGATCAGAATGCGTCGTGATTGCCGATGACGCTGATCGAACTGTTTTACCATGCCGGGTCTCTCTCATTGCGGGGTAAGGGCGTCACTGCGCGCGTTATCGCAACATTCTTGCAAAGGCATCAGAGGGTTACAACCGAACCATTGTCCCGGGACGACTTTCGCATACAAGACCTTGGTCTAATATTTGCGGCAATAACGCTCTTCTCCCCTGCTCGTCAAACAACGCCCCACTGCTTGTTAGCGCGCGCTAACATGATGTTTTTAATCATGACGGGCCCACCATGTGGCCTGCCCGGTGTTGAAGGATTTGATGCCACCCCGCCAACAGGAATGCTTGTTCGATGCTGATGCAGCCATGGCATCATCAGATATTTTTTAGCGCCTCGGCACGCCTGACCGCGCTGTTGTTTCGACCGTTACTGGCGATCATTTTGATAGCCCAGCCGGTCGGCCACGCCCTGAAAGGCTTTCAGATCCTTTTCTCCAAAAAAGCACAGCGTGACCGTCAGCTCACTGCGCGGCAGCACCTCGCTCATGACACCCAGTACCACCTCACAGGCCTGATCGAACGGATAGCCATAGACGCCGGTTGAAATCGCCGGAAAGGCAACGGTATGCAGCCCCTGCTCACGTGCCAGCGACAGCGACCCTTGATAGCAGTTTGCCAGCAGATGCGACTTGTCGATCGTTTTGGCATACACCGGCCCCACGGTGTGAATGACGTAGTGCGCCGCCAGGTTGAACCCCGGCGTCAGCGCCACCTCACCATCCGGCAGACCGTCCGGCCATTGATCCCGACGCAGGGCCTCGCAGGCCCTTTTGAGCTCGGGCCCGGCAGCGCGATGGATGGCGCCATCCACGCCGCCGCCGCCCATCAGCGAGTGATTCGCTGCATTAACGATGGCATCCACCTCAAGTGTGGTGATATCGCCCTGCATTGCCTGCAGCCTGCCGCCCATCCAGCTCATGGCCGTTGTCATGACACCTCCCGTGAAATCTTCCGTGAAACCCAACGTCATTATGGCTGATTGACGGTCGATACCGAACAACACCTGCCCCCCTGCCATGGTCCAGGGTCTGTTGAAGGTCGTGTTGAAAGGATGTACGTTGATTGAACGACCAATCAATAAAAATTCTGGATCAGCGCCCTCGTGGTCCCGGGAGCGGGTGGGGCCACGAGGGCGACGTTCATGAATCACTCATCATCGTATCGGCCACGAGGAGACTCCTTCGATGAGCGTCAAACCCATTGATACGCCCGAGCAGCACCAGGATGGCCTCAACCCGATCGTCTTTTACGGCTCGGCGCTGTGTATTGTGGTGTTCTCCCTATGGGGAATGTTGTTCACCGACACCGCCAATACCGTTATTTTTGCCGCCCTTGAATGGATCAGTAACACCTTTGGCTGGTACTACTTTCTGGCCGCGACCATCTATCTGGGCTTTGTGATCTTCGTCGCCGCCTCTCGATTCGGCAATATCCGGCTGGGGCCTGAACACTCGCGCCCCGAGTTCAGCCTGGGCTCCTGGGCGGCGATGCTCTTTGCCGCCGGTATCGGCATTGATCTGCTGTTTTTCTGCGTGGCCGAACCCGTCACCCAGTTTCTGGCCCCGCCGGTCGGCGAGGGCGGCACGCTGGAAGCCGCCCGTCAGGCCACGGTCTGGGGCATGTTTCACTACGGCATCACCGGCTGGGGCATGTACGCCCTGATGGGCATGGCCCTGGCCTATTTCAGCTATCGCTATAATCTGCCGCTGACCATTCGCAGCGCGCTCTACCCGCTGTTCGGGCGGCGCATAGAGGGCCCCATCGGCCACACGGTCGATATCGCCGCGGTCATCGGTACGGTATTCGGCATTGCCACCAGCCTCGGGATCGGTGTGGTCCAGCTCAACTACGGGCTGACCTATCTGTTCGACCTGCCCCAGAACCTGTTCGTTCAGGGCGCTCTGATTGCGCTGTCGGTCATTCTGGCCACCGTATCGGTCGTCTCCGGGGTCGACCGCGGTATCCGTCGCATCTCCGAGTTCAACGTCCTTCTGGCCGTGGTGCTGCTGCTTTATGTATTGATCGCCGGCGACACCGTCTTTTTGCTCAACGCCCTGGTGCTCAACGTCGGCGACTACGTCAACCGCTTCATGGGCATGACGCTTGATACCTTTGCCTTTGATCGCCCCACCGACTGGCTTAACACCTGGACGCTTTTTTTCTGGGCCTGGTGGGTGGCATGGGCGCCGTTTGTCGGCCTTTTTCTGGCGCGCATCTCGCGCGGGCGCACCATTCGCGAGTTCGTGATCGGCACCCTGACCATCCCCTTCATCTTTACCCTGATGTGGATCTCGATTTTCGGCAACAGTGCGATCGAGAGCATTCTGGGTGGCGCCACCGAGTTCGGTCGGATCGCCATGGAAAGCCCCGAACAATCCATTTATGGACTGCTCGAGCAGTACCCGGGCGTGCTCTGGACCGCCTCGCTGGCGACCCTGCTGGGCATGTTGTTCTACGTCACCTCGGCCGACTCCGGTGCGCTGGTACTGGGCAACTTCACCTCGCGTCTTTCCAGCGTGCACCATGACGCCCCCATCTGGCTGCGTATCTTCTGGTCGATCACGATCGGGCTGCTGACCCTGGCGCTTTTGATGGCCGGCGGCGTATCGGCACTGCAGGGCATGGTGGTCATCATGGGGCTGCCCTTTTCGTTTGTGATCTTTTTTGTCATGGCCGGGCTTTATCGCTCGTTCAAAAGTGAAGCCTTCAAGGAAGACAGCCATCGCGCCAGCCTGGCCGGGCGCCTGTCGAGCCGCACCCATACCAGCGAGCGCGGTACGCGACACTGGCGCCAGCGCCTCAAGCGCGCCATGTACTTTCCCGGTCGACGCCAGGCGCGCGCCTTCATCAACATGACCGCACGCCCGGCCATGGAGGAAGTGGCGCGTGAGCTGTCAGAGCAGGGCCTCAAAGCCGAAGTCATCAAGGCAGAAGGCGAAGAGCTGCATCTGGAGCTGAACGTGGCACTCGATCACGAGCAGAACTTTACCTACCAGATCTGGCCGCGCGCCTTTCCCATGCCATCCTTTGCCCGCCGGGCCAGCGAGACCCGGTCACGCTACTATCGCCTCGAGCCCTATCTGCTCGAAGGCAGCCAGGGCTACAACCTGATCGGCTTCAGCCGCGATCAGCTCATCAACGACATCCTGGATCAATACGAACGCCATCTGCAGTTTTTGCACATGAGCCGTGAAGACCCCGGCCACAGCGCCAATATCCCGGATGACCCGACCCTGCCGCCCGCCCCCTGAAAACATCACGCCAAGGCAAAAGGGCCGCCCTCAATGGGCGGCCCTTTTTATTCACATATTTACCGACATCACACGCTCATCGACATGAGCACAGGCTTTCTCAGTGCGCCGGCTGCCGATGGCGGAACAAAAGCGTCAGCGCGCACTCATGAGCAAGGGCGAATGGGCTTCTCTGGCTCAACACTTGCAGCAGGGCAATTCGCAGCCGGGCCAAGGGTTCGGCTGACATTTCACGATTTAGCCATTCAGAACGAGTCTTTTCTTGAGACTGATTCATCCGCCCAGCCTGATAATCATTCATTAGGGAAACTAAAACTAATTACAGGGACAGGCAATGACCACTCAGATCGCGGACTCGATCAGCCAAAATAGCAGAATTGACAGCATTAGAACCGAAACGTCGACCTCCATTTCGAACAAGAGGGTGGCCCTTGGCAAAAATGATGCCCCGGGCACCAACGTGACTCTTTCGGAATCCTCTTACAGCGTTCGAAACAGGGACGAGCTACCTGCCTGGACCAGAGAGGTAGCGGGCCGCTACGATGCGATGTTACGTGATGATGCCATGGAGTCGCTTGAGCTCTACGCGACAGCTGATAGTCGAGGACCCTTGATCGATATCACTCGTATCAACGAAGGCATCATCACATACACCCATACTGGTGAACTGGTTACTCCAGAAAGCAAGGAGAGATATAACAACATCGGCAAAAATCTGACCGAAGAATTCACCAGCATTTTCAAAGCCGAAAAGGACAAGAACACTTCGCCGGGAGATATATTCCTGAAATTTCAGGAAGTGATGGTCCAACAGCCCGATGATTATTTAAATAACACCAAATTTCATCGGCAGCATTATAATCCTTTCGCCTGACTGTATCGGCTCGACACTTGCACAAGGGCATTCATGGCCCCGTCAGGCCCTGCTGACGAGATGATTCACAGCTAGATGACGCCGCATAAAAAAACGCCGCCCACCAGCGCGGCGTTTTCATTCATACGCTCATCAACATGAGCACAATCTGACTCAGCGCGCCGGCTGCCGACGCAGCCGCGGGCTCAGCCACTCGCCGACCACGACAAACAGCGCCAGCGCCAAAAGCCCCCATGGCCACTGCGTGGCCACATCCAGCGTCATGATGCCGAGCGCATCGATAAAAATCACAACGATGGCCAGCGGGCAGACGTAGCGAACCATGAAAAGCCACAGGGCATGGCCGGCACCTGGAAGGCTCAGCTCGTCACGCAGCACATGATCCTTGAGCGCAAACCCCGCCAGCAGTGCCAGCCCGAGACCGCCCAGCGGCATCAAAAAGCGGGAAGTGAGATAGTCCAGCCAGTCAAAGAAGGTGCGACCGCCCAGCGTCCAGTCGGCGCCCAGGTTGAACGACAGCATGGCCAGCGTACTGACCAGCCACAGGACCACCCCGGTGCCCCAGGCGGCCCGGTTACGGGCAAGGCCATGACTCTCCACCAGCCAGGCGATCGTGGCCTCGATCATCGAGATCGCCGAGGTCAGCGCCGCCATGGTCAGCATCACGAAAAAGACGATCTCCAGCAGCATGCCCATCGGCATCTGTGCAAAGGCCAGCGGCAGGCTCATGAAGATCAGCCCCGGGCCGCCGGCCGGGTCCATGCCGTTGGCAAAGATGATCGGGAAGATGGCAAGCCCTGCCATCAGGGCCACCAGGGTGTCACAGACCGCCACGGTAAGGGTCGTGCGGGCAATGGATTTTCCCGCCGGCAGGTAGGCGCCGTACGCCATGATGGCACCTGCCGCCAGCGACAGGGTAAAGAAGGCGTGCCCCATCGCCGCCAGCAGCCCCTCGCCGGAGAGCTGGCCGAACTCAAAGCCAAACAGGAAATCGACCGCCTGACCAAAGCCGCCGGAGAACACGCCAAAGCCGATCAGAATGGCCAGCATGACCACCATGCCCGGCATCATCCAGCGCACGCTGCGCTCGATGCCTTCCTGCACGCCCTTGCCCACGATCAGCATGGTGATCAGGGTCACCAGCGTGCTCCAGAAGCCGAGATTGAGCGGGTTGGCATTGTTGTCTTCAAAGATCGCCGCCATGCCCTCGACGCTGTCGGCATTGAGCCCGCCGGTAACGGCCTTCCAGAGATAGGACAGCGACCAGCCGGCCACCACCACATAAAAGCTCAGGATCATGAAGCCGCAGATCATCGACATCCAGCCAAGCGCCGCCCAGCCTGATGCCCCGCCGGACTCGGCCACCACCCGCTTGACCGCCTCGACCGGGCTGCCGCGCCCGCGCCGTCCAAAGGCAATTTCGGCCATCATCAAGGGCACCCCGATGGCCGCGATGCACAGCAGATAGACCAGCACAAAGGCGCCGCCGCCGTACTCCCCGGTCATGTAGGGAAATTTCCAGATATTGCCAAGCCCTACGGCAGAGCCGGTTGCCGCCAGTACGAACCCCCAGCGCCCTGCCCAGAGCACACCGCCGGTGCCATTGTTTGTTGTCATGCGTGTTCCCTGTCTGTTGTCGGCCTTGCGCGGCCCTCTTGTCGATCAGGAGCGCATTGTAATGGCCTCGCCCCCCTTTTGGCCCGAAACACCCGTGATTTTCCATCGCCGGCCACAAAAAAGGGCCCCAATGGGGCCCTCGGATAACGCGCGCCTCATGTTTCGGCGCAGTCCATGGCTCAGGCAGAGGCCCCTTCCGGCACCTCGAGCTTTTGCTGCGCCGGTTTGAGCAGCGCATAGGCCACACCGATAATGAGCGAGCCCACGGCAATCGAGAGCAGATAGAGCAGCGCCTGATTGACGGCCCCCGGAATCAGCAGCACGAACAGCCCGCCGTGCGGCGCCATCAGCTTGATCTGGAAGTACATCGACAGCGCGCCGGTAATGGCCCCGCCCACGATCGAGATCGGAATGACGCGCAGCGGGTCCTTGGCGGCAAAGGGGATCGCGCCTTCACTGATAAAGCAAAGCCCCAGCACAAACGCCGCCTTGCCGCCGTCACGCTCGGTCTCGGCAAACTTCGAGCGCGCCAGAAAGCTTGCGATCCCCATGCCGATCGCCGGCACCATACCCGCCGCCATGATCGCCGCCATCGGCGCGTAGGTCTGGGTCGACAAAAGCCCGACGCCAAAGGTGTAGGCCGCCTTGTTGATCGGCCCGCCCAGATCCACACACATCATCGCGCCCAGCAAAAGCCCGAGCAGCACGGCGTTGGTCGAGCCCATGTTGTTAAGAAAATCGGTCAGCGCCGAGAGCATGCCGGCCACCGGCGTGCCGACCAGATAGATCATCACCAGTCCGGTCACCAGACTCGCCAGCAGCGGGATCACCAGAATCGGCTTGAGCGATTCGACACTGGCCGGCAGCTTCAGCTTCTGCGCGATCAGTTTCGCGGTATAGCCGGCCAGAAAACCGGCGATGATGCCGCCGATAAAGCCCGCCCCCAGGGTGCTTGCCAGCATGCCGCCGATCATGCCCGGCGCGATGCCGGGTCGGTCGGCAATCGAGTAGGCGATATAGCCCGCCAGCACCGGCACCATCAGGGCAAAGGCCGTACCACCGCCGATCTGCATCAGCGCCGCGGCAAGCGTGCCCTCCTCCTGGAAGGCCTCGATGCCGAAGACGAATGACAGTGCGATACACAAACCGCCGGCCACCACCATCGGCAGCATGAAGGACACGCCTGTCAGCAGGTGCTTGTAGACGCCGCGCTCTTTCATGCTCTTTTTGCGCTCGCCACCGGCCGGGGCACTGCCCGCACTTTCCACCGCGGCGCCCGCCAGCGCGTCATTGATGGTCTGCTGCGACTTTTTCAGCGCCGTACCGGTCGAGGTGCGATAGACCGGCTTGCCGGCAAAACGCTCGTCATCGACTTCGATATCACAGGCCAGCAGTACGATATCGGCCGCCGCGATCTCTTCATCGGTAAGCTGATTCTGCGCACCGACCGAGCCCTGGGTTTCAACCTTGATCTCGTGGCCCAGCTTGCGCCCGGCCTCGGCCAGCGCTTCAGCTGCCATGAAGGTATGCGCCACGCCCGTCGGACAGGCCGTTACCGCCACAATGCGCTTGACCCTGTCGCTTTCGGCAGCCTTTGGAACGTCGACCGCCGCTGCCGGCGCGTCATCGCTGCCCTGCCAGGGCGTTGCCTGTTCGCGGGCGCGGGACAAAAACCCGTCCGGGTCCGGCAGTGCGGCTTCCAGGCGCTCGCGATAGAGCGGCTTGCCGGTAAAGCGTGACAGCGTTACCGGTCGGCTGGCGGCCACGACCACCAGATCGGCCGCTTTAATCTGCTCATCGCTGAGCGTGGCCGGGTCAAACTGGCCCTGCATTTCGACCGCCGTGTGCCAGCCCAGCCGATGCGCGGCCTGCTCGAGCCGGCGCGCCGCCAGATAGGTCGTCGCCGTGCCGCTGGGGCAGGCCGTGACGATAACAATATTCATGCAAACCACTCCTGTGCCAGTGCCAACCACTGGTCGCCATGCTGACCGCGCCTGTCATCAGCAGGCAGCTCAAAAGAAATCAAGGGCGTGATCATGTCAGCACCTCGATGGAGACCGCCTCGCACAAGGCGGCAAAGTCCTCAACATCCGAGCGCCCCACGCCGATCCGGCGCACGGCATCGGCCGAAAGCGCCGTGGCAAAGCGCAGCGTCTTTTCGCGCGACCAATCTTCAAGCACGCCGTGCAGCGTACCGGCCAAAAGCGTGTCGCCGGCACACACGGTGCTGACGACCTCTACCCGCGGCGGACGAGCGCGTAACGCGCCGCCGTCAAACAGCCACACCACCCCCTCGGCGCCCAGCGACAGCAGAACGTTTTCAATGCCACCGCGCTGCAGTTCACGGGCGGCCGCCAGAAGCGCCGCTTCGTCCGGCAGTGGCCGACCAACACACTCGGCCAGCTCATGCTCATTGGGTTTGATCAAAGCGGGACGCGCGCGCGCGCCCTGCACCAGCGCCTCGCCGCTGCTGTCCAGCCACACCGGCAACCCCTGCGTTCTGAGCCGCCCGATAAGGGCCGCCAGCCACTGGGGCGCCACACCCGGCGGCAGGCTACCGGAGATCACCATGGCATGAAGGTTGTCCGCCCCGGCCTCGATATCATCAAGCAGCTGTGTCATGGCCGCTTCATCCACCGGCGCACCGGCGCCGTTGATATCGGTCACCCGACCGTCGGCCTCGGAGAGTTTGACGTTGACGCGGGTGTCGCCGGCCACTCGAATGAAGCGGTCCTCCACACCCCATTCATGAAAGGCCCGTTCGAACGGCGCCTGATTGCCTCGCCCCAGAAAGCCGCCGGCCACCACCTGATGATCATGGCGGGCCAGAACGCGGGCCACGTTGTTGCCCTTGCCGGCCGCTGTCAGCGAACTCTCCTGCGAACGGTTAACGCAGCCCGGTGACAGGGCCGTCAGACGAATGGAGAGATCCAGCGCCGGATTGAGGGTCAGCGTCAGTACCCGGCTCATGTCAGCGACTCCAGCATGGCGCGCACCTCGGCGGCCGTCGGGCAGGCCAGCGCGCGCAACGCCAGCGCCCGGCTGTCTGCCAAGCTCAGGCTGCGGATGCGCTGCTTGACCAGCGGAATCTGGCGGCTGGACACCGACAGCTCATCCACGCCCAGCCCCATCAGCACGCCGATCGCCTGCGGGTCGCTGCCCAGCTCGCCGCACACGCCCACCCAGCGACCTTTGGCGTGAGCCGCGTCAACGGTCATCTGGATCAGGCGCAGCACCGCCGGATGCAGGCCGTCGGCCTGCGCCGACAGGCGGGAGTGGCCACGGTCGATCGCCAGGGTGTACTGGGTCAGGTCATTGGTGCCGATCGAGAAGAAATCGACATGCTCGGCCAGACTCGGCGCCAGCAGTGCACAGGAAGGTATCTCGATCATCACCCCCAGCTGCACATCGGGTGCCTGAACCTCGGCCTGCACACGATCAAAAATGGCCTTGCCAGCGTGAAACTCTTCCACATCCTTGACCATCGGGAACATGACGCGCAGCGGACGATCCTTAGCGGCGGTCAGAAGGGCGCGAATCTGGGTTTCGAGGACTTCCGGTCGCGTCAGCGCCAGGCGAATGCCGCGCAGCCCCAGAAAGGGATTGTCTTCTGCCGGGACCGGCCAGTAGTCCAGTGGCTTGTCACCGCCGACATCCAGCGTGCGCGCGACCAGCGCCCGGTCCTTGCCCAAAGCGTCGAAGGCCTGGGCGTACTCGGCGATCTGGGTGTTCAAATCCGGCGCCTGCGGATGCGCCATGAAAACAAATTCGGTGCGCAAAAGCCCGACCGCCTCGGCGCCGCGCTCGACGGCGTCTGCCGCATGTGCGGTATTGCCGAGATTCGCGGCGACCTCGACGCGATGGCCGTCCAGCGTCACGGCCGGGTCAAAACGCACCTCAAAGGCGTCACGCTCAAGGATCTCGCGCTCGCGAATGGAGAGCTCGGTGCGGGCCCGACGCGCCGGGTCGGGCGAAGGAATGACGCGGCCGCGCTCGCCGTCGAGAATCATGTCGATGCCGTTTTCCAGCGCCATGATGCTCTCCCCGGCGCCCACGACCGCCGGAATGCCCAGCGCGCGGGCCAGGATGGCGCTGTGGGAGGTGGCGCCGCCGCGGGCGGTCAGGATGCCGCGCACCCGCGAGGTATCAAGACGCGCCACATCGGAAGGCCCGACATCGTCGGTCACCAGAATATAGGGGTGGGTCGGCGGATCAGGCATTTTCACGCCGCAGAGATTGCCCAGCACGCGCCGGCCGACATCGCGCAGATCTGCGGCGCGCTCGGCCAGCAGCCGATCGGCCAGCGCTTCCTGGGCGCGAGCGGCCACATCGATGGCGCGCCACCAGCCACCCTCGGCACTCTTGCCTTCGTTGATCGCTTCATAGGCGGCCTCGCGAAGCTCGGGGTCGCCCAGCATCTCTTCATGCATGGAGAGAATTTCGGCCACCTCGCCGCCGGCGGCACGGATCATCTCCTCGAGCTGCTGCTCGGCCTCAACAATCGCCTCGCCCAGGCGCGTCTTTTGCAGCGCACGGTCAGAGGCGGTCTCCTCATAATGAAACTCCGGCGGGCGCATCACGAATACAGGGGCAATCGCCATGCCGGGCGAGGCCGGCACGGCGATCAGCGGCGTATCCGCTGCCGGTGCCACCACCGGGTCACGCGGGGTCTGACGATTGCGCGACGGGCGCGCATCGCTGGTATCCCCCAGCGGTGTAACTTCCTCGCCCAGCCCGCCGCGCAGTGCTTCGGCCATGGTATCGACGGCTTCACGGGCGCCCTCGCCCTCGGCGGAAAAGATCAGCATCTGACCGCGGCGCGCGCCCAGTCCGATCACCTTGGTCAGACTGGCCGCCGACACGGCCTCGTTGCCGCCTTCGGCCAGCCGGACACGCACCGGCATCTTCTGGGCGCGAGCGATCTGCACCAGCTGTTTGGCCGGTCGGGCGTGTAGACCGTGGGCGTTGCGCACCCGGACACGAACGGTTTCGGCGCTGGCCGACTCGCCGGAAAGCCGCGCAAGCAGCGCATCGCGCCCCAGACGCGCCAGCTCCTCGCCCTTGCCCTCTTCCAGCACGGTGACCAGCCGGTCGAGCAGCACATCGTGGGCGTTGCCGCTTTCGGCCAGACAGAAGATACCGGCCACGCCGTCAATGTGGGCCTGCGGCAGAGCCAGGCCCAGCGCCGGCTGGGTCACACCCGTGGCGCTGCGCACCAGCCAGAGCTGCTGGCCCAGCGAGATGGCCTGCTGGGCAACGATGTCGCCCACGAAACGACGATCCACGCAGCCCAGTTGCTCAAGGCGAGCCGCGGCGGCCGTTGTCAGCTCCAGCGCCGAGCGTGCCGGTACCCCCTGGATGATGGTGTCGCCGTCCAGACGGGCCGTGACCGGCGCTTTTGACAAAAGACGCACCACTTCCTCGGCGTCGCCGGCGCGGGCCAGCCTGTCTGCCACACCCTCACGGTCGAGCACGTGGGTGAGCTGGCGCAGAATGTCGAGGTGCTCATCGCTTTGCGCGGCGATGGTGATGATCAGGTGGACCCGATTGCCGTCATGCCACTCGACACCGTCGGGGAACTGTAGAAGGCGCACGCCGGTGGCCAGCACATGCTCACGGCTTTTCTGGGTACCGTGGGGAATAACGATGCCGTTGCCCAGCCAGGTCGAGGCCTGCTCTTCGCGCTCGAACAGCGCATCGCGATAGCCTTCGCGGGCAAGCCCGCCTTCCATGAGCGCCCGGCCGGCCTGATTGAGCGCATCACGCCAGTCGCTGGCGTGCTGATCGAGCAAAACGGCATCACTTTTCAGCGTGAGCATGGCGTATTGATCCTTGTAAGTGGCAAATCTGCGCGGTCGGCGCCATCGGATGAGGCATCTCGAGCGCAGAACGGCATGAAACAGGTCATGACAGCATGGCTGAATCGTGTCACCTTTTCCTTGCCGTAATGCTGAAAGAGAACGAGCGGTGAATCAAGCACCAATGGTATGGACCTACGTCGTATCGACAGCCCCACGCCTTTCATATCGGGAAACAACACCATGACGCTTGCAGAGATTGCGCGCCTGGCCGGCGTATCACGGACCACGGCAAGCTATGTCATCAACGGCAAATCCCGCCAGCACCGCATCAGCGAGGCGACGGTCAAGCGCGTCATGGCGGTGATCGAGGAGCACGGCTATCGGGTGGATGCTCAGGCGGCCGCCCTGCGCCGCGGGGTCAGCCGGACGCTGGGCTTTGTACTGCCGGACCTTGAAAACACCAGCTATGCGCGGCTGGCCAAGCTCCTGGAACAGGGCGCGCGGCGGGCGGGCTATCAGCTGTTGATGGTCAGCTCCAACGATGACCCGGACACCGAGCGCGAACTGCTCAGCGCCCTGCAGGCCCGCCGCTGTGACGCCTTGATCGTGGCCTCGAGCCTGCCGCCGGGAGAGGCCTGCTATCAGCGCCTGATCAGCGCCGGGATGCCGGTGGTGGCCGTTGACCGGGCGCTTGACGACACACTGATGCCCTGCATCATCAGTGAAAACCGCCGAACTGCCATGACCCTGACCACCTCGGTGCTCTCACCCGAGGTGGAAGAAGTGCTCTGGCTCGATGCCCTGCCCGGGCTTGCCAACACCGTGGAGCGGCGTGACGGTTTCAATGCCGCGATAGCGACCCACGGCGGGCAGACAGCACACGCGCACTGTCTCTCGGGCGAGCGCTATGACCGGGAGACCGGCATGGCGCTGATGCGCGAACATCTCGAGCGTCATGACATGCCCCGGGCACTGGTCACGGCGTCTTACACCCTGCTGGAGGGCGCGCTGGATGTTTTGCTGACAAGATATTCGATGGCGGCGCTACAGGCGCGCGGTCTGCAGATGGCCACCTTTGGCAACGACCGGCTGCTGGATTTTCTGCCACTGCGGGTCAATTCAATGCAGCAGGATCACGAGCGCATCGCAGCACTGGCCCTGGCCAGCGTGCTGGAGGCCATCGAGGGCCGGCTTGTGCCCGGCATCATCGATGTCGAACGCACCCTGATTCGCCGCAGCTGACACGCCCGGACAGACCGGGCGCGTGGAATGATAACGGGATCAGGCGATGGCCTGACCCTGGTACTCATAGACGCCATACTGCCAGTGCGCCCGGCCCGGCCTTTTGGGCCCCTGCCAGCCCCGTGCAAGCAGCTCGCGCGCCAGCAGATGATTGATCATGCCATGCCCGACAAACAGCACCGAGCAGTGCTCGCGGGCCAGCTCGACCAGTTTGCTGGCCGCTGCGTCGGCGCGGCTGAAAACCGCCCGTCGTCCCTCGGCGTTGCCGTGATAGCCCATCAGCCACAGCGCACGAAAGGCGACCAGCCAGAAGGTGGTCGGCAGTGACGGCGTCGGCCAGCGTCCGCTGCCGTGTGGCAGATCAATCTCGCGCATCAGGGGATCGCTGTAGACAATGTTGCCCGCCTCCAGGCGCAGCGCCGATTCAAGCGACCTTGGCAGGTCGCTGCAGGCCACGGCGGCGCACTCCCGGGCCACGGACAACGCGCGATCACAGCGCGTGACTTCATCAAGGCCCGCCAGCTGATAGCGGGCCACCCAGTCTCTGAAATCAGCAGCGGCCATCTTTTCGTCAAAACGCACCCGCGGCGCCCCATGCCGCATCAGGATGATCTTCATGCCCTGCTGCTCCACACCAAACTTGATTGACATTAATTCTAGTCGGCTGAGTATAGACGCGGCCACTCACATTCAGGCTCGCGCAAAATCGCTCTTTTTCATGACCGGCGCAGGTCGGGTGCCGGCATCAGGGGCCGATAACAGCGCAACGCCCGGCGCTTGCCGGGCGTTGCTGTCATCCACAGGCTTTAAAGGGGTTCAGTCTGACGAGCGATCTTCATCGCTGTCATCGGCCGTGGCCGCCTCTTCAGTGGCGTCACCGCTCTCGCTCTCGGCGTCACTCAACGTTTCACCGCCGGATTGCTGCTGATCCCCGGCATCATCCGGTGCCTTTTCCGGTACGCCTTCCTGCCACTGATCCCAGTCGGTCACGATGGCGGCAATCAGCGGATAGCCGGCACGCACCATGTTGGTCAGCGCCGGCGTATAGCCCCCCTGTTTGGCATAGCCGGTCAGGCCATCGGCCTCGGAGAGCCCTTCGTAGGGGCGATTGAAGCTGGCCCCGGCGCGTACCACGGCGGTGCGCTCGCGCTGCAGTCGCCCGGCTTCATCGGCGCGCTTGAGCGCGGTCAAAATGGCGTTGTCTTCCTGCTGGCCGGTGCAGATGCGGGCCTCATCGCCGGCCACCTGCTCGCCCAGCTGCGCGGCGCGGTCGGCAAGGCGGTTGCCATACCACCAGGTATCGCTTGAGACGCTGTCACACTGCACAACGGCAGGCGCTTCATTGGCCGGGGCGTTATCGTAGTGCGCGCGATAGGCCGCCGCGCTGTCGCTGTCGGCAAGTGCCACATTCTGTGACAGCTCAACGGCGCGATCCACCAGTGCATCGTCCAGATGATAGAACTCGGTGCCGTATTCCTGATGCGGGCTTTGGGTGGGGGTGTGGGTATTGATGCTCAGATAGCCCGTGGTCCAGTCCTCGGGAATATCGCGGGCATCAAGTTCCCACTGAATACCGAAATCCACCAGATAGCGCGGCCAGGTGGGGGAGCCCAGCGTGCCCTGCTGCGGGTCGATACTGCCAACGCCTGAAATCAGAAACCAGCTCTCGGTCAGGTCAAACGCCGGCGAAAAGGCCAGCGTGGAAATGGAAGTGGCGGCATTGGCATAGCCCTTGCCGGTGGTCATCAAACAGACATTGTCATCGTTACAGCTGACGCTGCCAAACGAGCCGTGCAGCCCGGGCACGCTGATGTCCTGTGTCGGGGCCAGCTTCTCGGCCCAGGCTCGGCGCTCGGGACCGAACGTGGTGATGACCATGGCCCTGACGTGGCGCGGCCCCTTATCGGCAACCGGGGCCTCATCGGCGCTGTCGCCCGCATCCCGGTTGGCTGCGCTGTCGGCGCTGTCATTGCCGGATGACGCGTTATCTCCAGCCTGTGCTTCGGCCTTTTGCGTCGCACTGGCAGCCGTTGTGTTCTGATCGTTTTGTTCATCGGCCAGCGCCGACAGAGACAGCGGCAGGGTCAACACGGTGGCTGCCAGCAAACGGGGATAACTCATGACATAACCTGCTGTTTCATCGAGATAGCCGTGATCATCTCATATCCGCGCGCCCGGCAATATGCTGTCCGCACAGATACGGCGCCGAGCCGGGCAGCGGTCGGATGACGACATTTACGCCTAATTTAATTAAAATTAATTAACATGGTTTACCTTTTTCGCTTTTTGCGATCGTGACGTCATGGCAGTCGAGCTGCCACATGCGGCAGCGATCGCCGGGCATATCATAAAGTTTGCACCCTCAGCGCCGTTAAAAAGAGGGATTTTCGAGTACAAACTCTCCTTTTTAAAGCGCTGTTTGATCGCATCAGCCGGAACTGTCGATGCCCTACCTTAATTCGCTGCGCAACCGATTCATCGTGACGCTTTCGATCATGCTGGTGCTGGTCATGGGCATACTGGTGTTTATTCTCCATCAGCTGATGATTCCCAACCTGATCAGCGAAGAACACCAGAGCGCGCATGTTCACGCCAACGCGCTGCAAAGGAGTATCGACAACAACGCGCGCATGATCGCTGACATGGCGTATCAATGGGCGAGCTGGGGCAGCACCCGGGATTTCATGGAAGGCCGCCTGCCGGACTTTCCGCAGACCCATATCACTCCGGCCGTCTTTGCCGAACAAGGCGCCGACATGATGCTGATCACCAACGCCAACGATGGCGTGACCTGGGTGGCCGGGCGCAACCCGATCACCGGCGCCTTTACCTCCTGCGCCACCCCGTCAGGCGAGTGTCAGTGGACCCTTGAGCAGGTACGCCAGATCCAGAGGCAGTTGCCCGTCACCGACACGACGGCACGCATTGGCGTCAGCCCGCAGTTTGCCCTGCTGAGTACCTGGCCCATCGCGCATCGGGCCAGCACGCTGTCGTCCGGCAAGCTGACCCTGGTGCGCTTTCTTCCCGACCAGTGGCAGCCCGACCCGACCAGCGTGGCCTCGACCCTGACCCTTTCTGCCGCTCGCCAGCGCCTGGAGGTTGATCAACCGAGCGTTGAGATTGACTCGGTCAATGACGACAGTCTGCGCCTGACCCTGTTGCGCGACAGCGCCACGCCCGGCTATCAGGTCATGATGACCACCCGTCTTGATCGCGATGGCCTGCGCGACGGCATCGAGCGCTTCACCCTGACCATGCTGGGCGCGCTGGTACTGCTGCTGGCGCTCATGATGATCATGCTGTGGGTGTTTCGCGCCATGGTGCTGCGCCCGATTACCGAGCTCTCCCGCTATGCCAGCGCCCTGCGCCAGTCACCCGGCGAGCATCTGGACTCTCCACCGCCCTGGTTGCAGGCCCGCTGTGACGAACTGGGGATCATGGCGCGGGAGTTTCAAACGCTGATTCAGGAGCTTAACGAGCGCAACGCGCATCTCAAGGCGCTGACCAACCGTGATGCCCTGACGGGGCTGGGCAATCGGCGACTGCTGGATCGTCAGCTGCCGCGCATCCTCTCCCTGACGCATCGCCTTGAGCGCCCGGTGGCGCTGATCATGATCGATGTCGACCACTTCAAGCTCTACAACGACTTTTACGGTCATCCGGAGGGGGATCAGTGTTTAAAGACCATCGCCGAGACGCTTGGCGATATCTTCCAGCGCGAGTCGGATCTTGTGGCGCGAATCGGCGGCGAGGAGTTCGTGATCGTGCTGCCCGATTTCGATCTTGACCGCGCCATGGACATTGCCCGTGGCGTTTGTACCGCCATGGAGGCGCAGTGCCTGCCTCACGAGCCCTCGCCCACCCACAAGTACGTCACCATCAGCGCCGGTGTGGCCATCTCCTCGCCCGAACATCCGCTGTCGGGCGAGGTACTGATCAAACAGGCCGACGAGGCGCTCTATCAGATCAAGAAAAGCAGTCGTAACGCCGTAGGCTGCGCTGCCCCCTCCTGATTCAGCCGCGCATGGCGATAAACGTCCAGAGCAGCGTGGCGCCCGCCAGTGCCGTGATTTCCTGCGGGTCGTAGGGCGGCGAGACTTCCACCACATCCATGCCGATCAGGTTGAAGCTGCGCAGGGCCTCCAGAAGCTCCAGTGCCTTCATGGTCGTGATGCCGCCGATTTCGGGCGTACCGGTCCCCGGCGCATGAGCCGGGTCCAGCACATCGATGTCAAAGGTGATATAGATCGGTGATTCGCCCATGCGCTCGCGCACCTTCTGCGCCAGGGTTTCCCCATCGAGTCGCATCAGCGCACGCGAGCTCAACCACTCCCCGCCCTGCTCGGTCAGCCAGTCTCGCGTGGCCGGCTCCACCGGCGAGCGAAGTCCCAGGCTCAGGGTGCGCTCCGGCGCCACCAGCCCCTCGTCGATGGCATTGCGCAAAAAGGTGCCATGGCCAATGTCATCGCCAAAATGGCTGGTCCAGGTATCACAGTGGGCGTCGAAATGGATCAGCGACAGCGGCTGGCCCTGAAGGCGACGCTGCGCGCGCAAAACGCCAAGGGTTGTCATGTGATCGCCGCCGGCACACAGCAGGGTCTGCTCGGGGGCCTGCTCGTACGCCGCCATGACGCCGGCCTCGATACGCCGAAGCGCGTCATGCTGGCCCACCTGCATGATATCGAGATCGCCCAGATCGCTGACCAGCGCACAGGGGTCGGTCTCGAATTCCGGGTGGCGGCCGTCGGTCAGCATCATGCTGGCACGACGCAGGGCGTTGGGCGCCATGCGTGCGCCCGGTCGAAAGGTGACCGAGCAGTCATAGGGCAGCCCCAGAAAGGCAAAGGGCCGCTCGCTGTCCTGCGGCGCTTTCAAGAAGGTGGCGATACCCTGATACGGCAGACCAAACATGACATTCCCCTGTTTTGGCATACAACGCACAAAAAGTGATGACGAAACAACGCATCCCGAGCCTCGCTTCCTGACGGATCAACGGCCACGGATGACACATCATCGCGCTGGTTTCAGAGTAGTCAGTGCACTCGAAAAGTCCCGATCTATCCGGCCAGACTGACACTTCGAATCAGTGCCACCACCGCAAGCCCCGGCTTGAGCCCGAGCGCTTCAGCCGCCTCCAGGGTAATGCGCGACTGAAGCATCTGCTCACCGAGGGTCAGCGTGACTTCAAGCGTGCCCGCACGACCCGGCGTCAATGACACAACAACCGCATCGAGCTGATTGCGAAAGCTGCTGTCACGGTGATGCGACAGCGCAATGGCCACATCCCGGCGTCGCACGCGAACGCGAACAAGATCTCCCTCCGGGCAGTCCAGCAGCGGCAGCGTCAGACACTGTCCATCGGCGAGCGCCACGCGGGTGGCGTGATAGTGATGATCATGGGCGCGTATCCGGCCCTGCAGCAGCGAACTGGCCTCGAAACCGCCCAGCCAGGGCGCCATTTCGCCCCGCGTTAGCAGGGTCTGCATCGAATCGCTGGCGATGACCTGCCCCCGATCAAGCACCACGAGCTGTTCGGCCACCGCCATGAGTTCTTCCGGGTCGTGGCTGACAAAAAGGATCGGCAGATCGACCTCGCGGGTCAGGCGCACGATGTAGTCCAGAAGCTCCTGCTTGCGCGCCCCGTCCAGCCCGGTCAGGGGCTCATCCATGAGCAGCATGTCCGGCTCGGCCAGCAGCGCCCGACCGATCGCCACCCGCCGCGCCTCGCCACCGGAGAGCGCGCCGGGCATGCGCTCGAGCAGCGCCTCTATCCCCAAAAGCTCAACCACCCGATCAAAAGCCACGCCGCGGGTAATCCGCCGCGCATAGGTCAGGTTGCTGCGCACCCGGTAGTGTGGAAAAAGCCGCGCTTCCTGAAAGACCACGCCCAGCCGCCGCTGATGAGGCGGCACGAACGTGCGCCGCGTCGTATCCACAAAGGTTCGACCGTTGAGCGCAATACGCCCGCTGTCCGGGCGATCAAGCCCGGCCAGCATGCGCAAAAGTGTCGTTTTGCCGCTGCCCGAGTGGCCGAAAAGCGCCGTCACGCCCTGGCCGGGGGCGGTGATATCGACATCAACGTCAAAGTCGCCCTGACGGTGTTTGATACACAGCTCAAGCATGGCGGCCGCCCCGCAGTGTCGGTGTCATGTCGATCCCCTGTCCCGACCGGCCATGCGCCGCCGGGTACGTCGCGCCAGCCACTCCGAGGCGACCAGCGAGATCATGGCCACCACGATCGAGATCACGCACAGCCGCGCTGCGGCATCTTCCATGCCGGGGGTCTGGATCAGCGAGTACAGCGCCAGCGGCAGCGTACGGGTCTCACCGGGGATGTTGGAGGCAAAGGTGATGGTGGCGCCAAATTCCGACAGCGCCCGGGCAAAGGCCAGCACGCCGCCGGTGACCAGCCCCGGCATCGCCAGCGGCAGGGTAATGGTGAAAAAGACCCGCAGCCGTGAGGCACCCAGCGTTCGAGCGGCTGCCTCAAGGCGCGGGTCCACCGCTTCCAGCGACAGCCTGACGGCGCGCACCAGCAGCGGAAAGGCCATGACGCCGCCTGCCAGCGCCGCGCCCTGCCAGGTAAAGGGCAGCGACAGCCCGAGATGATCATAAAGCCAGCCGCCCACGACACCGCGGCGTCCCATGACCACCAGCAGCAGATAACCCACTACCACCGGTGGCAACACCAGCGGTAGATGAACCATGCCATCAAGCAGTGACTTGCCGACAAACTCGTGGCGGGCCAGCAGCCACGCCATGGCAATGCCGGGGACCATGATGATCAAAAGCGCCGTACCGGCGACCTGCAGACTGATCTGCAGGGCTTCGATTTCAAGCGGTGTCAGCACGTTGACGCCCTCGTATCGGCGCGAGTCGGGCGTCGATCAGCTCGCCTCATTCGATTCGCTGACCTCAAACCCGTACTGCTTGAAGGTACTGGCCGCCTTGTCGCTGCCCAGCCACTGCAGAAACGCACGGGCCTGCGGACTCGGTTCCTTGCCGATCAGTGCGGCCGGATAGGTAATCGGGTCATGGCTGTCGGCCGGGAAAAGCCCCAGTTGATGCACGTGCTCGCCCGCCATGGCATCGGTGGCATAAACCACGCCCAGCGGCGTCTCGCCACGTTCGACCAGCGCCAGTGCGCCGCGCACGTCACTGGCGCGGGCCAGGCGAGGCTCGAGCGTCTGCCACTGCCCCTGATGCGCCAGGGCCTGCTGCGTATAGATACCGGCCGGCACGTGCGCCGGGTCTCCTACCGCGATGCGATCTCCCTTGTCGAGATAGTGTGCCAGCGGATGGTCGCTGTCCGGCGTGAAGTCGTCGATACCGCTGTCATCTGCCGTGATCAGCGCCAGGCGGTTGTTGAGCAGATCGCGTCGCTCATGAACCGGTTCCCCCTGGTCTTCCAGCCAGTCCATCCATTTTTCGTTGGCGGAGAGATAAACATCCGCCGGTGCGCCCTGGGCGATCTGACGTGCCAGCGTCGAGGAAGAGGCATACACCGGCACGATATCCACATCGTGGTTCTGCTCGTACTGCTCGATCAGAGTGTTCATGACATCGGTCAGTGAGGCGGCTGCCTGAACATCGATACGCTCTGCCGCACTGGCGACATTGCAGGATAAAAGAGTGGCAGCCGCCAGGGTAACGAAGGGCCTGAGCATGAAAAATCATCTTCCTTGAAAGGGTGAGTGCAGTGGCAACGCGAAAGGCGCCAACCGATGTGCTTATATTTGCACATCGAGAAACCTGGCTCAAACACATCCGCATCAAAGCGGTTTCAACCGTGGGTTATCCGAATGGGTTGCCAGGCGATACAACGTCAGTCGACGTCATCATCAAGCGGTGCCAGCGTGCTCATCAGATCGCCAAAATGTGTGTCCACCGCACTTCGGGTCTGCTGCTCGACGCGGCGGTAGCGCGCGATGACGTCAAGACCCAGCGGCGTCAGTCGGGCCCCGCCATGATCAGCGCCCCCCTTGCTGGAAAGCACCAGCGGCTGACTGAAGGCCTCGTTGAGCGCATCGATCAGATGGCGCGTCTTGCGATAGCTGATGTGAGTACGCCTGGCAGCGGCCGAAATGGATCCGGTTTCGCTGACGGCTTCCAGCAGATCAATCTTGCCCGGCCCGAGAACCAGACCGTTGTCGAACACAAGGCGCAGCCTGGTGTTCGGACAGGGCGCGTCAATGGCCATGACGAAAACACCTTTTCGGGGTCGATAGGGACGCTGTTATAACACGCACGATGGCTGTTAAAGGCCGTGTTCCCGCATGGATCGGCGAACCCGCCAATCGATTTCAGCTCACATTAAGAAAATATTTTTCATCATTATCAAAAACATGACGGTAAATATTAACGTGAATCAAGGGTAACAGGCCGTTGAATATTTGTATTCCTTCACAAGCCCTACCAGGCTTTTTGTCAGCAGGCAAGAGCGCCTGTTGAGATAGACACCAAGGACAGGAGAGACATCATGAAAGCGACATGGCTTGCACCCTTCGTACTGGCACTGTCAGCAACTCCGGCACTGGCCAACGACATGGATACCGACACTGACACCGATAACGGTCAGATGCAGGATGGCCAGATGCAGCAGGGCACCACCTCCGGTGGCATGGATTCCGGCATGGGTAATGCCGATGCCGACAACAACGGCATGACGCGTCAAAACAATGACATGGACACAGACAGCGATCTGGACATGGATACTGACACCGACAATGACGATATGGATCTGGATACCGACACGGACACCGATACGGATTCCTGATCAATCGGTCGCTGATCGACAGGGGCGCAACACTCGGTGTTGCGCCCCTTGTTGTATTTATAACCTGCCCGACCCCACCGTCCTGCCTTTTTTGACGCTAAAGACCCCTTTGCCTGCTCAGGCACCTTCCTTCCTGTGATCTATATTGTGTCTACCGGCTGCAAGACGACAGCCCGCATTCGATGTCGCAGTATCCGGGGACCCCGTTCAGCGCGTTTTGAACACGCTAAATGGTGAACCCGATCACAGGAGAAACAGCATGAAAGCAGCATGGATCGCTCCCTTTATTCTGGCGCTTGCCGCCACACCGGCACTGGCCGTTGATACGAGCAGCAACGTTCAACAGCAGAGCCACACTCAGGAAAACGTCTCGCCCAACGCCATCAATCCCGGTCAGGGCAAACAGCCCGACGGCTACAGCGACGGTGCCGGCAACCAGCAGCATACCGATGACTTCGGCGCCCCCAGCGTCGCTGACTCTGAAGGCGATACCGATATCAGCGGCGATGCGAACAGCGATACCGACGCCAATACCGACGCCAATACCGATAACGATACCGGCACGGCCAACGGTACCAGCGCCGACAGCGCCGACAGCGCCGACAGCGCCGACAGCGCCGACAGCGGTGGAAGCGTAAACAGCGGTGGCAGTGTGAATAGCGGCGGGAGCGCCGATAGCGACACTGATACCGACACGGATACCGACGCGGATACCGACAGCTAGGCGATGTCAAAGGCAGCGCGCCCTGCAATGACGACAAATCATGCCGGATCGCGGCCTGCCCGGAAGACGGCCTGAACACAAAGCGGCCTCCCATTCGGGAGGCCGTTTCAATGCAGACTTCAGCTCATGAGAGCCGCCACCCATGACACCATCAGGGTTTGATATGGATCACGCTGTCGGGCTTGTCGGTCTGATGGTTATCGTCCAGCGCCTGCTTGAGTGATACATAGGCCCCGGAAGTCCCCGAGATTGCCGCCAGACTGTTGGGCATCAGGGGCGTCTCAACGGTGTCCAGCAGCTTGTGGCTTTCCCGGTCATAAACGGTCACCGTTTGCGCCTTGCGGTTGGTCACGTACAGGCGATCCCCTTCCAGCATCAGCGCCAGCGCCCCTTCCCCGCTTTCCAGCGTATCCGTCACTCTGCCGTTTTGTGTATCCAGCACCGTGACATTGCCGCTGTCGGCATTGGTGACATAAAGCTGATGGTTGTCGGCATCGAGTGCCAGATTCAGCGGCCCTTCGCCGCCGGTGGGCCACTGATCGACGATCTCATGGCTGTCCATGTCGACCGCGCGCACGGCGTTGTCCTTCATGGTGGAGACATAGATGCGCCGGCCGTCGTGATCCACGGCCAGGCCCGTCGCCCAGGTGCCAAACCCTTCCACGGTGTCGGTCAGGGTAAGGTGGTCACCATCGATGATCCACAGCACGCTCTTGTCGCCCACCCCGGTCACATAAAGGGTATTGGTCTGCTCATCGACGCTGAGCTGGCGCGGATTGGGCCCGAAGACATCGTCCTCTTTGGCCTGGGCCTTTTCCGCCTCGGTGGCCAGTGCCAGATGCCGGGTCGTGTTGTCTTCCAGATTGATGGCCGTGACGCTCTTGTCCAGCGTGTGGCCGACAAACAGGGTATGGGTCTTCTCGTTCAACGCCAGACCGAAGGGCTTTTGATCCAGTGCAATGGTGTCTTCGACTTCCAGCGTCTGAGCATCCAGCCGATAGATGCGACCGCCCTCTCCCTCGCCGTAGTTGTCGCTGGCACCTTCACCGAAACCGCCGGTGGCGGCAACATAGATCGACTGCTGCGACGGGCTGAACACCAGCTCGTAAAGCCCCTTGGCAATGTCCTTTTGCGCCACGATGTGATCCGAGGCGTCCTGCTGCTGTGCTGCCTGCTGCTGAGTCGGCTGCTCACCGGCCACCGCCCAGGGCGCCGACAGGGTGACAAGCCCCAGCGCAATGAGCGCCCCCTGCAGGATACGAGCGCGACGAGAAGATGTTGTTGGCATGAGCAATTCCCACAATAAAAGACGGTGTTGAACGTGCCTCGAAGACTAGCACATGAATGAAAATGATTCTCAAGAATCACGGCAAGGTCACAAGGCCTGGAGCGGGCCCCGCCATCGGAGCAGATCGTGCCGGCCCCGCTGGTGACGGGGCCGGCAGACCCCCATCAGGGCTGAATCAGCGAGACCGAGTTGCCACGCGGGTCGTCAGCAGACTCTCGTGAGGCGCGATTGGTCACGAAGACATCGTGACTGTCGGGGTCGATGGCAATGCTGTTGGGATGCGGGCCGGTCTCAAGCGTTGCGACCACTTCAAGGCTTTCGGCGTCCAGCACGCTGACCGTTCCGGCACCGCGATTGGTGACATAGATACGCCCGGCGGCGTCATCAAGACCGATATCCAGTGCCCCATCGCCGGTGCTCACCCGGTGCAGGGACTCCCCGCTCTGTGCATCCAGCACTTCCAGCTCACCGCTTTTCTGACCGGTCACCAGCAGGCGCTGATGGCGCGAATCAAACACGATATTGATGGCCCCCTCGACGCTCAGATCATAAGTCCTGGCCACCTCGCCGCTGTCAGTATCGATGGCCGCGACCCGGTTCTCGCCCAGAAGCGTCACAAAGATGCGCTGATGCTCGTGGTCCAGTGCCAGCCCGGCAGGCTGGGCACCCACGTTCTCGAACGTGTCGGCAAGCGTCATGTCCTCGCCGTTGACCACCCACACCACGCCCTCGTCTGCCACGCCGGTCACATAGATCAGATTGCGCTTTTCATCCACGGCCGCCAGACGCGGCTGCGGTGGGCGCTTGTCCCCTTCGCGGGCGGCGTCATCCACCAGTGTCAGGGTCTTGAGGGTCTCGCCGCTTTTGGCATCCAGCGCGGTGAGCGTACCGCCGCGGGTATTGACCATGTACAGCACGTCGCGCTGCTGATCGAGGGCCAGCCCGTGAATCTGTTCGGTCAGTGCGATGCGCTCGACAACCTCCAGCGTGGAAGCGTCCAGCCGGTAGAGATAGCTTTGTGCGCTTTCGTCCCGGCCGCCGGCGTCGGCCACCAGCACCTGGCGGGTGTCGGGGTCGAATACCAGCTCATAGAGACTGCCGCCCAGCTGCACGTTTTTAGCGATGTGAACGCCGGACTGTGCCTGAGTACTGCCGTTTTGTTCTGCCATCACCGGATTGAACACGCCGACACCCAGCATGACGACCAGTGCACCTGCTGCCACTGCGACAGCCCCCTGTCGTGAAACCGCTCTCTTGCCCATGATCCTTCCTGTTCCCCTGAGACGTTGAAATCTGGTACCGGTACCGAACGGTGACCGGCCTTCGGCTTTTATAAAACTTAACTCAATGATATTTAAGCAAAGTCAAAAGACTTTACTCGCAAATGATAATAATTAACATTATATTTCGTAACAACGCGCCGACAACAAAAATCTCTGATGGCGCCAAAAACCATGACCGGTCCAACGGGCTCTCCACGATCGGCACGACATAACAGGGAACAATTCAAGGGATGTCACGTTCAACGTCAGGCCACACCACAACATTTGCCATTGCGCTGGCGATTACCGCCCCCATGCTTCATGCGACCCCGGTCCTTGCTGGCGCGCAGTCTTTAAACGATACGCGCCAACAGCTTGAAAGCGAGGCCACCACGGCCGATGCCCCGGCACCGGTCGTTACCGCCGACACCACCGATGACATGGAAGAGATGGTGGTGCTGGGCACCGCCGAACAGACGCTCAAACAGGCACCGGGCGTATCCATCATTACCAGCGAAGACATCGAAAAGCGCCCGCCGACCAATGACCTCTCCGACATCATCCGCCGCATGCCGGGGGTCAACCTTACCGGCAACAGCGCGTCGGGCCAGCGCGGCAACAATCGACAGATCGACATTCGCGGCATGGGCCCGGAAAACACCCTGGTGCTGATCGATGGCAAGCCGGTCAGCTCGCGCAACTCGGTGCGCTACGGCTGGCGCGGCGAGCGCGACTCGCGAGGCGATACCAACTGGGTCCCGCCGGAAATGGTGGAGCGCATCGAAGTATTGCGCGGCCCGGCCGCCGCACGCTACGGCTCGGGTGCGGCCGGCGGCGTGGTCAATATCATCACCAAACGCGCCACCGAACAGTGGATGGGCTCGGTCACAACCTTTACCAGCACCCCGACCAGCAGCGAGGAAGGCGCCACTCGGCGGGCCAACTTCAACCTGGCCGGCCCCCTGACAGAGGATCTGAGCCTGCGCCTCTACGGCAGCGCCAACAAGACCGACGCCGACGATGCCGATATCAACGCCGATGCGCTCAATGATGACGTGATCAATAACTCGGCAGGTCGTGAAGGCGTGCGCAACCGCGACATCAACGCGGTGCTCTCCTGGCAGGCCACCGATGCGCAGCTGCTCGATCTCGAGATGGGCTACTCGCGCCAGGGCAACATCTATACCGGCGACTCGCAGAACAACCAGCGCACCGACCTGACCGAGGGTCTGGCCAATGGCGGCGCCGAAACCAACCGCCTCTATCGCCAGAACGTGGCCCTGACCCACACCGGCGCCTGGGACGATATGGACACCCGCGTAAGCGCGCAGTACGAGCGCACTCGCAATACCCGGCTCAACGAAGGCACCGCCGGGCGATTTGAGGGCACCATCGGTGGCGGCGATGAACAGGCCGACTACGCCAGCAGCGAATTCAACTCCTATCGCGCCAGCGCCGAGGCGGACTACTACACCAGCCGGATGTTTGAGCAGGTCATTACCTTCGGCGGTGAGTGGAATCGGGACACGCTGGAAGACCCCAGCAATACCAACCAGAGCTTCGGCGAGACCGGCGATCTGGGAGGCTTTGCCCCCAGCGGCAGCGACAGGACCAGCGCCGAACTCAGCGGCGTCTATATCGAGGACAATATCGAGCTGCGCCCGGGCACCCTCGTCACGCCCGGGCTGCGGTTTGACCATCACAGCGAGGCCGGCAGCAACTGGAGCCCGAGCCTGAACGCCTCTCAGGAGCTTGGTGACCGCGTCACTCTCAAGGCCGGCGTGGCTCGTGCCTTCAAGGCGCCCAACCTGTATCAGACCAATCCGGACTATCTGCTCTATTCGCGCGGCAACGGCTGTCCGGTCGGCTCGCAGAACTCCTGCTATCTGGTCGGCAACGAGGATCTCGACGCCGAAACCAGCATTAACAAGGAGATCGGCATCGAATACCGCGACAGGGATCTGGTGGCGGGGCTGACCTATTTTCGAAACGACTATAAGGACAAGATTGTCTCCGGGCTGAACCCGGTCGCCGTGACCGGTGGCGGCACGGATGTGCTGCAGTGGCGCAACGCCGAGCGCGCCGTGGTACAGGGCCTTGAAGGCAACCTGCAGATTCCGCTGACCGATAGCCTTTTGTGGAGCAACAACGTCACGTACATGATCGAGTCCGAAGACAGGGAAACAGGCGATCCGCTGTCCATCATCCCGGAGTTCACGCTCAACTCGACGCTGGACTGGACGCTGAGCGAGCGGCTCAATACCCAGCTCTACTGGACCGCCTACGGCAAGCAGGAAGCGCCCTCACAGCCCAACTCGCGCACTCAGGCAGACAGCGGCGTCAACGATGACAGCCTCTCGCCCTACAGCGTCGTGGGCTTTAACGTGGGCTACACCTTCAACGACCATCTGCGCGGCAGCTTTGGCGTCAACAACGTGTTCAACAAGCGTCTCTATCGCGAGGGCAACAGCAGCAGTGCCGGCGCTGCGACCTACAACGAACCGGGGCGCGCCATCTACTCATCGCTGACCGCGTCGTTTTGATTCTCGCGCCCTTCCCGGAGAAAATGACGACCGCGCCCTCGGAGCAAATGCCCGGTGGCGCGGTCACAGGGATACCATGCATTGTTGCGAGACCACATGACACAGCTTCCTGCCTGCGATGGCACCAGACGTCGCGTGCTCAAGGGCGCGACACACACGGCCCTGCTGGCCCTGCTCCCCGGCGCCCTCTGGTCACTTCCGGCTGGCGCACGCCCGGGCCCCGACTTCAACGAGCCGCTGCCGCCCGGCATTGTCGAGAAAGGCTCGAAGGTGTATGACTTTCGGGTGCATCGACTTACCAGCGCCGACGGCCAGCGCCACTACCGCATCACTGTCGCTGTCCCCAGAAAGGCGCCTCCTGAAGCCGGCTACACGCCGATCTATCTGCTTGATGGCAATGCCGCACTGGCGGAACTCGATGAGCAGGACCTGAAAGCCATGGACGACGCCGAGCCACCGGTGCTGATCGCGCTGGGCTATGACACGGACGCGCGCTTTGACGTCGAAGCGCGTCAATGGGACTACACCCCAAAGCGGTCGGATCAGGCGCCAATCGTTAATGACCGCCACCCCGAGCGCCGCGGCGGTGGGGCCGATGATTTCATCGGCCTGCTCAATGACACCCTCATGGCGGAGGCCGAACGCGACCTTCCCATCAACACGTCAAATCGCGCGATCTGGGGACACTCCTTTGGCGGGTTGTTTGTCATGCATGCGCTGTTCACCCGCCCGGCCCTGTTTGATCACTGGTATGTGGCAAGCCCCACGCTTCACTGGAACGGCTATCAGGTCCTGGAGGAAGCGGGCCGGTTTCAATGGCCGCCGGACCGGCACGGCAGCGTGCTGTTAATGCGCGGCGATGCCGAACTCAACCGCCGCGGCCCCTACGCCAACGGCGGCAGCGATAAGCAAGTCAACGATCAGCTGGCGGCGCTGGCGCACCGGATGGACAGCGCGCCCGAACTTGACGCACGTTTTGAAGTGCTCGAGGGCCTGGGCCACGGTGCGGCGCTGGCGCGCTCGCTCAAGCTGGCACTTTCGGATGTCAGCGGTGCCACGCTGCCATGACCGGCCCGAGGAGCCGGTCATTCAGGATCAGTCAGCGTGTCTGGCGGCCGGCTTGCGCAGCGTCAAAGAGAGCAACACGATGGCCAGCACACAGGCGGCGAGCAGCAGCATGAAACCGCCGTCCCAGCCGTAATGGTCTACCGTGTAGCCCACCATGGCGCTGGCCGCGACCGAGCCACCGAGATAGCCAAAAAGCCCTGTAAACCCGGCCGCGGTCCCGGCGGCCTTTTTGGGCACCAGCTCAAGGGCGTGCAGCCCGATCAGCATGACGGGTCCGTAGATCAAAAACCCGATGGCGATCAGACACAAGAGATCGATGGTCGGGTTGCCGGGCGGATTGAGCCAGTAAAGGGCGGTAAACACCGTCACCAGCGCCATGAAGCAGATGCCGGTCGCCCCGCGGTTGCCACGAAACAGCTTGTCGGAGAGCCAGCCGCACAACAGCGTGCCCGGGATGCCCGCCCACTCATAGAGAAAGTAGGCCCACGAAGACTTGTCGACCGTGAAGTGCTTGACCTCTTGAAGATAGGTCGGTGCCCAGTCGAGCACGCCGTAGCGCAGCAGATAGACGAAGACGTTGGCAAGTGCGATAAACCACAAAAGGCGATTTTTCAGCACGTGCTCAACAAAGATTTCGCGAGCGGAAAACTCGCGCTCGTGGCTTTCATCGTAGCCTTCCGGATAGTCATTCTTGTATTTTTCGATCGGCGGCAGACCGCAGGTCTGCGGCGTATCGCGCATTGTCAAAAGCGCAAAGACGGCCACCCCCACCGCCACGGCCGCCGGCACATAAAAGGCCGAACGCCAGTCGTTGAACCACGCCATGCCCAGTATGAACAAGGGCCCGATCAGACCGCCGCCCACGTTATGCGCCACGTTCCAGACCGATACGATGCTGCCGCGCTCGCCCTTTGACCACCAGTGCACCATGGTACGCCCGCACGGCGGCCAGCCCATGCCCTGTACCCAGCCGTTGAGAAACAGCAGCACAAACATGATGGCAATGCTGGAGGTCGCCCACTCCGAAAAACCGAACAAAAACATGATCAGCGCCGAGCATAAAAGCCCTGCCGGCAGGAAATAGCGCGGATTGGAGCGGTCCGATACCGCCCCCATCAAAAACTTGGAAATACCGTAGGCAATCGATACGCCCGCCAGCGCCAGCCCCAGATCTCCGCGGGAATAGCCCTGCTCCACCAGACTCGGAATGGCCAGGGTAAAGTTCTTGCGCACCAGATAGTAACCGGCATAGCCGATAAAGATGCCGGCAAAGATCTGCCAGCGCAGTCGCTTGTAGGTGCCGTCGATATCCGCTTCGGGAAGCGATTTACCGGGACGCCCGGCCTTGAAGATGGAGAACATGAATGCCTCGACACGGTTGACTGAAGTCGCGCGGCCTCGCCCCGGCCTGTCGGGCCAACGACAACGGTCATCGCGCTGTCATCAAAATGTCACATTCAGGTTGAAGACCCTATCGAGACCTTGGTCGGGGCACCCGGTCAAAGGCCTTTCCCATGGCAACTCAAGCGTGTCGTGCGCGCATCAGGGCTCAAATGATACGCAAATCTGGATGGCGCCCCCTTGTAACCCTATAGTGGCGACAGGGTCAGCAATCGATGGCGCATCGTGTCATCAGCGCGTCAAAACGCCACTCGCAGGAGCAAACCATGAAAATCGGAGAACTGGCGAAGGAGACCGGCTGCAGCAGCCAGACCATTCGCTTCTACGAGCGTGAGGGGCTTTTGCCGGCACCGGGTCGCAGCGAGAGCAACTACCGCCATTACGGGCCGGCACATCTCAAGCGACTCGCCTTTATCCGCAACTGCCGGGCGCTGGCCATGAGCCATGCCGAAATCCATGCGCTGCTGGCGCTGATGGATGACCCGCGGGGCGACTGTCAGGCCATCAATGCGCTGCTCGATGAGCACATCCATCACGTCGAGGTGCGTCTTGCGGAGCTTTCCCAGCTTCACGGTCAGTTAAAGACCCTGCGGGAGAAGTGCGGCCATGCCAGCCCCGTCGGTGACTGCGGCATCGTGCACGGGCTGGAGGAGATGGCGCGGGAGGAAGAGCCCGGCAGCAGTACCCATCTGGGCTAGCCGGGCCATTGCAGGGCTTACGTGCGCGGGAGCGTCACGCCACGCTGGCCCATGTACTTGCCGCCGCGGTCCTTGTAGGAGGTATCGCACACCTCATCGGACTCGAAAAAGAGCATCTGCGCCACGCCTTCATTGGCGTAGATCCGGGCCGGCAGATTGGTGGTGTTGGAAAACTCGAGCGTCACATGCCCTTCCCACTCCGGCTCCAGCGGCGTGACGTTGACGATGATGCCACAGCGCGCGTAGGTCGACTTGCCAAGACAGATGGTCAGCACGTTACGCGGAATGCGGAAATACTCCACCGTGCGCGCCAGTGCAAAGGAGTTGGGCGGAATCACGCAGGCATCGCCTTTCACATCCACGAAGCTTTTCTCGTCGAAATACTTGGGATCGACGGTGGCCGAGTGGATGTTGGTGAACACCTTGAACTCATCGGAGCAGCGCACGTCGTAGCCGTAGCTTGACGTCCCGTAGGAAATGACACGCTGATCACCGGCATGGCGGACCTGATCGTACTCGAACGGCTCGATCATGCCGTGTTCCTGCGCCATGCGGCGAATCCATTTGTCTGCCTTGATGCTCACGAGGGTGTCCTGTCGCAATGCCTGAAATAGAAAAGATAAAACCGGGATGGTGGCGCGGCACTAACGTGGCCGATGGCCGTATTGAATGCCGCGCAAAACGGCCATGATACCGATGCACCCGGCCGGGCTAAAGCCTTCAAGGCGCCGGCCCGACCGGGTGATGCGTGACAGGCCGGGTTGATCAGTCGCCGAAGCTGATCGACGGGCCGCTTTCACGCGTTTTGGCGCCAAGCTGCTCATCGATGCGGGCACTGATCGCCATGAACGAGCGCGCAGCGTCGCTTTCGGGGTCGGCGACCACGGTCGGGCGACCGCCATCGACCTGCTCGCGGATGCTCATGGTCAGCGGCAGCCGACCCAGCACTTCGGTGTCGTACTGCGCGGCAATGCGGGCACCGCCGCCTTCGCCGAAGACCGCCTCTTCATGCCCGCAGTTCGAGCACACGTGGGTGCTCATGTTCTCGACCACGCCCAGCACCGGCACGTTGACCTTGCGAAACATCTCGATGCCCTTGCGCGCATCCAGCAGCGCAATGTCCTGCGGCGTGGTAACGATCACCGAGCCCGATACCGGCACCTGCTGTGACAGCGTAAGCTGGATGTCACCAGTACCCGGCGGCATATCGATGAACAGATAATCAAGCTCCCCCCAGCCGGTCTGGGTCAGAAGCTGCTGGAAGGCGCCGGCGACCATCGGTCCGCGCCACACCATGGCGGTTTCGGTATCGACCAGCACCGCCATCGACATCATTTTCAGCCCGTGCGCCTCGATCGGCTTCATGGTCTTGTCATCGACCATGGTGGGGCGGGTGCCGGGCTCGATGCCCAGCATCTGCGCCTGGCTGGGGCCGTAAATGTCGGCGTCCAGAAGGCCCACGCGATGACCCTGAGCGGCCATGGCCAGCGCCAGGTTGACGGTGACGGTGGACTTGCCCACACCGCCTTTGCCGGAGGCGACGGCCACTACATGTTTGACTGTTTCGAGCACTGCTTGTCTCCTGTCCGTTCCCTGCCGACACCGCCTGCTGCATCGGCGATGTCATGATCGAGCGACAGTATAAACCCTCACCCGCCGACAATCCCAGGTGAAACACTCGGATATGCCGGCATCGCCCTTCATTGCGGGGCCCTCTTTCGTCTTAGTGATCCACCCGGCCCCGCATGGCCTTTTTCTGACCGCGCTGTTTCTTGCCTTCGAGCCGGCGCTTTTTCGACCCGAGCGTCGGCCTTGTCGCCTTGCGCGGCCGGGCGGTGTAGATCACCGACTTGATCAGCGCACGAAGGCGCATCAACGCCTCCTGGCGATTGAGCTCCTGGGTGCGATGGGACTGCGCCTTGATGATGATCAATCCGCTTGAGGTAATGCGATGATCGCTGAGCGAGAGCAGCCGGTCCTTGTACTCCTGCGCAAGACTGCTTTGCTGTATGTCCATGCGCAGATGAATGGCCGAGGCTACCTTGTTGACGTTTTGACCGCCGGCGCCCTGGGCGCGAATGGCGCGAAGTTCAAACTCGCTGTCGTCGATGGTGATGTGACGTGATATCTGCATGAAATCCTGTTTCCGGACCCGAAGGTCTTTTAATGCGTCCCCCGGATCCTCGGGAGTATTTTCGGGATGTCTTAAGTGCGCCTGAGGCCCGGCGTCAGGGGCGAATCCGCTTTCTATACTCCCATGACACCTTGCGCCAATAACAGCACACCCGTTGTCATGGAAGTTCAAAACCGTATGGATGCACCCTGTCGCACCGCCGTATTGTCCATTTCGAAACAGAGCCGCCCTCGCCTGACGGCGCTAATGACCGCCCTGCTACTGCTTGTCACCCTGCCGACACAGGCCACGGCGCAGTCGCTGGATGAACATGTTGATGCCAGACCGCAGGTCGAATGGCCTGCACGTCTCACCGCCGACATCGAGCGCATCAATGCCGCCTACCCGGGCGAAATCGGCGTGGTCGTGCATGATCTCGATGATGACAGCCGCTTCTCCTTTCATGGCGAACAGAACTGGTATCTGGCCTCGATGGTCAAGGTGCCGGTGGCACTGGCGCTGATGGACGAGGTCGATGCCGGTCGGATCAGCCTCGATGACACCATGACCCTTGAGCGCAGCGACTATGTGGACGGCGCCGGTGAAACCAACTGGCACGCCGCAGGCGAGCAGCTGAGCCTGCGCTGGCTGCTCGAGCAGATGATCACCCGCAGCGACAACACCGCCACCGACATGCTGATTCGCCGCGTGGGCGGCGCTGACCGGGTCAATGAACATCTTGAAACGCTGGTACCGGAAGGCTTCGAGCGCATCACAACGCTTGCCGATGTGCGTCGCTACGCCTATAGCGAGTTTCACCCCAACGCCATGACACTCGACGGGCTCGAGTTCGTTGATATTCGCAAGGCGCGCGAAGAGCCCGCCCGTCTTGCCGCCATCAGCCGTTTCATTGGCGTGCCGGTCAGCGATTTTCGCGCCCGCGATTTAAGCGAGGCGTTTGAAAACTACTACGCCACCGGCCTCAACAGCGGTCATCTTGACGCCCATGACCGGCTGCTTACCCGACTGGCACGCGGCGAAACGCTGTCGCCCGAAAGCACCGATGAGCTGATAAGCGTCATGGCGCGTACCCGCACGGGCACCAACCGTCTGCAAGCGAGCTGGCCCGACACGGTAACCTTTGCCCACAAGACCGGCACCCAGCGCGGGCGCTTTTGTGACGGCGGCATCGCCATTCAAAACGCAGACAGCGGATCGCACCGCGTGGCGGTGGTGGCCTGCACCCGCGGCTCGCTGTCGCTGGCGCGCTCGGAGCAGGCGCTCAAGGAGGTGGGTCAGGCAGTCTGGCAATCCGGCGTCTTTCGCTGACATCGCTGCCGGGCCGCGCCCGGACGTCAATCATCTTTCATGAACAACGAGAACAAACATGACACGCGTTCTATCGACCCGAATCGGGTTCTGGTTGACGGCCGGTCTGCTGCTTTCCGGCGCCCCTGTGCAGGCATCCGAGGCGCGCGCCGACAACGACTGGGTACAGCGTCTGGGGGAGCGCGTCACAGCGCTTGATGACGAGGCCGAAGGCACGCTGGGCGTGCATGTTCGCCGCCTTGCTGACGATACCCGACTCGACCACCGGGGTGACCGGCTCTGGTATCTTTCCTCGGCGGTCAAGGTCCCCGTCGCCATCGCACTGCTTCAGCAGGTCGAGGACGGCGAATGCTCACTGGATGACGAGCTCACGCTTGAAGCCTCCCAGCGCATCGACGGCGCCGGCGACCTGCTCTGGGTCGACCCCGGCCAGGCCTACAGCCTCTCCAATCTGCTCGAGCGCATGCTGATCGACAGCGACAACGTCGCCACCGACATGCTGATCGAGGCCATCGGCGTGGACGCGCTCAACGACCGTCTCCAGCGCATGACGCGACAGGGCTTTTTTGGCAGCAGCGATTTCGAGCCGATGACCACGCTGGCCGAGGTGCGCTACGGGGTGTACGGCGAGATTCACCCGAAGGCCCGCGACCTTGACCGCGACCAGCTCATTGAAATCGCCTCGGCCCCCATCGGCGATGAGCGCGTGGCAGCACTCACGCGCGCGCTCGAGGTCGAACGCGACACGCTCGAGACCGACAACATGACCACTGCTTACGCGCGCTACTACGACACGCGCGTCAACAGTGCCACGCTCAGCGGCTACGCCGACCTGCTGGCCGCGCTGGTCCGCGGTGATCTGATCAACGACGAGCACCGTGCGCTGCTGTTTGATAATCTCAAGATCGATACCTACGACAGCTACCGACTGGAAGCCGGCCTGCCCCGGGACGTGAGCTTTATCCAGAAAACCGGCACCCAGCATGAGCGCGCCTGTCATATGGGCGTGATTCGCCCCGATGCCCCGGATGAGGCGATCGTGGTTGCCGCCTGTATCGAAGGCATGGACGAGGGCGCGCCCGCCGAGGCACTGTTTGAACGCCTTGGCGAGGCCATCACGGAGACTCTGCTCTCCCCGGGCAACGATGGAGAGGATAGTGCCGCCTGAGCCGGCTCACTGTTCTACCGGCTCTGCGCGCTCGTAAAGCCCGCGGCCACGCAGCCAGTGATCCAGCAGCGTGGTCCAGCTGTCGAGTGCTGCATCGCCCATGCCCAGCCCTGTACCGTGCGGCCCGTTGCCGAAAAGATGCATCTCGGCCGGGACATGGGCATCGACCAGTGCGGTGTAGAGATCGATGCTGCCCTGCGGTGGCACCAGCTCATCGTTGGTGGTCTGATAGATAAAGGTTGGCGGCGTGTCATGCGTGACCTGGCGCTCGGGACGATAGCGCGCCCGCCAGTTTTGATCACACTCATCCAGCCCCATCAGCGTGCAATAATCGATCCGGCTTTCGGGATCACTGAACATCACCAGCGCCGGATAGCCCAGCACCAGAAAATCGGGCTGGCTGCGCTGGCGCGACACCGGGTCCTCGGCGTCAGCGTCGCCCTGATCAAAGCGCGTACCGGCCAGCGCTGCCAGATGCCCGCCGGCCGAGAAACCGGCCATACCGACCCGGTCGGGGTCGATACTGAAGTCCGCAGCGTGGGCGCGCACCCAGCGCATCGCACGCTGGGCGTCCTCCAGCGGGACCGGCATCGGATAGTCCGGCCCCAGCCGATACTTGAGCACGAACGCCACCACGCCACGGGTATTAAACCAGTTGGCGATCTGTCGCCCCTCGGTGTTGTCGGACAACACCTGATAGGCACCGCCCGGGGCAATGATGACCGCCGTGCCGTTGGGCTGCTGACCGGGCGGGTAAATGGTCAGGGTGGGCTGATCACGAAAGCCCTCGCCCCGGGCATCCGGCACCTCGCCGTCCCAGAGCGACACCGTATGCTGTTCCAGATAGCCGTTATAGGCCTGCGGCGGCAGCTGCTGAGTGTCGGGAACGTCGTCCCGGGCGGTGACCGGCGACGTTTTTACGGCCACCAGCATGCACAGACAGGCCAATACGCCCGAACGAGAGGATAAAATTGACAACACGCAATGTCCTGATGGCCGATGGCAGGAAGGGGTCAAACAAGGGGCAAAAGCATACTACGCCAGACCCAGCGCCTGCTGTACTTCAAGCTTTTGCATAATGAAGTCGGCATGGTCGACGTATAACAGCTCGGCCATCTTGCGCACGCGGGCCTCTTCCAGCGGGTCCAGCGCACCATCTGCATAGGCCACGCGCCACAACCGACCGATCAACGCGACCCGCTGAGGATAGTCATATTCGTCCCGGATCAGGCGCACGAACTGGTAGTGATCCACCGAGTCCTCCACTTCCTGATGCGCCATGTCGACCAGCGTTTCCACGGCGCTGTCATCCAGGTCGAACCGGCGACGCAGCATGTCACGCAGGGTCTGCTGCTCGACTGCCTTCATTTCGCCGTCAGCGCGCATGACCTCGCACATCAGCGCGGCCACCGCCAGCTCAAGGGTCATCTCATGGTCCTGCTCACCCGGCGCGCGGCCGCTCATGCGCTCGAAAAACTCGTTGATGGTATCCAGCATGCAATTGTCTCCTGACAAACAAGGGCGGTCTGTGGTTATGCCACACCCTTATGGACAAGGTACAGCCGCGCCTGACTCGCGAGTCGATTCGACGCTGGAGGATCAGGCAAGGAACAGACAGTAATGGCCACAGCAGCGAGGCCATTAGCGCGCTATGCTTTTGGTCGTTCCGTCATACCAAAGGAGGTTATTGTGTCGAACACCATTAAAACCGTGAATCCGGCCACCGGCCAGACGATCCGTGAGTTCGAAACCATCTCCGATGACCAGCTGCAGCAAAAGATCGAGCAGACGCATCAGGCCTATCTCGACTGGAAGCAGCGCTCGCTTGAAGAGCGCGGCAAGCTGGTGCGCCGGGTCGGCGAGCTGCTGGTCGAGCACAAGGATCGCCTGTCGAGCCTGATGACCCAGGAGATGGGCAAGCCGATCAGCCAGGCCCCGCCCGAGATCGATCTGTGCAAGAGCATCTGCGACTACAGCGCCGACAACGCCGCAAGCGTTCTGGCCGATGAAAATCGCGACCTGCCGGGCGGCCGCGCCGTTGTGACCCATCAGCCGATCGGCATCATCTTCGGCATCCAGCCGTGGAACTTCCCCTTCTATCAGGTCGTGCGCTACACCATTGCCAACCTGATGGCGGGTAACGCCGTGCTGCTCAAGCACGCGCCCAACGTCTGGGGCTGCGCCGAGGCGCTCGAAGAGATCTTCCGTGAAGCCGGCATGCCCGAAAACGTCTTCACCGTGCTCTACATTCGCGACGAGCAGGCAAGCCAGGTTACCGAGCACAGTCTGGTACGCGGCGTGACGTTTACCGGCAGCGCCGCCACCGGCCGCAAGGTTGCCGCGGCCGCCAGCGAGCAGCTCAAAAAGACCGTGCTGGAGCTGGGCAGCAACGACGCCTATCTGGTGCTTGAAGACGCCGACATCGACAAGGCGGTGGAGACCTGCGTCACCGGGCGCATCACCAACAACGGCCAGACCTGCGTTGCCGCCAAGCGTTTCGTGGTGGTCGATGCCGTCTATGAGCAGTTCCGCGACGCCTTCGTTGAAAGAATGAAGCAGGTCGAATTCGGTGACCCGACCGATGAAAACACCCAGCTCGGTCCGCTGGCCCGCAAGGATCTGCGTGACGAGCTCCACAGGCAGGTCGAGGAATCCGTCGAGAAGGGTGCCGTGTGCCTGACCGGGGGCGAGATTCCGGACGTGGACGGCTTTTTCTACCCCTCCACCGTGCTGGACAACGTCACGCCCGGCATGCCGGCCTATGACGGCGAGCTGTTCGGCCCGGTCGCGTCGCTGATCCGTGCCCGCGATGAAGAAGACGCGCTGCGCATCGCCAACGACTCGGTCTACGGCCTGGGCGGCGGTATCTTCTCCGAAGACGAAGAGCGTGCGGTCCGTCTGGCCCGCGATCATTTCGATACCGGCATGGTCTGCGTCAACGGCTACTACATCGCTCAGCCCAACCTGCCCTTTGGCGGCGTGAAGGAAAGTGGCTACGGCCGCGAGCACGGCGGCTATGGCATGCTCGAATTCGTCAACACCAAGTCACTGATGATCGGGCAGTCGTGAGACCGTGACCGCAGCGATACATCACTTGTGGTGAGGAGGCCTGCGGCCGCTGAGCCATGAGCGATGCAGCAAAAACAAATGCCCCGGGGGGTGTCTCACCCCCGGGGCATTTTCATGCAGCACTGCCTGCCTGCAAGCGCCTGTCGATCGCGGTTTAACGCAGTCCCAGGAAGGAAAGAACGAAAAGTACAACGACCACCAGACCGATGATATAAATGATATTGCGCATGTCTTGCCCCTTGCTTCGTTATGAATGCAGGCCGCCCCGTTTCATGGACCGACCGTTAACGCGTTCCTGCGTTGGCATCAGATTAGTTCAGAGCGAGACGGTGAGCCAGGACCCGTTGCATTCGTGATCACATTCGCATCGGATCACGGCGCTGCGCCCCGCCCCCCACGCTACCATGCCAGCCAGATCGTGTGACGCGCCCCTTTCCCCGGACGATGCGCGCGCACCATGTGCTCCTCGACGCAAAGCCCCGCGCGCTTGAGTCGTTCGCTAAACCCCGGGTCCATGCCGGCTGACCACACCGCCAGCACGCCGTCAGGACGCAGCGCCCGCTGAATGGCCTCAAGCCCGCGTGCGCTGTACAAACGGTCGTTTTCCCGCTGGGTCAGCCCCTCGGGGCCGTTGTCCACATCGAGCATGATGGCGTCAAAGGCGCCGGAGCTGCGCGCCAGCACGTCGGCCACATCATCAACGATGATCTCGCAGCGCGGATCACGAATCGGATAGCCGGCCGCCGCGCCCAGCGGCCCGCGATTCCACTCGACCACGCCGGGCACCAGCTCGGCGACCACCACCTCGGCTTCGGCGCCCAGCCCTGCCAGCGCCGCCGCCAGGGTAAAGCCCATGCCCAGCCCGCCGACCAGCACCCGCACATTGGGGTGTTCGCGCACCCGCGCGCAGGCCAGCTCGGCGAGGGCATCCTCGGAGCCGTGAAGGCGCGTGTTCATCAGCTCACCGGGCTTGCCGGCGATTCGAATCGAAAACTCGTCGTTGCGCTGTAAAAGCCGCAGCTGACCGCCGCCGGGGATATCGGCAGTGTCTATCTCACACAGCTTGGCCATGAAATACCTGTCGAAAAAAAAGAAAACGATGCCTGATGACAACGCCCCTTACAGGGCATCGGCATCCGTCATGGGGGCATCGACAAGCCCATAGAGCGCCCGCTCTTCACGGCACTGGTAGCTGCCTTCCTCGAAGTCGCGACAGACCTGCGGGCGGCGCGGGTGAATGCTGCACAGCATGGTGTCGCGATCCACCGCCGCACACCAGCCCTCTTCGTCCTGGCGCATCACCACGCCACCCCACTCATCCTCCTCGATCAGACCATGAGGTACCCCGCGGGCCAGATCATCGTCGTCGAGCATCACCAGAAGCCGGCAGCAGCACGCCTCGCAGTTGAAGCAGCTGACGCCTTCAGGGAGGTCAATGTTATCAAGCTGGATATCACCGGACATGCCGCACAGCCATCAGTCAGTATGGGCCGGCCATTGTACACACCCGAAGCCGCAGCGGCGGTGGCATTTACGACACGGTATTGCGCCGCCTTCCGAGCGGCTGCGTGGACCATAAAATGCAGGCAATCAGCAGCACCTGCAGCGGCAGTCGCAACAGCAGCATTAGTTCGGGCACATGGGGGAAGTCATCGGCGTGCCACCACATGTAGATATTGGCCGGCGTCACGCACACGGTCAGCGCCACCAGACCCAGCCCGGCAGCGCGACGATAGCGGGGCAGCAAAATGCCGACCGCCCCGGCAAGCTCGAATGCCCCGGTGATCAATACCGCCGGGGTTTTCAACGGCAATGAGGGCGGGATGATCGAGGCAAACGCCGCCGGCCAGACAAAATGGGCAATGCCGCCGAGGAAAAACCAGGTGAAGACAATGGCAAGGCCGATGCGCTGCGCTCGGGTCATGGACATGCGGTGATCCCCGTAAGTGTCAGCCACGTATCGTGACAGCGCAGACAACCCGGGTCACCATCTGGCGCGAATCCCTGATGATCAATGCTACAATCGGCCATCGATTTCACCCTCTTCACCCCGTCCGGCCCTGCATGGCCCGGCCTCGGGTTTTGTCACGGGAACAGCCCTTTCATGTCGACCCCTACCACGCCAGACAACGCCACGCGCCAGATCCTGGTCACCAGCGCCCTGCCCTATGCCAACGGCTCGATCCATCTGGGTCACCTGCTGGAATACATTCAGACCGATATCTGGGTGCGTTTTCAAAAAAGCCGCGGCCACGAGTGTCACTACGTTTGCGCCGATGACGCCCACGGCACCGCCATCATGCTGCGCGCCGAGCAGGAAGGCATTACCTCCCAGCAGCTGATCGACCGGGTCAACGCCGAGCATCAGGCCGACTTCGCCCGCTTTGGCGTGGCCTTTGACAACTACTACTCGACCCACTCGGAAGAGAACCGCGTCCACAGCGAGCGCATCTACCGTGCCCTGCGCGATGGCGGCTTTATCGCCACGCGCGACGTCGAGCAGATGTATGACCCGGAGCGCGGCATGTTTCTGGCCGACCGCTTCGTCAAGGGCACCTGCCCCAAGTGCCATACCGAGGATCAGTACGGCGACAACTGCGAGGCGTGTGGTGCGACCTATACGCCGGCCGAGCTGATCAATCCGGTCTCGGCGGTGTCCGGGGCCACGCCGGTGGTCAAAAGCTCGACCCACTACTTCTTTGAACTGCCCAAATTCGAGCCGTTTTTGAAGGAGTGGACGCGCTCTGACCGCCTGCAGTCACAGATTTCCAACAAGCTGCAGGAGTGGTTCGAAGCCGGGCTCAACGACTGGGACATCTCCCGCGATGCGCCCTATTTCGGCTTTGAAATTCCCGATGCCCCGGGCAAGTACTTCTATGTGTGGGTGGACGCGCCGATCGGCTATATGGCGAGCTTTCAGCAGCTCTGCGAGCGCGAAGGCCTCGACTTTGATCGCTTCTGGCAAAAGGACAGTGACACCGAGCTGTATCACTTCATCGGCAAGGATATTGTCTATTTCCACGCGCTGTTCTGGCCGGCGATGCTGGAAGGCGCCAACCTGCGCACACCCACCGGGGTTAACTGCCACGGTTTTGTCACCGTCAACGGCGCCAAGATGTCGAAGTCGCGCGGCACCTTCATCAAGGCCGAAACCTATGAGCAGTTTTTAAACCCCGAGTATCTGCGCTACTACTTCGCCGCCAAGCTGACCGCCGGCGTCGATGATCTGGATCTCAACCTCGAGGACTTCGCCGCCCGCGTCAACTCGGACCTGGTCGGCAAGGTGGTTAACATCGCCAGCCGCTGCGCCGGTTTCGTGAAAAAATCCGGCGGCCGCCTGTCCGCGACCTGCGCCGAGCCCGAGCTGGTCCAGCGCTTCATTGACGAAGGCGAAGCCATCGCAGCCGATTTCGAGGCGCGTGAGTTTGCCCGCGCGGTGCGCCGGATCATGGCGCTGGCCGATGACGCCAACGGCTACATCGCTGAAAAGGCGCCCTGGGCACTAGCGAAGGAAGATGGCCGCGAGCAGGAGGTGCTGGATATCTGTTCGGTGGGCATCAACCTCTTCCGCCAGCTGGTGGTCTATCTCGCCCCGATCGTGCCGCGGCTTGCCGAGGGTGCCCGCACCTTCCTCAACCTCGAGACGCTCAACTGGGCCAGCCGCACCACCGTGCTGCTGGATCACCCGATCGAGAAGTTCAAGCCGCTGATGACGCGCGTCGAGAGCGACAGGATCGATCAGATGATCGAGGCCTCAAAGGAGGATCTCGCCGTCGAGAAAAAGCTCAAGGACGACGCAAAGGCCGCCCAGGGTGACGCGACCGCCGCACCGGGCGCCGGCACAGCTGAAGCGCCAGCTGCCGACATCGAGCCCATCGCCCCGGAAATCACCATCGATGATTTCGCGAAGGTCGACCTGCGCATCGCCCGCATCGAGCAGGCCGAATATGTCGAAGGGGCCAAAAAGCTTTTGAAGCTGACGCTTGATATCGGCAGCGAGACCCGCACGGTCTTTTCCGGCATTCGCGCCCAGTACGCCCCCGAGGCGCTGACGGGTCGGCTGACAGTCATGATCGCCAATCTGGCGCCGCGCAAGATGCGCTTTGGCCTGTCAGAAGGCATGGTGCTTGCCGCCGGAGATGACGACGGGATCTATCTGCTCTCTCCCGACAGCGGGGCAACGCCGGGCAGCCGCGTGAGCTGATCACGCGAGCCTGTCACACCCGACGCCAGTCTCTCCGGAGGCTGGCGTTTTTCGTTGTCCGCCTCATACATCACATCTTCATAAATCATGAGGTGCGCCGATATAGCCGTACTCTGACAAGCGTTGTCCGGTCATTTTCCGGGTGGCGCCAGGTGGTATGGATACCCGACGCCATGCATTCCCTACGATTTCGCTTTTTACTGTCTCTTGTGCTGGTGGCGTGTGTCGCCCTGCTGGCGCTGTGGGGTATCGCCCATTTTCTGGTCTACCCCGATCTGCTGGAGCGTGAAGACGACTACGTGGCCCGCGAGATGGGACGGGTCGAAAGCGCCTGGCAAAACGATCTGAACAGACTCGGTGGTGAAACGCGCGACTGGGCCAGCTGGGACGACGCCTACGATTTCATGCGCGGCAGGCGACCCGACTTTGCCGAATCAAATTTCAGTCAGGAAATGTTCGAGGACATGGCGCATCTGATGATGGTCTTCATGCGCCCGGATGGCACGCCGGTGTGGATGGCCGGCTACAACCGCGACACGGACGAGTACAGCACCTGTCATTCGGCCACCGAGCGCTGTCGCTGGATGTCACCGACCCTTGCCGTCATTCAGGAGCACGTGCGCGACCAGGCCCCGGCGCTGGGCTGGCTGGCCGTAGTACGCAGCATGGATCGCGACTGGTTTGAATCCACACGCGATCAGACCGGCGTCGACGTGTCCATCGACCCCATCCTGCATCCGGACCTGGTCGTCAAACCGCCGCCCGTTATTCGCATCAGCGACGATCAGCTGCTGGCGATTCGATGGCTTGATGCCGCGCCTGGGGACAACAAGCTCTCCCTGCAGGCCACCCTGCCGCGACGCGACTTTGTGGCCAATACGGCCTCGTTCGATTTCGCCATGCTCTGGACCATCGGGGTCCTGTTCGCCGCAGTCGTCGTCATTCTGGGGCTGCTGGAGCTTATCGTGCTGGCCCCCACTCGACGGCTCGCCCGCTTTACCCGGGAGCAGCGCCGGGAAGATTCGTTTTCCGACAGTCTGCCGGTCAGTCTGATTGCTCGACGCGACGAACTCGGCAGCCTGGCGCGTGAATTCCAGCATCTTTTGATGCATCAAAAAGCACGTACCGACTCGCTGGAGCAGCTGAGCCATCGCGACCATCTCACCGGATTGCTCAACCGGCGCTATCTGGACGAGTATCTGGTTCAGTCCCTGACAAATGCTCACCAGAACCATCACGCCGTCGGGCTGATCATTATCGATATCGACTATTTCAAGACCTATAACGACTGCTACGGTCATCCGTAAGGCGACCACTGCCTGACGCGAGTGGCCCGCATCCTGGATCGTGTCGTGGATGATCAGGGCATCGTGGCGCGCGCCGGCGGCGAAGAGTTCATCGTGGTGCTGCCCGATGTGACGCGCAAGCGGACCTGGCGCATGGCCGAGCAGCTGCGTCTGGCCGTGGCCGGTCTGGCCCTGCAGCACGAGCCCTCACCGGTGGCCGACCACGTCACGATCAGCGCCGGCATGGCGATCAGCCTGCCTCAGGCACCCTGTCAGCCGGCCGAGCTGATGCGCCTGGCCGATGAAAGCCTCTATCGTGCCAAACAGGCGGGCCGCAATCAGGTGGGCGCACGCATCAGAGAGGCCTGGTACCAGCCCCAAACTCTCTAGACACTCACCCGGGCAGCAGCGCAGCGATTGAAGCGCCGGGTTCGAAGCAGGCGACATTGCGGGTATAATCGCTGCAACTTCAACGATTACCACTTCCGGGCCTGTCGACCATCTGCATGAGCGCCTCTGCCAGCATTACCGTCACCGATATTGATCATTTGCTGCCCCAGACCCAGTGCGGCAAGTGCGGCCATCCCGGCTGTCGCCCCTACGCCGAAGCCATTGTCGAGGGCGAGGCCATCAACCGCTGCCCGCCGGGCGGCGAGACGACCGTCGCAGAGCTTGCCGAACTGCTGGCGCGCCCTGTCATACCATTGGAGGTAGACGCCGAATCGCCAAAGGCCGCGATCATTCGCGAAGACGAATGCATCGGCTGCACCAAGTGCATTCAGGCCTGCCCGGTGGATGCCATCCTTGGCGCGTCAAAGCAGATGCATACGGTGATCGAGGCGGAATGTACCGGCTGTGAACTCTGTGTGGCGCCCTGTCCGGTGGATTGCATCGATATCGTGGCGCATCCGGGCTGGCAGGCCACCCGTGACGAGCGCGAGCAAAAGGACTGGCTGGCGCGACGCGCCGAGCTGGGTCGCCAACGCTTTGAAAATCGCAATGCCCGCCTCGAGCGCCAGCGCCAAGAGAAGGAAGCACGCCGTCGCGAGCGCATGCAGGCCCGCCGCCAATCGCGCGATGAAGTGCAGGAGCAGACAGCGCCCGCCCCCTCCACCAGCGCACCGGCCACCCCGAAGCCCACCGGCAATGCCCGGGCCAGAAAGGCGGCCATCAGCGCCACCGTGCGCCGGCTGGAAAAACGCCTGAGCATCGACCCCGCAAATCAGGAAGATCAAAACGCCCTTGAGCAGGCCCGCCAGCAGCTTGCCGATCTTCAAGCGCAGGGTGAAACAGGCGCGGCATCACCCGGGCAGGACACTGCCCCATCGAGCACGCTCAACTCCCTGCGCATCGCTCGCTCGGCGGCAAAACAGCGCCTGGCGCTGGCCAACCGCCAGCTGGCCCATGCCAGACGCCAGCGCGGTCCGGAAGAGATTGACGCGGCGCAGGCCCTGGTCGCGCGCGCCGAGAAAACCTGGCAGGACGCCTGTCAGGCGCTGGACAACGCCGAACGTCACTGAATACGCCACCGCCCCCTTTCCTTACCTGTCGATCAGCCTGATGAACAACGAAAAACGTCGCGAAATCTTTCGCCGCCTGCGCGAGGCCACGCCCGAGCTCACCACCGAGCTTGCCTGGTCGTCACCCTTTGAGCTGCTGGTGGCGGTGGCGCTGTCGGCCCAGTCCACCGATGTGGGCGTCAACAAGGCCACCGCGCGGCTCTTTCCCGTTGCCAATACGCCGCAGGCCATCGTCGATCTCGGCCTTGAAGGTGTAAAGGACCACATCAAAACGCTTGGGCTTTACAACAACAAGGCCAAAAATCTGGTGGCGATGTGCGAGCTGTTGCTGCGTGATCACGACGGCGAGGTGCCGCGCACCCGCGAAGGGCTCGAGGCTTTGCCCGGCGTGGGCCGCAAGACCGCCAACGTGATTCTCAACACCGCCTTTAATGAACCCACCATCGCGGTGGATACCCATATCTTTCGCGTTTCCAACCGCACCAACCTGGCGCCCGGCAAGAATGTCGATCAGGTCGAGCAGAAGCTTTTGAAGGTGGTACCGCGGGATTACAAAAGAGATGCCCATCACTGGTTGATCCTGCACGGACGCTACACCTGCATCGCGCGAAAACCGCGCTGTGGCAGCTGCGTGATCGAGGACCTGTGCGAGTATCGGGACAAGACCGAACCGGTATAAACCATGACCGTCAGCGCCCGGGGCGGGCGCTGACGGTCTCCTCGAGTATCAGCTGTCGCTTTGCTGCCAGACATCGGGCAGGTTGGGGCTGTCCGTGATCAAAAGATTGGGATCGCGCTCGTAGTCCGACTCGATGCTGACCATCTCGCCGGTGGCGGCCGATTCATAGATGGCGCGAATAATGCGAACGTCCTGCATCCCTTCCTCACCCGAGGCGTGCGGCGCGGTATCATCCTGAACACACCGGGACAGGTGATCCATTTCGGCGGCAAACTGATCGATCTCCTGAATGGACGGCTCGATGCGCTGGTTGCCATCATCCACGATCAGCCAGTGGTTGTAGTAGTTCGACAGCGGCGCCATGCGCAGCCAAGCCTTCGTGCCGAACACGCTGGCTTCATTGTTTTTCGGCGTGGAGTAGGACGAGGTGCAGTTGGCCACGGCGCCGTTCGGAAAGATCAGCTGAAAGGCGACGTTGTCCTCGACCTGGGCAAAGCGCGGGTCATCCTCACGGCTGTGAATGCGCGCAAAGACCTGCGTGGGCTCCTCGCCGAGCAGATAACGCGAGGCATTGAGGGCATAGATGCCAATGTCATACAGCGAGCCGCCGCCGGCCAGTGCCTTGTTGAGACGCCACTGTGCCGAGGGTTCTTCCGGGTCAAGCGACACCCCGGTATTGACGCTCAGCAGATTGACGTCCCCCACCATGCCGTCGCGAATGGCCTTGATGGCCGCCAGGTTGTGCGGCTCGAACTGCTCGCGATAGGCGATCATCAGCTTGCGGTCGTTGTCGCGACAGGCTTCGATCATGCGCTGACACGCCTCGACCGAAGGCGCCATCGGCTTTTCACACAATACGTGCTTGCCGGCCTGCGCCGCGCGAACGGTAAACTCCTCGTGCAGCGCGTTGGGCAAAATGATGTAGACGATATCGATGTCATCGTTGTCGCTGATCTCATCGAAGTTGTCGTAGCTGTAGATGCCGGAATCGGCCACGCCGTATTGCTGTGCTACCTGACGCGCCTTGTCGGCGTTGCCGCTGACAACGCCTGCCAGCCGGGAGTGCGTGCTGTTGCCAAAGGCCGGCAGAATCTGGTTGAGCGCAAAATCGCCAAGACCGACCACCGCCCAGCCCAGACGCTCATCGGGGGCAACAGGATCATACTGCTCGAGATCCGGCATCGGACGCCCCGTGGCCGAAGCGGGTACCGAGCTGACGCCTTCCGGTGCCGTGGCGCCGTTGCCGAAATCGAACTCCTGTCCGTTTGACGCCTGACGCCCACCGCTGCGGGCACTGCCCTCGCCGCTGGATGCTGCGTGAGCAAAGGCGGGCCCCAGGGCACCGGCCGCCAGCAGCGCACCGCTGGAGCCCTGCAGGAAACGACGACGGTTGATGCTGAAGGTGGCTTCTTCATCACGATCGACGTGATGCTGGTCCTGCTCGCTCATAACACACTCCCTGTATTCGTGACGGTTAACGCGGGCAGTGACTCAAGTGTAATGTTTGCTGCCCCCTGACAGGATAGACAGCTCGACAAAATGCTCGCCTCGCCGCGCTTCAGGGGCAGTTAATCTACGCCCGTCCCGGATGACCGGCTCAGCGCGTCGGCGTAGCGCCCGGCCATCTGCGGCCAGGTCCAGGCACCGATGTCAGGCGGTTGCGGACGCGTGCCGGGCGCTGTCAGCCACTGCTCGAGATGGGCAGTCAGCGCCTCGCGGCTGCCGTCATGGCGATATTCGGGCGCGTAGTATTCGGGAAAGCACAGACGATCGGGTACCAGCGGCACGCAGCCGTGCTGTACCGCCTCCATCACGGCCAGGCCCTGGAATTCATGCCAGGCGGTAGAGACCACAATGCCGCCCTGACCCAGTTCATCAAGATAGCGCGAGCGCGTCTGATGCCCCCAGCAGGTAATGTGGCGCGCCAGACACGTCCGGGCCTGCTCGAACACCTCGGGGGTCTTTCGAAAGACCTGGCCCATTACGACCAGCTCAAACTCGAGGCCCCGGTCGGAGAGCGTTTCAAGCGCGCCAAAGAAATCCTCCGGGTTCTTGTCGTATTCCCAGCGGTGATTCCAGACAATGCGTGCCGGCGCCCCCTGCCCGGCCGATAAAGTGTTATCGAGCGGCCACAGCGGCACCGGCAAAATCTCCGAGCGCGCCCTGAGCGTCTCCAGACGCATCGGCGCCACCCGCTCGGGCATCCTTTTCAAAAATGCGGCCACGCCTTCAAAAAAGCTGTCCCGATTCCACTGACTGTTGAACAGCACGTGATCGGCGGCCAGCGCGCTGTAGAGATTGACCATCAGCGGCTCGATACGCGGCGTCTGATTCCGCCCCAGCGGATAGGCGAACTGGTTTTCGTGGAAATAGACAACACGACGGGCCCGCCCCAGGTGCGGATATAAACCGACAAGCGTGGCGAGATCGACCAGTGAGGTGGCCACAATCAGATCAAAGGACTGCGACAGCGTGGCGTCATGCTCGCTCATGAAGCTCAGCGGGTTGCCGCGCACGCGCCACTGAAAGTGGCGCGGCGCCAGCTCGATGGCCGTCCAGTCGATGGCGTCCAGATGGGCCATCAGACCGCGCGCCCAGTAGCGGTGGCTGTCGGCGGCATAGGCCGATAGCAAAAGCGCCTTCATGGCCGGCGTACCGGCAGTGACAGTAAAGACATGACAACGGGGCCCTCGGAAAGCAAAGGGCCCCATTGTAGAGTGCCGTACGCCTGGTGTGGTCAGACCGGGGACACACGGCTCTAGATATTGAACTCGATGCCGTCATCCGACAGCGTCTGCCAGGCAGCCGCACAGGTGAAAAACACCCGCGGATGATGATTGCTCATGAACGCCGTGTGACGCAGCTGATCGCGCACCGGGCCGCGCAGCTCGGCCAGATGCAGGGCAATACCCTGCGCCGCCAGACGCTCGTCCAGACTTTCCAGCGCGTGAAGCGCGGCGCCATCGATATGGGTGACGCTGCTGAGCACCAGTACCATGTCGGTCACCTGATCACGCTCGGAGAGATGCTCGTTGATCCAGCGCTCCAGCGCGCCCATGTTGGCAAAATGCAGGTTGGCATCCGGTCGCACCAGCATCAGATGCGGCAGACGCTCGACGTCAAAGCGCTCGCAGTTGCGAAAGCCGCCGTCAGGCAGCTGGCCGATCTCGGCAATGTGCGGACGGCTCGTGCGCGCCAGCAGCAGTGCCAGTGCAATGCCCACGCCGGCTAAAAGCCCCTGCATGACGCCCAGCAGCAGGACACCGGCAAAGGCGGCAAGCCAGGCCAGCCCATCGGCGCGCGAATAGCGCCACGCCCGCCACAGGGGCGCCGGATCCACCAGTGGCATGGCCGCCTGAATGACGATCGCGGCCAGCACGGCTTGTGGTAACGGCGCAAACAGTGAGGTGGCAAACAGCAGTACCGCCATCAGCGCCAGTGCGGCAAAAAGCGATGACAGCGGCGTTTTCGAGCCGGCCTGGTCGTTGACCACCGCGCGCCCCAGACCACTGGTCACCGGAAACCCCCGGGTCAGGGCCGCCAGCAGATTGGCCACCCCCAGCACCCAGAGCTCGCGCTGCGGATAGAGACGCTCACGGTGTTTGGCCGCCAGCGTCTGGGCCACCGAAATGGCGCTGACGTAGTTGATCAGCGCAATCCCGAGCGCGGGTAGCCACAGTCCCTCCATGGCGGTCAGGGAGAGCGTGGGCAATGCCGGCAGCGGCAGTCCGGCCGGGATCTGCCCTACCCGGGCCAGCGTGCCGGGCCACAGCGGCACCAGCAAAAGTGCCAGAATCAAAACGATCAACGGGCCGGTCTTGCCCAGCACCATGGCCGTCGCCTCCGGCAGACCCAGGCGCTTGAGCAGCGGTGACAGCCCTCGACGCATCAACAGCAGCAGTACCATGGCACTGCCGCCAAACAGCGCTGCCCCCGGCGCGATATCGCCCAGTGAGTGGGCCAGCGTCAGCAAGCGGTCGACGGCGTTGCCGGTTGCGTCGCCGATCCCGAGCAGGTCGCCGGTCTGCGAGAGCACGATCATCAGCGCCGACGCCGTGGTAAAGCCCTGCATGACGCTGGGACTGACGAAATCGATCAGACGCCCCAGACGGCAGGCATGAATCAACAGTAGCCAGCCGCCGACCAGCGCCGCCAGAAGCGCTGCGTGTCCGACATAATCAGATAACGGTATATCGGCATCGCGCAGTGTCTCTCCCACCAGCAGCGAGGTCAGCGCCATGGGCCCCATCGCGATGACGCGGCTGGTGCCGAAAAGCGCATACAGCACCAGCGGCGCCAGTGCCGTATAAAGCCCGGCCTGCGCCGGCAGGCCGGCAAGGGTGGCATAGGCCATGCCCTGGGGGACCAGCAGCGCGGCGGTGATCAGCCCGGCAATCAGATCGCTGACGCGATCCGCTGTCGAAAGCCGGCGCCAGCGCGAGAGAGCCGGCAACAGCATGGGTCTACCGGTATCGGACATGCGTCCTGTGACTCCTTTGCAGCAGTGCCATCGGGTTCAGGCCGGGCGGTGCGGGTCTTCAAAGAGCCGCTCGCCCTGCTCATCGATGTAGCGTTCGGCCTTGGTACGGGTCATGTCGATACAGCTGTCAATGTCGGCCAGCACATCGGAGCGTTCAAAGCGCAGCTCCTCCGGTTCGCCGCTGTCGCGTGTCCGACGAATCAGGCCGCTGACGCGATACTGCCCACCCGCCGGCGCCGGTGTGATGACGATCTCAAAGCCCTTGTATTCCACGGTATCGGCCACCTGAGGCGAGGATTTGTCAGCGCCGGGGGCATTACCCTGCCCTCGCAGGGCCTCGAACAGTCTTTTCAGCATGAACCGCTCCTGATGATTCTGGTGTCGGCACGCAGGCTGTGCGGTCTGCGCGCGCCCTTGCTTGAGTCTGACACAAAAGGGGCCGCTGAAAAGCGGCCCCTTCGTGATACAGCGCATGCCTCATCAGTCGTCAAGACGACCCTTTTTCGCGGCAATGCGCAGCCGCAGAGCGTTGAGCTTGATAAAGCCCTCGGCATCCTTTTGGTCATAGGCGCCGGCATCGTCTTCAAAGGTGGCAATCGAGGCGTCAAACAGCGAGTCTTCCGACTCACGACCGACCACGATGACGTTGCCCTTGTAGAGCTTGAGACGCACCACGCCGTTGACGCTGCCCTGGGACTGATCGATGGCGGCCTGAAGCATCTTGCGCTCCGGGCTCCACCAGTAGCCGTTGTAGATCAGTTCGGCGTATTTGGGCATCAGCTCGTCTTTCAGGTGCGCGGATTCACGGTCCAGCGTGATCGATTCGATCGCGCGGTGGGCGCGCAGGATGATGGTGCCGCCCGGGGTTTCGTAGCAGCCGCGCGATTTCATGCCGACGTAGCGGTTTTCAACGATATCCAGACGCCCGACGCCGTTTTCACCGCCAACCCGGTTCAGCCAGGAGAGCACGTCATGCGGCTTCATGGTCTGACCGTCGATGGCCACGATGTCGCCGTGCTCGAAGGTCAGGTCGATGTAGGTGGCCTGATCGGGTGCAGCTTCGGGACTGACGCTCCAGCGCCACATCTCTTCTTCGGCTTCGGTCCAGGGGTCTTCCAGCACGCCGCCTTCATAGGAGATGTGCAGCAGGTTGGCGTCCATCGAATAGGGAGATTTTTTCTTGTTCTTGGCGTAGTCGACCGGGATGTCGTGCTCTTCGCAGTAGTTCATCAGCTTTTCGCGGGAGTTGAGATCCCACTCGCGCCACGGGGCGATGACTCTGACGTTGGGCTTGAGCGCGTAGGCGCCCAGTTCGAAGCGGACCTGGTCGTTGCCCTTGCCGGTGGCACCATGGGAGATGGCATCCGCCCCGGTTTCGTTGGCGATCTCGATCAGGCGACGCGCGATCAGCGGGCGGGCGATCGAGGTGCCCAGCAGGTATTCGCCTTCGTAGATGGTGTTGGCACGAAACATCGGGAAGACGTAGTCCCGCACAAAGGTTTCACGCAGGTCTTCGATGTAAATTTCCTTCACACCCAGCGCTTGTGCCTTGGCACGTGCAGGCTCGACCTCTTCTCCCTGACCCAGGTCAGCCGTGAAGGTCACGACCTCGCAGTCGTAGGTTTCCTTGAGCCACTTGACGATCACGGAGGTATCAAGTCCCCCGGAGTAGGCCAGGACAACCTTTTTTACATCGGACATACCGGCTCCTTAAGGCGTAGTCATGCTTTGAGTGTATCGTGAGTATATCGTCACCGGAACGCGGCGAATACCGCGTCACGTGCGATGGATGGGATTGCCGGCAAGCACAATGCTACACTGCGCCCCTGCAAACCGAATTCATCTTTCGACCAGAAGGCTTCCTGTGCCGGTCACCATATCTGCGGGCCCTGCCCGGTCATACGCATCCCCGATTCCCATGACGTTTTCTGCTGTCTGCGACAGGAGAACATGGCGATGAACGATATTGTCCCGAAACTCATGTCCGGTCGCTTTCGCGGCTTCATGCCCGTGGTGGTGGACCTGGAAACCGGTGGTTTCAACGCGCGCACCGATGCCCTGCTTGAAATCGCGGCCGTCACGCTGACCATGGACGAACAGGGGCATCTGCTGCCCTATGAGACCGTGTCGTTTCATATCGAGCCGTTCGAGGGCGCCAACGTCGAGCAGTCCGCGCTCGATTTTACCGGCATCCGTCTGGACAGCCCGCTGCGTCAGAATGCGGCGCTCAAGGAAAAGGAAGCACTCGAGGAGATCTTTCGTCCGGTGCGCAAGGCGCTCAAGTCCCATCAGTGCAACCGCGCCATTCTGGTCGGTCACAATGCCGCCTTCGACCATGGCTTTCTCAACGCCGCCGTCGAACGCGCCGGCATCAAGCGCAACCCTTTCCATCCGTTTTCAAGCTTTGATACCGCAACGCTTTCGGGGCTGGTTTACGGGCAGACCGTGCTGGCCCGGGCCTGTCGCGCCGCGGGCATCCCCTTTGACAGCCAGGAAGCACATTCGGCGCGCTATGATACCGAGCGTACTGCCGAGCTTTTCTGCGCCATCGTCAATCGCTTCAAGGATCTGGGCGGCTGGGATCTGGCGCTGCGCGAGCAGAGCATGGACGGCGACTAAGCGCTGCTCTACTGCTGTCGGCATTAAAAAACCCGCCTCCATGGAGGCGGGTTTTTAACGTTCGGAACCGGTCACCTGATGCACGACCCGGTGGTCATCGGGATCAGGCGTTGTCGCCTTCCTGCGGGGCCGCGTTGGCGGTCGCGTCCTTGATCATCGGCGCCAGCTCACCGTTTTGATACATCTCGACGATGATGTCACAGCCGCCGACCAGCTCACCGTTGATCCACAGCTGCGGGAAGGTGGGCCAGTTGGCGTATTTGGGCAGCTCGGCGCGAATGTCCGGGTTGTCCAGAATGTTGACGAAGGCAAAGCGCTCGCCGCAGCCCATCAGCGCCTGTACGGCCTGAGCAGAGAAGCCGCACTGCGGCATCTGCGGTGAGCCCTTCATGTAAAGCAAAATGGTGTTTTCGTTGATCTGTTGCTTGATGGTATCGAGTGTTTCGCTCATGTTCGGTCTCCAGGAGGGGGCTTCAAGCGCCCATGAATGTTCTGGCCTCAGTGTACGCCGACATGGGGGCTAAATCAGCCCGGATCAAGGCGTGGCGATCACATGAAGTTGCGCGCTTAAAAGGCTCTGGTTAGGATGACCAGGGATGACGGGGTACACCAGTGCCCGTTTTCCGCCATTGACCATGGCAATATTTCAAAGCGCCGCCAGCTCTCGTGCGGCGCTTTTTCGTTGGTTTTTCCGGTACATGGGCAGCATCAATACCAGAGGGTACGTCCCTTTTCGAGCGCCGCGTCGTGTGGCGCCTGGCGACGTGTCAATCATTGTGACGTTATGCACACACAGGAGCATCGAGACATGGCCCTTCGCCACTTTCTTACCCTGATGGATCTTTCCCCTCAGGAACTGGCCTATCTCATCGATCGTTCGATCACCATCAAGCGTGAACTGGCCGACAACGGCCCGGTCTATACGCCGTTGAAAAATCGAACGCTGGCCATGATTTTCGAAAAATCCTCGACCCGTACTCGCGTCTCCTTCGAGACCGGCATGACACAGTTTGGCGGTCATGCGCTGTTTCTGTCACCGCGCGACAGTCAGCTGGGACGCGGCGAACCGGTCGGCGATACCGCGCGCGTGCTCTCCGAGATGGTCGATGCGGTGATGATCCGAACCTTTTCGCATGACAGCATCGAGTCGTTTGCCGATGCCAGCTCCATCCCGGTCATCAATGCGCTGTCCGATGACTATCATCCCTGCCAGCTGCTGGCCGATGTACAGACCTGGACCGAGTGTCGCGGCCCGGTGAAAGGCAAAACGGCCGTCTGGGTGGGCGATGGCAACAACATGTGCCACTCCTGGATCAACGCCGCCCGCCAGTTCGATTTCAATCTGCGCATTGCCTGCCCGGAAGGCTTTGAGCCCGATCAGGATATTCTTGAAGCCGCCGGCTCGCGCGTCGAAATCTTCAACGACCCGCAAGCCGCCATCGAAGGCGCCCACCTGATCACGACCGACGTCTGGGCCTCCATGGGCCAGGAAGAGGAACAGGCGGCGCGCATGCAAGCGTTCAGCGGCTTTCAGGTCAACGAGGCGATGCTCGATGCCGCCGATGACGAGGTCATGTTCCTGCACTGTCTGCCGGCGCATCGCGGTGAAGAGGTCAGCGAAACCCTGCTGGACGATCCGCGCGCCTTTGTCTGGCAGGAAGCCGGCAATCGACTGCACGCCCAGAAAGCCCTGCTTGAGTTTCTGATGGTCGGTCGAGTGAGTTGAATCGAAGTTTCGACGTCATCGCACGGGCGATGACGTCGAAAGGTTACTGCGCGTCGTGCTCATCGATGCCCTCGTCTTTTGTGACAATCTCGCTGGTCATCGACACTTTCATGCTTTCCCACAGCCGGTGCACGGCGTCCCGATCAGTGTTCATGCGCCGTCGAAGCTGTTCGTAATCGGTCAATAGCGTAATCAGATCCTGATTGGTACGGATGTCCTCGATCCCCTCCGGCGCCGGCAGGGGCTGTGTCAGATAGCGGGGCATGGGCGGCGGTGGCACCATCACCGGCGTCGTCTGCGGCGGCGAGCTGGCGCAACCACTGATGTACCCCGTCAGGCACAGCGTGATCAGCCCATTTCTTTGATGTCTGGTCATCGTTGATTATCCTTTCCAGCTGTTGTCGTTTGCCGGCCAGCGCCTGCTGATTTGCCTCAAGCTGCTGCTCACGACCGGCGCTTACCTCTGCCAGATGTTCGGCGTGCGCCTGCCAGGCACGCGCGACAAGCTGCTGGCGCTGCGCCAGCTCGTGCGCACTGCGGGCATCCTCCTGAGCACTGGACAGCGCCTGACGCCACTGATCGAGGCGCTGGGTAAAGCCCCACAGCCCGCCCGCCAGCAGACCCACGGCCACCAGGGCGATCAAAAGCCGGGCAGGCACCTTGCCAAGACCCGCCAAAAGCAGGTTCCACATGAACATCTCCTTTTTGAGCATTTTGGTGTGACACAACCCATCAGGACAATAATTATCCCTTATGGATAATTATTGCGCCAAATGGCGTCATAGGCAAGTCAAAAACTGTACGTATATCCAGTATCCAATGAATAACCAACGCCGTGGACCAACCAGTGAGATGACGAGATGACGACAGGAGATGAACTGGTCGTGGCGCTTGAAGCGCTGCCGGACAGCGCCGATGTCGGCACGCTGTTTCACCTGCGACTTGTGCAGGACAACGGAGCGTACGTCAGGTGTGCGCTGCTGATCAGGGAGATCGGCCCTGTGGAGGCCCTTTGCGAGGTACTTGCCGTTCACGCTGCAGAAGCCGACGGGCAATAACCTGATACGCCCGGGAGGGCCTGAATCGAGAAGGATTAAAGCCGCTGTATCCGGTGCCGATAAGACAGCCATACGGGCAGTCTGTGCTGTCCGACCAGGATGGCTATCAGGAGCGATTTATGCTTGCCACCGGAACGAAGGCATGGATTCCCATTGAATTGATGCCGCCGGATCTCAAGCCCGGCGATGAGTACCACATGATGTCGAGCGTCGTGTCACGAACAACGGCCAGCGGCAACGACATCCATGACTATTACCGGGTCAGAATCACCGGTCTTGTGCCCGAGGCGGCAGAATGCGTGGTACTCGAGACGCTGTCGCCCGAGGCCGCCGAAGCCGTCGTCGGCTAAGGCGCCACCCGCTGCAGGTGCAGCGGTGATCCACTCGATGCAGGAGAACGTCCATGGATATGAGCGTTAACAGCATGGTCAGTGCCTCGATGGCGCTGCAGCAGCACCAGCTCACCAGTGACGTACAGACCAGCGTTTTGAAAAAATCGCTGGATGGTCAGGCCGAGCAGATGACGCAGCTGATGTCATCGGTCGCCACGGCGCCGCAGCTGGCGACCGAAGGCATGGTGGGAACACGCATCAACACCACCGCCTGACAGCGGCTGTTGCCGCACTCTGGCCATAACGTAAAGGCGCCACCCTCGCGGGTGGCGCCTTTAATACATGACGGTTGATCATCGCTCAGCCGGCCGGCGCGTCAAGCAGCGTCACCGCCAGGCGCACGAAGTCCACCGAGGAGAGGATGCCGACAAGGTGACCCTCGGCGTCCAGCACCGGCATGGCCCCCTGACGGTGCGCAAGCAGCTGCCGACCGGCCTCGGCAAGGGGCGTGTCGAGTGACAGCGTGAGTATGTCCTTTGAGATGACATCCGCCAAAGGGATTCGCGCCAGATGATGGGCCAGACGCTTTGCGCCGAAGGTATCGGTAATGCGCAGCGCCTCTTTCAGAACCACCTTCTGATTGAGCAGTCCCGCCAGCCGCCCCTGTTCATCCAGTACCGGGAGGTGACGTACCCGGTGTTCCCGCATCAGCTCGTTACCGTCGTGAAGCGTCTGCTCAAGACGCAGGGTCACGATATCCCGACTCATGATGTCGGCGATCGACGCCTGTGTGCTACTGCTCATGTTGTGCTGTCCCGCATCAGGTCCGTACTTCGGCAACGCAATACCGAAGACAATTATCCCCTATCATCTCACCGATGGCCTCAGGGCCCCGCTGATCGAGGTGCCGTCACGGAAAGAGACACGGCAGGCGACGGATACGCACGCCTGTCGGCTCTCCCCTGTCTTTCTTATCGGCAGCGAACGGCCAACACACAGGGGACTGGCCGACAAATATCAGACAACGCTGATCGAAGGTAATGGGGAGCGCGCGCAAGCGTCCACGTGACGGTGCTGACCCAGCGCTTGCCGGGTCAGGTATCAAACGCTTTTGCGGGATCGAACAAAACGATCGGACACAAAAAAGCCGCTTCAGCGAGGTGCTGTAAGCGGCTTTTTTAAGGATGTTGTTGGTGGAGCCTAGCGGGATCGAACCGCTGACCTCAACACTGCCAGTGTTGCGCTCTCCCAGCTGAGCTAAGGCCCCGAACCGGTGCGTAATATACGACGCCTCTCTTTTTTCGTCAAGCGCCTTTTCCTCTCAAGGCGAAATACTGGCCCGAAAACGCGAAAGGCCCCCACTCTTGCCACCGGATGGCGCGGACACGGGCGGGGATGGCATGGGGATGAGCACGGCCTTTTCGGCGTTATCTGTTAAAATGAGGTCACTATCACTTGCGGAGGCCATCATGAACGATGAGGTGATCACGGCGTTCGATCCACGCCAGTTTTTAAAAACGGTCACCGAATCACCGGGCGTCTATCGCATGCTCGATGAACACGAGAATGTCCTTTATGTCGGCAAGGCCAAGCGACTCAAGGCGCGACTGTCGAGCTATTTCCGTAATACGGGGCTCAACGCCAAGACCCAGGCGCTGGTCAGCCGCATTCGCGATATTCAGGTGACCGTTACCCGCAGCGAAACCGAGGCACTGCTGCTGGAGCAGACGCTGATCAAACAGCAGCGACCGCCCTATAATATCCTGCTGCGCGACGACAAGTCCTACCCCTATATCTTTGCCAGCGACCGACACCCCTACCCGGCGCTGGAGCTGCGTCGCGTGCGTCAAAAGCGTGGCGATGGTCGCTATTTTGGCCCGTTCACCAGCTCCGGCGCCGTGCGGGAAAGCCTGTCACTGATGCAAAAGATCTTTCGCATCCGCAACTGCGAGGACTCGGTGTTCGCCCATCGAAGCCGGCCCTGCCTGCAGTATCAGATCGATCGCTGCACCGCGCCGTGCGTGGGCTACATCAGCCAGGAAGACTATCAGCGCGACCTGAACCACGCGTTGATGTGCATGGAAGGCAAAAGTGATCAGGTCACGAAAAAACTCTACGCCGACATGGAGACGGCCGCGCAGGCACTCCAGTTCGAGCAGGCCGCCTTTTTGCGTGATCAGGTCCAGCAGCTGCGCCGCCTGCAGAGTCAGCAGTCGGTGGACACCGCCGGTGGCGACGCCGATGTCTTTGCCCTGGCCGAGCGGCCGGGTGGGCTGTGCGTCAGCGTGCTGATCATCCGCCAGGGCCGGGTGCTCGGCTCGCGCCATCACATGCCCGACAACGGTCTGGACCTTGCCCCCGAAGCGCTGCTGAGCAGCTTTGTCAGCCAGTACTATCTGGGTCAAAGCAATGAAATGCCGGCCGAGGTGCTGACCTCACACCCTCTGGAGGATCAGGAGGTCCTGCAGGAAGCGCTTTCCGAACACGCCGACAGACGGCTGCGCATCGCCCACCAAGTGCGCGGCCACCGCGCCCAGTGGCTGGAGCTGGCCCGTACCAACGCCGATCAGCATCTGGCCACCAAACTGGCCAGCCGTCAGCAGCTCAATGCCCGCTTCAAGGCGCTGGCCCAGGCACTCGACCTGGAAGAGACGCCTCAGCGGCTGGAGTGCTTTGATATCAGTCACAGCAGCGGCGAAGCCACGGTCGCCTCCTGCGTGGTATTCGACCAGAGCGGCCCGATCAAGTCGGACTATCGCCGTTTCAATATTGATGGCGTGGCCGCCGGTGACGACTACGCTGCCATGCGCCAGGCCCTGACGCGGCGCTACAAGCGCATCCAGAGCGGTGATGTGGCAAGGCCTGACATCCTGATCGTCGACGGCGGCAAGGGCCAGCTCAACATGGCTCGCGAGGTGTTTGAGGAACAGGGTGTTTTCGACATTGTGCTGCTGGGGGTGGCCAAGGGCACCACGCGAAAGCCGGGGCTCGAGACGCTTTTTATCGACACCGTCGAGCGCAGCCTGACGCTGGAAAGCACCTCCGGCGCCCTGCATCTGATCCAGCACATTCGCGATGAAGCCCACCGCTTTGCCATCACCGGACATCGTCAACAGCGTGACAAGGCGCGACGCTCGTCTACCCTTCAGGAGATTCCCGGCATCGGCCCCAAAAGACGCCGGGAGCTGCTGCGCCATTTTGGCGGTCTGCAGGGCATTCGCAACGCCTCCCGAGACGATCTCGCCCGCGTTCCCGGCATCAATGCACAACTTGCTACACAGATTCATCAGGCACTGCATGGCTGACGGCGCGAACAGGCGTTAGAATCCAGCACTCTTGCAGGTATGTTTCACCCCCGGTCAGGACCCGATAGTGCCATGAGCATCCCCAATATCTTGACGCTGACAAGAATCGTACTCATACCGCTTCTGGTCATCGTGTTCTACCTGACGACCGGCTCAAGCAATCTGCTGGCCGCCTTGTTGTTTACCATCGCCTCCATCACCGACTGGTTCGATGGCTACCTGGCGCGTCGCTGGAACCAGAGCACGCCCTTTGGCGCCTTTCTGGACCCGGTCGCCGACAAGCTGATGGTCGCCGTTGCCCTGGGCGTTTTGATCGAGTTCTACAGCGACTGGATTCTCACGCTGCCGGCGCTTGTGATCATCGGTCGCGAGATTGTCATCTCGGCACTACGCGAGTGGATGGCAGAACTTGGCAAGCGTGCCAGTGTTTCGGTTTCGAGCATCGGCAAGTACAAGACCGCCTTTCAGATGATCTCGATCATTTTGCTGCTCGGTTTTGCGCCAGGAACGCTTCTGGCACAGGCAGGCTTTTTGCTGCTGTATCTGGCTGCCATCCTGACGCTGTGGTCGATGTACAAGTATCTGCGCGCCGCCTGGCCGGAACTGACACGCTCGATGTGAGCGTAAGCTGTGGTTCGGGTGCGATTTTTTACCGGGTTTCGTTTGACACCTTTATGTCACATCGGTATATTTCGCACCCGTTGAGCGGGAATAGCTCAGTGGTAGAGCATCGCCTTGCCAAGGCGAGGGTCGGGAGTTCGAATCTCCTTTCCCGCTCCATCCCTTACGGGATCAACGGAAAGGTCAACGAACAACAACGCTTCGTTTTCCGAACCGTTTTGAGGCTGGATGGCAGAGTGGTTATGCAGCGGACTGCAACTCCGTGTACGCCGGTTCGATTCCGACTCCAGCCTCCATCTCCCTTCTGCCTGACTCTCGGCCGCCTTTAGATGGCCTCAAGCAGATTAGCCGTCGACTCCTCGCCCGGATGGCGGAACAGGTAGACGCAAGGGACTTAAAATCCCTCGACCGCAAGGTCGTGCCGGTTCGATTCCGGCTCCGGGCACCAAACCTTTCAGCAAGACCTTCTCCCGCCTTCTGTTTTCTTTCAGGCACTACTCTGTCTGATATCCCCTGTTGGTTTTACAGCTTTTGCTTTATTTCGATGCATCCATCTCAACGCCCAAAATTGGCGCGGATAACGTACATCTGTCCTTTTAACCGCCTGCCTCGATCAACTATTCGGCTGATATAGAGAATTTCGAGCAGCCCGAAATGCCGTGTGCTTGACTGACATGACACTTCGCATTTCGGAGAATGCCCGATGGCAACCAGTACCTATCACCTGAGCTGCGACTGCGGCGACGTCAAAATTATCGCGCGCGGCGAACCCGAAGTATCGCTTTACTGCCACTGCGGTAGCTGTCGAGCGCTGTACGGCACGGTCATGCTGGCAGCAACTGCCTGGAGTGACGACAAGGTAGAGCTACCGGGTTCGGATCGAGTCATCGACTACAGGATGAGCGACCGTGACATGCGCCGCTTTGTCTGCAAAAACTGCGGCGTGACGGTCTATGGCCGACACAGCCCTGGCATGCCCGTCATTCCTCACTCAATGTTTCGCAAGGCTAATGGCGGCGAACTGCCGGCCGAACTCGCCCCCACCATGCATCTCTTTTACCGCGATCGCGTTCTGGATGTGGCAGACGATCTGCCCAGGTCCGAAGGCGGTGAGCTGATGGGTATGTAACCCTTTCCACCGGGCAAGACGGTGGTCCCGGCGACAGATTACTTCCTTCCTCTATCTTATCGTGCTGATGAAAAGCATATGGCATCGACAACACCGTGTGTCGATGCCAATGCGGATGGGCCGATGGCCACATTTGCCGCACGCCGCGCCGCGATCCTTTCGTCTTTTTCAAACCGTTCGCTGTCGCTATTAGACACAGGTCCAGGCCCTGAGCGTGATAGCAGCAATTGACAGCCTGCCCGGCCCGGGCATAGTTTCATTGCGTGACGTTGTGTCATGACGTTACCCCCATGAGGCCGACCCACTGCCGGTCTCATGGCGACAACCGGCCTACCCGACCGGTCCAAACCAACAATATACAAAAGACGTGCTCATGACTCAGATAATCCCTCGCCGGCTGATGCTGGCAGGTGGCCTGCTACTGGCGGCCACCGGTACGGCCCATGCCAAGACCCTGGTCTACTGCTCGGAAGCCAGCCCCGAAGGCTTCAACCCGCAGCACTACACGGCCGGGACGACCTTCGATGCTTCCTCGCGCACTATCTACAACCGACTGGTCGAATTCGAATCGGGCACGACCGAGATCAAGCCGGCGCTGGCCGAGTCGTGGGAGGTCTCCGATGACGGCAGGACCTACACCTTCCACCTGCGTCAGGGCGTCAAATTCCAGACCACGGATTACTTTACGCCATCGCGCGAATTCAACGCCGATGACGTGCTCTACTCGTTCAACCGCCAGCTCCAGGACGATCACCCCTGGCACGGGGTCGGCAGCGGCTATGAGTATTTCGAAGGCATGGGCATGCCGGATCTGATCGAGCGTGTCGAAAAGGTCGATGATCACACCGTACGCTTTCACCTGAGCCGCGCCTCGGCGCCTTTCCTGTCTGACATGGCGATGGATTTTGCCTCGATCCTCTCGGGCGAGTACGCCGACCAGCTGATGGAAGAGGGCCACCCCGAGCGCATGAACCAGCAGCCGCTGGGCACCGGACCGTTCGTCTTTGCCGGTTTTCAGCGTGACGCCTATATCCGCTACCAGGCGCACCCGGAGTACTGGGATGGCAAATCGCCGCTGGACCGGCTGGTTTTTTCGATTACCCCCGACGCCTCGGTGCGCTTTCAGAAACTTCAGGCCAACGAATGCCAGGTCATGGTCTTCCCCAACCCGGCCGATCTGGAAGCGATGCGCAACGACCCCAACATCAACCTGGAGTCGGCCGAAGGGCTGAACGTGGGCTACCTCTCCTTCCAGACCGAGAAACCGCCGTTTGATGACCCGCGTGTTCGCCGCGCGCTCTCCATGGCCGTGGATCGCGATGCGATCATCGAGTCGGTGTATCAGGGGGCGGGCGAGAAGGCCAGAAACCCGATCCCGCCAACGCTCTGGGGCTATGACGACAACGTCGAAGAGATCCCGTATGACCCGGAACAGGCCAGAAAGCTGCTGGCCGAGGCCGGCGCCGAGAATTTGAGCACCCAGCTGTGGGCCATGCCGGTGCAGCGCCCCTACAACCCCAACGCACGGCGCATGGCGGAAATCATCCAGTCCGACTGGCGTGAGATTGGCGTCAACGCCGAGATCGTCTCCTACGAATGGGGCGAGTATCTGCGTCGCGCCAGCGAGGGCGAGGCCATGACCGGCCTGTTCGGCTGGACCGGCGACAACGGCGACCCGGACAACTTCCTCAATACGCTGTTGTCGTGTAATGCCGCGCGCGATGGCTCCAACTACGCGAAGTGGTGCAACCAGGAGTACGACGACATTATCCGTCAGGCGGCCACCGCCACCGACCAGGACGAGCGCTCGGATCTGTACGTGCAGGCGCAGGAGATCTTCCGTGATCAGATGCCCTGGCTGCCGATCGCCCACTCGATTGTCTACGACCCGGTCCGCAGCAACGTCACCGGCTATGAGGTGCAGCCGACCGGCTCGCACATCTTCTATGGCGTAGATATCGAGGAGTAGCGCCTCTGGCGTAGGATATGGCCCCGCTCATTCGAGCGGGGTTTTTCATGTCTTTCGGACAGGTGCCATGACACGACCCACCCCTGAACTCTCCGAGCTGCGCCCGCTGGGCAATGGCCCGCGCACCGTGGCGCTCATTGCCCCGGCCGGCGCCGTCTCGCCCGAGCGCATCGACACCACCTGCGCCCTGCTCACGGCCATGGGCTATACCCCGCGCCTCATGGACCACGCCCGCGCGCGGCATCGCTATCTGGCCGGCACCGTCGAACAGCGCCTTGAAGACTTTCACGCCGCCTTCAATCTGGCAGACGTGGCCGCCGTGTGGTGCCTGCGCGGCGGCTACGGCTGTGCCCAGCTCATCGATCACATCGACTGGGACGCGCTTCCCGACGTGCCGCTTCTGGGCTACTCCGATATCAGCGTGCTGCTGAGCGCGTTTCATGCTCGCGGCCGCTGTGCCCATCACACCCCGGTGGCCACGGAGCTTACCCTGCTCGAGCAGGCTGCAGGGGCCGCGCACAAGGCACGCGCCGAGGCCATGGCCAGCATCGCACCGCTGCTGGCAGGCGACGGCGGCCACATGTTTGCAACGCATGTGGCCGGCCCCACGACCCCCGTGGAGGGCGTACTCATCGGCGGCAATCTCACAACGCTGGCAAGCGTTGCCGGCACCCCGGCGGCATTGCACGTGCCGCAGGGCGCGATCCTGATGCTCGAAGACGTGGGCGAGCGGCTCTATCGCCTGGAGCGCAGCCTGTGTCAGCTGCTGGACAGCATCGAGCCGGCCCGGCTGAGCGCGGTCTGTCTGGGCAGCTTTACCGGCTGCGATTCTGGTGACAGCAGTATCGAGGCGGTCTTTCAGGAGTGGCTGGCGCCGCTGAATATCGCACTCTATCACCGATTGCCCTTCGGCCACGGCGAGCACAACCAGGCCTGGCCGGTTGGTCGAACGGCGCGATTGACGCGTGCCGGGCTGGACTGGCGCTCTGATCGGGAGGCATCCGACTGACACCTCCCTGCGACTGTCCATGCGCCATTACGGGCATGGACAGGGTGATCGCAATCCCCTAGGGTCTATCACTTACTGCATCGCTGCTTACAAGGCATCCGCGCTGCAGCAACAATAACAAGTACGGACACCTGACCATGACGCACCATCTCTCGACCCGCCGTCTTCAAAAGACCCGCCTGATCCGCCGCGCCACGCCTGCGGCCCGCCTGTCCCGATCGGACACCGGCTGACCCACATCCCGAGCTTCAAGCATGAAGTCGGCACGCCCTGACGCGTCGCCGTCATTCATTGCCTGCCCATCCCTGCTGACGACCCTGCTTTCGGCCCACAGGCCGTGCCGGCGTGGCGTTGGCAGGTACGGATCACTCGTTCGCGGCGGCGGAAATCACCCATGTTGAGCTTTGTCTTTCGTAAACTTCTGATGCTGATCCCCACTCTGCTGGGTATCACGCTGGTCACTTTCACGCTGGTGCATCTGATTCCCGGCGATCCGGTGGCTATCATGGCCGGTGAGCGCGGCATCTCGGCCGAGCGCCACGCTCAGGTGATGGCCGAACTGGGCCTTGACCGGCCACTCTGGGAGCAGTACCTGAGCTTTCTGGGCAATCTGGCTCAGGGCGATCTGGGCCATTCGCTGATCAGCAGCAACCCGGTACTCGATGAGTTTCTGTCGCTCTTTCCGGCAACGCTCGAGCTTGGCTTTTGCGCCATGCTGCTGGCCGTATCGCTGGGGATTCCGCTGGGCGTCATTGCCGGCATCAAGCGCGGCTCGATCATCGACCACACCGTGATGGGCACCTCGCTGACCGGCTATTCGATGCCGATTTTCTGGTGGGGCCTTCTTTTGATCATCTTCTTTTCGGGAATTCTGGGCTGGACGCCGGTCTCGGGGCGGCTGTCATCAAGCTACTGGATCGAGACGCCGACCGGTTTCATGCTGATCGACACGCTGCTGTCCGGCGAGCCGGGGGCCTTCACGGATGCCCTGCGGCATCTGATCCTGCCCACGATCGTTTTGGCCACCATTCCGCTGGCCGTGATTGCCCGCATGACACGCTCATCGATTCTCGAAGTGCTGGGCGAGGACTATATCCGTACCGCCCGCGCCAAGGGGCTCTCGCCCTGGCGCATCATCGCCATTCACGCCCTGCGCAACGCCATGATTCCGGTCACCACGGTCATCGGGCTGCAGATCGGGCTGCTCTTCTCCGGCGCCATTCTCACCGAAACCATCTTCTCCTGGCCCGGCATCGGCAAGTGGCTGATCGATGCCGTCGGACGGCGTGACTACCCCTCGCTTCAGGGCGGCATCCTGTTGATTGCCCTGATCGTCATGGTGGTCAATCTGATCGTTGATCTGCTCTACGGGCTGATCAACCCCCGCATTCGCAACAGTCGCTGAGCCCGGAGGCCACACATGACACAGGTTACCCCTCAGCCCCCGGCCGCCGTGCCGGAGATCGATGAAGCCACGACGACCGAAAGCGCACCCAAACGGCCCTCGCCGCTGCGTGACGTCTGGCGCAGCTTTCGCCGCAACCGCGCCGCACTGGTCGGCATGGTCATTATCGCGCTGATCGTATTGATCGCGTTTCTGGCGGATGTGGTCGCGCCCTATTCACCGGTCGCCCAGTTTCGCGACAGTGTGCTCACCCCGCCCTTCTGGCAGGACGGCGGTACGTGGCGATTCATTCTCGGCACCGACGATCTGGGCCGCGACATTCTCAGCCGCCTGATCCATGGCGCCAGGCTTTCGATGACCATCGGCGTCATCGTGGTCTCGCTGTCGCTGGGCATTGGCGTGCTGCTGGGGCTTCTGGCCGGCTTTCTGCGCGGCTGGGTCGATACCGTCATCATGCGATTGATGGACATCATGCTGTCGATCCCGAGCCTTTTGCTGGCCGTGGTCGTGGTCGCGGTACTCGGCCCGGGGCTTTTCAACGCCATGCTGGCGATTGCGGTGGTCTATCTGCCCCACTACGTGCGCCTGACACGCAGCTCGGTGATCACCGAGCGTGAGCGTGAATACGTGATGGCATCAAGGCTGGCCGGCGCCGGCGTGTTCCGACTGATGTTCATCACCATCCTGCCCAACTGCCTGGCGCCATTGATCGTTCAGGCCACGCTCAGCTTCTCCAACGCCGTGCTTGATGCCGCCGCGCTGGGTTTTCTGGGTCTGGGCGCCCAGCCGCCAACGCCGGAATGGGGCAGCATGCTGGCCGATGCGCGCCAGTATGTGCTGCAGGCCTGGTGGGTGGTGACCTTTCCGGGGCTGGCGGTACTGATCACGGTGCTGGCGTTCAACATCATGGGCGATGGGCTGCGCGATGCCCTCGACCCGCGCCTGAAGCGCTGAAGGCGGCGGCAGAGGCCGCCCGGACACGACAACAACGACAAACGTCGATCATTGCAAAACAGGAGAGCGCCATGGCGCTTCTGGACATTGAACAGCTCAGCGTGTCCTTCGACACGGATGAGGGAACCTTCCCGGCAGTATCGGATCTGAGCCTGTCGCTTGAAGAGGGCGAAGTGCTCGGTATCGTCGGCGAATCCGGCTCCGGCAAGAGCGTGACCATGCTGGCGATGATGGGCCTTCTGCCCTTTAACGCCCGGGTCGAGGCCAGTCGCTTTCACTTTGCCGGCCACGACATGCAGACGTTGAGCGACCGCGCCCGGCGGCGCCTGACCGGCAACGATATCGCCATGATCTTTCAGGAGCCGAGCACCAGTCTCAACCCGAGCTTTACCATCGGCTTTCAGTTGTTGGAAGCCATCAAGGCCCATGAAGGGGGCGGTCGCCGCCAGCGCCGTGAACGCGCCATCGAACTGCTCGATCAGGTCGGCATCCCGGCGCCGGGCAAGCGCCTCAATGACTACCCCCACCAGCTCTCGGGCGGCATGAACCAGCGCGTGATGATTGCCATGGCGATTGCCTGCAATCCGCGGCTTCTGATTGCCGATGAGCCCACCACGGCGCTGGATGTGACCATCCAGGCGCAGATTCTGGATCTGTTGCTGCGCCTTCAACAAGAGCGCGGCATGGGCATGATCCTGATCACCCATGACATGGGCGTGGTGGCCGGCGCCGCCAAACGTGTCGCCGTCATGTACGCCGGGCAGCTGATGGAAACCGGCGCCAGTCATGACGTCTTTCGCGAGCCCGCCCATCCCTATACCGGGGCGCTGCTCAACGCTCTGCCGGAGCGCCATCCCGGCACCGCACGCCTGCCGACCATCCCCGGGGTGGTACCGGGCATTGGTGACCGCCCGCAGGGCTGTCTCTTTCACCCGCGCTGCGCTCATGCCCAACAGGACTGCCGCGCCAGCCGTCCGTCGCTGGAAACGCGGCATGCCGAAACCGGGCTGGGTACACGTCACGTGCGCTGCTACCACCCACTCAATGAAGAGGTTCTGGAGATCGCCCCATGAGCAGACCCGACCTACTCGAGGCGCCCCTGATGGAGGCGCGCGATCTCGTTCAGACCTACCAGGTACGCCAGGGGTTTCTGCGCCGCGCCGAACTCCACGCCGTTCGCGGGGTAAGCTTCACGCTGCATGCCGGAGAGACGCTGGCCGTGGTGGGAGAATCCGGCTGCGGCAAGTCAACGCTTGCCCGCATGCTGACGCTGGTCGAGCCACCCTCTTCGGGCGATCTTTCGGTAGGCGGGCGCGACGCCGCCAGCCCGGACCGACAGACCCTGGCCGCGCTGCGCCGTGACGTGCAGATGGTGTTTCAAAACCCCTACGGCTCGCTCAACCCGCGCAAGCGCATCGGCACCATTCTGGAAGAGCCGCTGGTCATCAACACTAAAACGCCGGCCGATGAGCGCCAGCGCATGGCGCGCGATATGCTTGCCCGTGTCGGGCTGCGCCCGGAACACTATGACCGCTACCCGCACATGTTCTCCGGCGGCCAGCGTCAGCGCATTGCCGTGGCCCGCGCCCTGATGCTGCGCCCCCGGGTGCTGGTGCTCGATGAGCCGGTCTCGGCACTCGATGTCTCGGTCCAGGCGCAGGTGCTCAATCTGCTCAATAATCTGCAAGAGGAGTTCGGCCTGGCGTATCTGTTCATCTCGCACGATCTCAGCGTGGTGCGACACGTGGCCGACAATGTCATGGTGATGTATCTGGGCCGGCCGGTGGAGGTCGGCTCGCGCGAGGCGCTGTTTACGACGCCGCGCCATCCCTATACGCAGGCGCTGCTCTCGTCGACCCCGTCGGTCAATCCCGACGAGCGCCGCACCCGGATCGCGCTCAGCGGTGAACTGCCCTCGCCGCTGTCCCCGCCGTCGGGCTGCGCCTTTCATCGCCGATGCCCGCATGCTCGTCCCGAGTGCGCCGACAAGCGCCCGGGACTTCGCGAGGTCGAAGGCGCCCGGGTGGCCTGCCACTTTGCCGAGGAGCTCATGGACAAGCGCGTGATCAGCGCGGCCTGATCCCTATCGGGGCGGCGCCGGGCCGCCCCGATAGGCCGTAAAAGAGGATTATTCCTCGAGTTTTCGGATTCTTCGACGATAAGATAGGCATACTCACTTATCCAGCCCGGCGCCCCATGGCACGCATACGCTTTCGCGACCCCTACTTCAACTATCGTTACCGTCACTATCTCTACACGCTGCGCGCGACCATCGCGCTTGGCGTCACCTTTTTCATCATTTCGCTTTTCAACATTCCCCACAGCATCTGGGCGCCGGTCAGCACGCTCATGGTCATGGGCAACCTGCCCCATGTCGGCGGCGTGCTCGACAAGGGCGGCCAGCGCTTGATCGGCACTGCGCTGGGCGGACTTCTGGGCATCGCTTTGCTGCTGATTCCGTCGGCCCCGCCCGGCACCATTCAGGTGCTGACCCTGGCCGCCATCGCCGTGGCCCTGCACGCCACCTTTACCTCGCGCTACGGCTACAGCGTTTTGATGTTCGGCATTACGATTTTGATGGTGACCGGCGATGGCAACGAGGATCTGACCATTGCGCTGTGGCGCGCCTTTGACGTGCTGCTGGGCACCAGCATCGGCATTGCGGTGACGATCATCGTGCTGCCCCAGAAGGCCACGGATCTGTTTCGCTTCATGCTGGCCGACAATCTCGACCGTCTGGCAAGCCTTTACTACGCCCATACGCTGGCCACCGAAGCCGACCACGACCAGGCACTCGAGGAGATGAAAAAGACCACCTCGCAGCTGATCAAACAGCGCGCTCTGGTCGATGCCGTGCACAAGGAGGGCAGACTGCGACGCGGCGAGCTCAACAGTCTGCTCTCGCTGGAGCGCCGCATGATCTCGACCGTCGAGCTGCTGCTGGAAACCCACTGGGATACCCGCAACGGGCACGACATCATCGAAAGTCTTGAGGGGCTGCGCGATGAGCAGCAGCAGCTGGCGCGGTCGCTGTCGATGCTGGCGCATCAGGTGCGCACCGGTCAGGAGATCGATCTCGACATTGCCGCGCTCGATCTGCAGCGCTACGTCAATCGGGCCTTCTCCGGGCGTTCCTCATCGGGCCGCGCCCTGTTCAGCCCGAGCGGTTATCTCTGGCTCAACCGCGAGCTGGCTCGACAGGCCCGCGCACTGGTGGGCTATCTGGGCAATATTCAACGCCTGCCAAGCTCAAGACTCAGAAAGCGAGCCAGTCGGCACCATCTGGTGGGCGGGCGGCGTTTGAGCGACGAGCGCCCCGACGGCGCTCAGTCCTGAGAAGGTTCGCGGGGAGGCGCCTCGCCTGCGGCAGTGGCCAACAGCGCCAGGCGCAGCCGACGAAACTGCTCGGGCGACAGCATGTCATACCAGAGCGCGTAACGCCGGCGCTCGATAACGACCTCACACACCAGCGGCCCCACCCGTGGGGCCCTGAGTGTCACGCCCTGCCACTGCCCCTGACGATACTGCTCCCACTGACCGCTGTCGGTGGTGCGAAGTGCAGACGGCACCCGCCCCGCCTGTTGCCACCCCAACGCTCCCAGCACGACAAGCGCCATCCCGGCCCAGAGCAATGAGAGCCAGAGCGCGCAGGCCAGCGCAATGGCGCCAGCCAGCAGACAGTAGAGGCCGAAGGCGGTTCTAGAGCGGACGAACGTCGCTTGTATGGGTGCTTTCGGCATAATCCACGATCTGCATGATAATGGGCGCAAGTGTCTGATCATCGGGAATTTCACGGCGCATCAGCCACAGGAAAAGATCCTGGTCTTCCTGAGCGATCAGCGCCTGATAGGCGTACTGATCTTCATCGCTGAGCCCGTCGAAGCAGTTCTCGAAAAAGGGCACCAGCATCAGATCCAGCTCCCACATACCACGACGGGAATGCCAGTAAAGGCGCTTGCGCGCTGTGGCATCAAAGGCTTTTGGTTCACTCACATTGATCTCCTGTCAGATGGCGATGACCCATGCGCCATTATACGCAGCCGGCGCGCCACGCCCATGTTTGTCTGAAACTTTGACAGCCACCCCCGGCATTAATTTTGGGTGGTATGTAGTGCGTTGTTTTATCTCACATTAGCGGCTATGCTGAAAACAAACAAAAAGCCCTTGAAGGCTCCCGACAGGACGGATGGAGAACCCCCGATGACGAAGTCCGAATTGATCGAACAGATTGCCGCGCAACAGTCAGAATTGTCCGTCAAGGAGGTAGAGTCGGCGGTTCGCCTGATTCTTGACGATATTACCGACACGCTGGCCAACGGCGGTCGTGTCGAAATACGCGGATTTGGCAGCTTTTCCCTGCACTATCGTGAGCCGCGTACCGGTCGTAATCCCAAAACGGGTGATCCCGTCAGCCTCAGCGGCAAGCACGTGCCCCATTTCAAGCCCGGCAAGGAGCTGCGCGAGCAGGTCAACGCCAGCCGCGAACAGGGCTTTTAAGCGTCTCTCGTCTCACCACTGTGTTATCACGACTCCTGTTTCACGACGCGTGCGGGCAAGCGCCGTAAACATCGCTGCACGCTACTGCCGGTGTTACACTGTTTTCAATTGGACAGGGAAAATCAGGGATCTGCTATGCGCTGGCTCAAGGGCGTGGTACTTGCTGTTGTCACACTGATCGTTCTACTGCTGGGCATGCTGTTTGCCGTGCGCAACCAGCAGACCGTACCGCTGGACGTCATCTGGGCGGAACTGCCGCCTGCCTCACTGTCGCTGTGGCTGCTGTCGACGCTGGTCGCCGGTGTTGTGCTGGGCATGGTCGCCATGTCAGGGCTTTACCTGCGCCTTCGCACCAACCTCATGCGCACCCGTCACGACAATCAGCAACAGCGCAAGGAGCTTGATCGCCTGCGCGTTCAGGAGTTCAAGGAAGCCCCCTGAATGCCGGATCCCGTGCTGCTCCTTATTCTCGTTGCGGCAATCGGCATCGGCTGGTGGCTGGGCCGCATGGAGCGAAAGCACTACCGCTATCGCCATCGAACGCTATCCGGCCAGCACCTGTCACGCGACTATTTTGTCGGGCTGAACTTTTTGCTCAACGAGCAGCCCGACCGTGCCATCGAGACCTTCGTTCAGGCGCTTGAAGTCAACGGCGATACCATCGATACCCACATTGCGCTGGGCAATCTCTTTCGCATGCGTGGCGAGGCCGACCGGGCCGTCAGGATTCACCAGAACCTGCTGGCACGCCCCGTACTGACCCCCGACCAGAGTGAACAGGTGCAGCTCGAGCTGGCACGCGATTTCATGCGTCTTGGCGTTTTCGATCGCGCCGAGCGGCTACTGGCCGGACTGGTTCGTCAGTGTGAAAACGAGCAGACCGCCACGGCGTCCAAGCGGCTGATGGTGGATCTCTACGAGCGGGAAAAGGACTGGCAGGCGGCGCTGGATGTCGCGCTGCCCCAGCTGGTGCGACAGGACGAGCCGCTCAGGCGCGCCGCGGCCCACTGGCACTGCGAGCTGGCCGAACAGGCCATCGAGGAAGGCAGCCCCGGCCCCGCCCGCAAGCATCTCAAGCAGGCGCTCTCCATTGATACGGCCTGCGTGCGGGCCAACTGGCTTTTTGCCGATATCGAGCACCGTGCCGGCAGCTATCGCAACGAAATTCGCGCGCTGCGTCGCATTCGCGATCAGGACAGCGACATGGTGCCCATCACCCTGGCCCCCATCCAGCGCGCCTTTGATCTGCTCGACGATGAAGAGGGGCTGATCGAATTTCTGTCCGACCAGCTGGAAAAGGCGCCCTATGTCTCCTTCGTGCTGCTGCTGGCCGAGCGGCTGCGCGCGCGTGACGGGATCGAGCCCGCTACCCGCCTGGTCAGCGAACAGCTTCAGCACAACCCGAGCCTGCGCGGGATCGACTATCTGATGGACCTCTATCTCAAGGAGGTTCCGGAGCACGAGCTTGACCATCTACGCCTGCTCAAGCGCCACACCGAGCAGCTCATGGCCCAGCGTGCGCGCTACCGCTGCAAAAGCTGCGGCTTTCAGGGCGAGCAGCTCTACTGGCACTGCCCCAGCTGCCGTCAGTGGGGCGCCATCAAGCCGATCACGGGTCTGGAAGGCGAGTAGCGCCTCTGGCTACTTTCTGGTTGCAAGCTCCTGCTCGATCGCGGCAAGCGCGACCATCGGATCGTCGGCGCGTGTTACCGGCCGCCCCACCACCAGATGCGTACTGCCGGCCTGCATGGCCTCAAGTGGTGTCATGACCCGATTTTGATCATCGCGCTGAGCAAACGCTGGTCGAATGCCCGGCGTCACCCGCAAAAACGCATCGCCACACTGCGCGGCCACATCGCCGGCTTCATGGGCCGAACACACCACGCCACTCATACCGCTGTCGCGCGCCAGCCCGGCCAGATACAGCGCCTGCTCACCGGCCGTGCGCGTCACCCCGGTTTCAAAAAGCGCCGCATCGTTCATGCTGGTCAGCACCGTGACGGCGATCAGATGCGTGTTCAGCGCGTGCTGATCAAGCACGTCCCGCGCCACCTGCATCATCGCCCGACCACCCGAGGCATGAACGTTGACCATCCATACGCCGTGATCGGCGGCGGCATGCACGGCGGCAGCCACCGTATTGGGAATATCGTGAAACTTCAGATCCAGAAAGACATCGAAGCCGCGCGCATGCAGCGTCTTCAGTGTCTGCGGGCCACTGCGGACAAAAAGCTCCTTGCCTACCTTGAGCCGACAGCGTTGCGGGTCAAGCTGGTCTACCAGCGGCAGCGCCGCCTCAAGACTGGCGTGATCGAGGGCGATGATCAGTGGGGAAGACATGCAGGCTCCTGTAGTTCGAGGCGCCAGTATAAGGGCTGTGCACCAACAGCGGGATAGTCCTGCCTCATCGGGGCATCGAAAACCAATATATAATTAATATCTAAAAGAGCGTTCACACCTGCCGATACCCTGAAGGTAACCTTATCAACAGGAGAAACCGGCATGACCCGTAAACTGATCGCAACGTTTCTGACCACCGCAGCACTCGCCCTTTCCGCACCGCTGATGGCCGAGCCGCAGGACATCAACATCAATACCGCAACGGCTGCCGAGCTGACCGCCATGCCGGGCATCGGCGAGAAAAAGGCCGAGGCCATCGTTGCCGACCGTGACAATCACGGCGCCTATGAAAGTGCCGACGATCTGAGCCGCGTCAGTGGTATCGGCACGGCCACCGTCGAGCGACTGCGCGACAGCGTCGAGCTCTGATCGACCATCCGGGCGGCAGCCTCCCGGCGGCCGCCCTGCCTATCGCATGGCACCCCTGCCTGCCCGACTTTTGTCCCCTGTCGCCATCCGGGCATATACCTCTTGCACCTGACATGCCAGTATCCTGTGCTATCGACGGCTGCCGTGCCTGCCCCCATGAGAGTGCAGAGCGATGGCGGCATCCTTGTGAACATACTGAACGCGAGAGTGCGAAGACATCATGCCCCTGCTGTTACCCATCGGCTTCTTTTTACTGCTGGATCTGATCTCGATTTTCGTGCTGGGCAAGCTGATCGGCGCCTGGGTATTGCTGGTCATCGTGCTGGCGGCCGCGCTGGGCATGCACCTGATCCGTCGCGAGGGACTCGACTCGTTTCGCCAGGCCCAGCAAAAGATGGCCACCGGCGGCGTGGCAAGCCTTGAGCTCAAGCGCGGCGCCGCCATGATCATGGCCGGCGTACTGCTGATCATGCCGGGCATTCTCACCGACGTCATCGCCATGTTCTGTTTGATGCCCTTCTCCCGAAGCGCGCTTCTGGGACGTTTCATGCGTAGCAATGTCAACGTGCATCGCTATCATCCCCGCCATGACAAAAGCGGTGACACCTACACCCAGCCCGAGCGCGACACCTCGGCGAATCAGTCATCGCAAACCCGCGTGATAGAAGGCGAAATCGTCGATGACCAGAGGGATCGGCGCGAGTAAAAAAATTGCCCGGCCCCCTTGAAACGCCACCACAAGACCTCATTAATCTGCTACGTCGTGATATCGACCCAAATACTCCGGTGACGCCGGAAACCGGGGGCGCCAGCGCCGCGGCCTGATCGTCCCCAGCAGTTCATGTAACCAATCAGGGAGAACGTGAGAAATGAACATCCGTCCTTTGCACGATCGCGTTGTCGTTCGTCGCGTGGAAGAAGAACAAAAGACCTCCGGTGGCATCGTTCTGCCCGGCAACGCGCAGGAAAAGCCGACCCGCGGTGAAATCCTCGCAGTTGGCAAGGGCCGCATCCTTGATAGCGGTGAAACGCGCCCGCTCGACGTCCAGGTCGGCGACAAGGTGATTTTCAAGGATGGCTTTGGCGTTGAGAAGGAAAAGATCAACGGTGAAGAAGTTCTGATCATGAGCGAGTCCGACATTCTCGGCGTGCTCGAAGGCTGATACCTCTTTTACGTCTACGTCATTTTTTACACGAACATAGAATCGAGGAATTACCGTAATGTCCGCCAAGCAGATCAAGTTCTCCGATGATGCCCGCAAGCGCATGGCGCGCGGCGTCAACGTTCTTGCCGATACCGTCAAGACAACGCTGGGTCCGAAGGGCCGCAACGTTGTTCTGGAAAAATCCTTCGGTGCACCGACTGTCACCAAGGACGGCGTTTCCGTCGCCAAGGAAATCGAGCTGAAGGACAGGTTCGAGAACATGGGCGCGCAGATGGTCAAGGAAGTTGCCTCCAAGACTTCCGATGTGGCCGGTGACGGCACCACCACTGCCACCGTTCTGGCACAGGCCATCGTCAACGAAGGCCTCAAGGGCGTGACCGCCGGCATGAACCCGATGGACCTCAAGCGTGGCATCGACATCGCCATCGCCAAGGCCGTCGAGGAAATCCGCAGCATGGCCGTGCCGTGCACCGATTCCCGCGCCATCGCCCAGGTCGGTACCATCTCGGCCAACGGCGACGCCACCATCGGTCAGATCATCTCTGATGCCATGGCCAAGGTCGGCAAGGAAGGCGTCATCACCGTTGACGAAGGTCGCGGCTTTGAAGACGAGCTTGAAGTCGTTGAAGGCATGCAGTTTGACCGCGGCTACCTGTCGCCCTACTTCGTGACCAACAACGAAACCATGTCGGTCGAGCTGGAAGACCCCTACATCCTGCTGGTCGACAAGAAGATCTCCAACATCCGCGAGCTGCTGCCGACGCTGGAAAGCGTGGCCAAGGCCGGCAAGCCGCTGGTGATCATCGCTGAAGACATCGAAGGCGAAGCGCTGGCGACACTGGTCGTCAACAACATGCGCGGCATCGTCAAGGTGGCGGCTGCCAAGGCGCCCGGTTTCGGCGATCGTCGCAAGGCCATGCTGCAGGATATCGCCATCCTGACCGGCGGCACCGTGATCTCTGAAGAAGTTGGTCTGAACCTTGAGCAGACCACGCTGGATCACCTGGGCAGCGCGCGTCGCATCACCATGTCCAAGGAAAACACCACCGTCATCGACGGCAACGGTGTGGAATCCGACATCGAGTCCCGCGTCAGCCAGATCCGCACCCAGATCGAGGACACCTCCTCCGATTACGATCGCGAGAAGCTCCAGGAGCGTGTTGCCAAGCTGGCCGGCGGTGTTGCCGTGATCCGCGTCGGTGCGGCCACCGAAGTGGAAATGAAAGAGAAAAAGGCACGCGTTGAAGACGCGCTGCATTCGACTCGTGCCGCCGTTGAAGAAGGCGTGGTACCCGGTGGCGGTACAGCCCTGGTTCGTGCCTCGGCTCGCCTGCGCGACATGAAGGGCGAAAACGAAGACCAGACGCACGGCATTCAGCTGACCATCCGCGCACTGGAAGCTCCGCTGCGTCAGATCGTCACCAATGCCGGTGAAGAAGCCTCCGTTATCCTCAACCGCGTCCGTGACGGCGAAGGCAACTTCGGCTACAACGCGCAGACCGGCGAGTATGGCGACCTGTTCGAAATGGGTGTTCTCGACCCGGCCAAGGTATCGCGCTCTGCCCTGCAGTCTGCCGGTTCCGTTGGCGGTCTGATCATCACGACCGAAGCCATGGTCGCCGACGACCCGGAAGAGAAGGAAGCTGCCGGTGGCGGTGACATGGGCGGCATGGGTGGTATGGGCGGCATGATGTAATCATCCCCCGAAGCCCGGCTCCCGAGCCACTTCGAAAGCCCCGCATCATGCGGGGCTTTTTCATGTCTATCTTTTTTCATGTCCATGATAGGCTTTGCGCACTTATCCATGACCTTCGTATGTGCCCGCTATCATGACAATTTCCATCCGTGTCGCCGTCCCCGATGACGCCCCCGACATCGTGCGCTTTATTACCGAACTGGCCATCTATGAGCGTGCCGAGCACGAGATGAAAGCGGATGAATCGATGATTCGCTCGACGCTTTTCGGCGATCGTCCGCATGCCTATGCCCTGATGGCGCTGCAGGATGATCAGCCGGTCGGCGTTGCCGTCTATTTCTTCAACTATTCGACCTGGCTGGGCCACCGCGGCCTCTACGTTGAGGATGTGTTCGTGACCTCAAGCGCCAGAGGCCGGGGCGCCGGACGGGCCCTGATGCAGGCGCTCGCTCGCATCGCCGTGGACAATCACTGCCCACGCTTTGACTGGCAGGTGCTGGACTGGAATCAGCCGGCGATCGATTTTTATGACGCCATCGGCGCGCAGCCCCGCAAGGAGTGGCTCTCCTATCGGCTTGAGGGCGACGCTCTGAAAGCGTTTGCGAGCTCGGGAGCATCCCACCATGACTGAACCGCGCTCGGCACTGGATAATGTTCGCATCGTGCTGGTGCAGACATGGCATCCGGGCAACATCGGCGCAGCGGCGCGTGCGATGCGCACCATGGGGCTTGAACGGCTGGTGCTGGTCAATCCACGCCGGTTTCCGGACGAGGAAGCCACCCGCATGGCCGCCGGTGGTGAGGCGCTGCTGGAACAGGCGCGCGTGGTGGAAAGTCTCGAAGAGGCCGTCGCCGACTGTGGCGCCGTGGTGGGCCTGTCTGCCCGCCTGCGTAATCTGGCCCTGCCGCAGTTCGAGGAAGGCGACGAGATGGCCTGTGAGCTGATGGCGCTGGCAGAAAACATGCCGGTCGCGTTGGTGTTTGGCCGCGAACGCTCGGGCCTGACCAATGAAGAGATCGCCTGCTGCACCCATCAGTTGAGCCTGCCGGCCAACCCGGACTACCCGATTCTCAACCTCTCTCAGGCCGTCCAGGTCTGCGCCCATGAGCTCTACCGGGCGTGGCGCCACCGCCAGACGGACAGCTCCGCATCCATGGAGGCTGTGGCTGGCGGGCGCGAGAAGGATCTGCCGCCCACCCGTGAGCAGATGCAGCATTTTCAGCAGTCGCTGGCCACAGCGCTTCAGGATGCCGGCTTTTTGAACCAGCCCCATGCTCAGACGCTGGAACGATTGCAGAACTTCTATCAGCGTTCCTCACCCACCCGCAAGGAGCTGTCGCTGTTGCAGGGCGCACTTCGGGCGCTTGTCGACACCGCCAGGAAGCCGTGACATCGCAAGCGTCCGGCAAAGTCACCTTTTGGGCCTCAGCATCAAGGGCGATGGTGTTCGCGTATTTCCAAGCGGACGCGCCAGCCCTTCGAAGCGCTTGCCCAAAACCCTTCAAGGTCCGGATTGTTCAGGAAGGTACAATTCGCCTGCCGGCATTCTGGTGATCCACCATCCAGCCGGGGTAGCAAGGCGGCAAGGCACTCACGGCCTCCAGCCGCGCCAGCTCCTCGTCCGTGAGAACGACATCGACCGCCCCCAGATTATCGTCGAGCTGATCCATCCTTTTGGCGCCGATGATGACGCTGGTGACATGGGGTCTGGAAAGCAACCAGGCCAGCGCCACTCTGGCGACGGAAATACCGCGCGCATCGCCAATGGCGCGCATTTCTGCGATGCAGGACCAGGCCTGATTCATATCCACGGGTGGAAAGTCGAAAGTACTGCGCCTGGCCCCCTCCTCAATCGATGCTCCCGGGCCGAACTTCCCCGAGAGTAATCCACCGGCAAGCGGCGACCAGACAAGCAGCCCCATCTCCTCTTCGATAACCAGCGGCACCAGTTCGCGCTCTACATCCCGTCCTGCAATCGAGTAATAGGCCTGGAGCGTCTCAAAGCGTGTGGCATTGAGCGCGCTACTCAGCCCCAGCGCCTTGCCGATCCTGCCCGCGTGCCAGTTTGAGACGCCGACATGGCGGATCAGCCCCTGACGCGTCAGATCATCCAGCGCCCGCAGTGTTTCCTCTATTGGGGTGACAGGGTCGCTGGCGTGAATCTGGTATAGGTCGATATGGTCGATCTGAAGGCGCTCCAGGCTTCGCTGAATGGAATCCATGATATGACCGCGCGATGCCCCCTGATCATTGGGTCCGGGCCCCATGACACCTCCTGTCTTGGTCGCCAGCACAACGTCGTTGCGCACCACGCCGAGGTCTCTCATTGCCTGACCCAGGATACGCTCGGACTGACCGAAAGAATAAATATCGGCGGTGTCGATAAAGTTGATTCCCTGCTCCAACGCCCGGGCAATCAAACCGTTGGCCTCAGCCTGATCCACCGACCCGATGGCCGCCCACATGCCCGCGTCGGCATTGCCGCCCAGCGTCATCGTGCCCAGGCACAGCTCGGAGACATAAAGGCCCGTACGGCCCAGTCGATTGTATTTCATGGCGCCTCCTTCGGGTTCTCGAGTTCAGATATCAGCATGACGCCGGGCCGACATTGCCGGCACGAAGTGAGCTCAGAGGGGCTGAGTACTTCCCGGCTCGGAACTGTCCGGCAACCAATGCGACCCGCGCGCCATACAGGCGTGCCGTCTCCAGATCACCCGGGGACATCTCTTCCGGAGACGCATCGGCAGGTGTCTGCGCCATGGGCGCGATGTAGGCGCCCATACGATTCAGATCGTCGCGGTTTGACGCCTTGACGTTCGCCGGTTTGATATCCAGGCCAACCCATAACCCGGCGTGCTGCCCGCAAAGCAGGACGAAATACTCAAGCGTGTTGAGCTTGTCGCCATTGATGCTCGCGCTGTTGGTGAAGCCGCCAAAGATCTTGTCGTGCCAGGTGCATTCAAACCAGGGTTTGGAGGAGGCATCCGCGAATTTTTTGAACTGCCAGCTGGGGCCGCCCATATAGGTCGGCGAGCCGAAGACAATGGCATCAGCACCCGCGAGGGATGGCCATGCATCGTCGGCAATATTGCCCTCGGGGTCGATGGCCACCAATACAGCACCCGTGCCTGCACCTTCGGCGACGGCCGCCGCCATGCGCGTGGTGTGGCCAAAGCCTGAGTGATAAACGATGACCGTTTGGACAGGAAGTGTAGCGGCGTTCATGGGTATTCCTTTATGGAGGCGTGGGCGACATGGAATACTCTACTGAGTCCCAAATGCGCTATAAATCCTCCCGATCTGAACACTCTGTTATCTGTAGGGTGAACAATGCCCAATCTCCAAACCCTTTTGATTTTTGTTCGCGTGGCGGAAATGTTGAGTTTCACCCGTGCGGCGGAAAGTCTGGACATCCAGAAGGGACGGGTGTCGACGGTGATTCGTGGGCTTGAGCGAGAGATGGGCACGGCCCTTTTACATAGAACAACACGCAGCGTGCAATTGACCGAAGACGGCCGTGCTTTCCATGAACGCGCATGTGATCTACTGGCCGACGCTGAGGACATGCAGTCCATGTTCGCCAGCAGCGATACCCCTCTGAAGGGGAGACTGCGCGTCGATATGCCGACCGAGCTGGCAAGAACTGTCGTGATTCCCGCGTTGCCGCAACTGCTCGATGCGAACCCCGAGCTGGCGCTTGAACTGTCCAGCACGGATCGCCGGGTCGATCTCGTCCAGGAAGGGTTCGATTGCGTCATCCGTATCGGGCCCATCATTGACGACAGGCTGATCGCCCGCTCGCTGGGCAAGTTGAGAATGGTGAACGTGGCGAGCCCTGGCTATCTGGCAAAGTACGGCACACCGCAAACCCTAGATGATCTGCTCAGCCAGGGTCACCAGATGGTTCACTACACGCCGACCCTCGGCGCCCGATGTGATGGGTGGGAATATCCGCAGGATAATGGCTATGCATCACTGGCACTGCCTGGGGCAATGCAGGTTAATAACGTACAGACCTATCATGCGGCGGGCCTGGCAGGGGTTGGGCTGATTCAGGCCGGTTATCTGGCCCTTGCGCACCACATTGAAAGCGGCGACCTGGTAGAGGTTCTGCCCGATCTACGCCCCGAACCGCTGGCGGCATCGCTCGTGGTCGCGCATCGGCGCAACCTTTCCCCACGCGTCCGGGCTTTCATGACCTGGCTTGAGAGTGTATTGGAACCCTATTTTGATTAGCCGCTTGAGTGGGCAACCCTGGGCCCGGGCACTTTTCTCACCACAGCTGTTTGCAGGACGTTCTTGCCATACGCTGACGTGACATCGACAAAATGTCATGAACAAAAGGCCATAAAAAAGGGCCCCCATAAGGGAGCCCTTGCCTGTCCTGATCGCCCGGATCAGCGCGATCCCGCACGTGGAGCCTGACGGGCCAGCCCGCCGAACAGATCCAGCATGCGTTCGTGCCACTGCGCCACCGAGTCATCGGACTTGAGCAGCGCGCCGTCATGGGCCACATACGCCAGCATGAACATCCCGAATACCAGGTAGTCGGCACCCGCCGGATGATCGCCATCAATGAAGGATGAGCCTTCAAGCTGGGCACGCAGCGGCGGTAGCGCCTTTTCCAGCATCTCAAGGCCCTGATCGGTGTCCTGAAACTCTTCCAGGGTCATGCCAAAGCGCGCTTCCCGGCTTTCCCGGAAGTACGCCTGATCCTTTGGATCGATGATCGAAAACACATCCAAAATGGCGATTTTCATCAGCGCCGGGGCCAGTGTCGTCTCCGACCAGTGCTTGATAAAACGGGCCCGCGAGCGCGCCATGTCATCACCGAACAGCGCAGGTCCGGGATATTTCTGATCCAGCCAGGTCATGATGTCGAAGCTGTCGGTGACGACTTCGTCATCTTCATCCACGATGACCGGCACCTTTCCCTGACCGGAAAAGGCAATGTCCTGAGTGTCGGTGAAATGCCAGGGCCGGGTTTCCAGCGTCAGCCCCTTGTGGCGCATGGCCAGCGCCGCGCGCCAGCAAAATGGAGAAAATCGCAGCGCCGTATCTTCACCACAAAGATCGTACATGATGCGTGCCATGCTTCCTCCTTATCCCTTGCGTGATCGACAGCCGCGCTGTCGCAGTACACCCCACTATAGCAGTCAGGGCGCACCGCACAGACGTTACGTCTTGAGACAGCGCTGCCCGCCGGACTCAGAGGATCATGGCGGCGATCCAGCCAAAGGCCATCAGCGGCAGGTTGTAGTGCACAAAGGTCGGGATCACCGAGTCGCGAATATGATCATGCTGACCGTCGGCGGCCAGCCCCGAGGTTGGCCCCAGGGTGGAGTCCGAGGCCGGCGAGCCGGCATCACCCAGCGCCGCGGCCGTGCCCACCAGCGCCACCGTCGCCATGGGTGAAAAACCAAAGCTCAGCGCCAGCGGCACGTACAGCGAGGCGATGATCGGAATGGTCGAAAACGACGAGCCGATCCCCATGGTGATAAAAAGCCCGACCAGCAGCATGATCAGCGCGGCCAGCGCCTGGCTGCTGCCAAAGGCGTGCGCGCTTTGCACCAGATCATCGATCTGACCGGTCGCCTGCATGACGCTGGCAAAGCCGGCCGCCGTGATCATGATAAAGCCGATGGTCGCCATCAAACGCATGCCTTCGGTGAACACGCCGTCCTGCTCGCGCCAGCGAAACACGCCGCTGACCGAGAGCACCACAAAGCCCGCCAGCGCGCCCAGCACCATCGAATCCAGCCACAGCTGCACGGTGAGCGTGGCGGCAATCGAGACCACCAGCGCCCCCCACTGCCAGGGCCGGAGACGGGCACGAGCCTCGCTTTTGTCATTGGTACCACTTTCGGGTGCAACGGCATCTGCCTGGTGGGCCACGGCCCGGTCCTCATAGAGGCGCGGCCCGCGATAGCTGACAAAGACCGCCACCAAAAGGCCCACCAGCATGCCCGAAATGGGCAGGGCCATGGCCATCGGCACCTGGCCGGCGGTAATCTCCAGCCCCGCGGCCTCACCGGCCGAATTGATATTGGCCAGCAAAATATCGTTGAGAAAGATGGCGCCAAAGCCCACCGGCAATAGCATATAGGGTGCGGTGATCCCGAAGGTGATCACGCAGGCCACCAGCCGGCGGTCGAGCTTCAAGCGGTTGAATACCGGCAGCAGCGGAATCACCACGATCGGGATAAAGGCAATGTGAACCGGCACCAGATTCTGCGAACACACCGCCGCTGCCAGCAGGGCCACGATCAAAAGCATCTTCAGCGTTGTCGGCCGCGTCCGCTCGCCGTCAAGGGCATTGATAAAGCGCCGCGCCACCCCTTCGGTGATCCCCGAGCGGGCAAGGGCCACGGCAAAGGCGCCCAGCGCGGCATAGGACAGCGCAATACCGGCGCCATCGCCGATACCGTCATTGAAGGCGTCGAGCACCTCATGGATGGACAGACCGCTATAGAGACCGCCACACAGCGCGGCCACGATCAAGGCCGCCACGACCGGCACGCGCGAAAGGCTCAGACCGACCATGACAAGAATGGAGATGACAATGGCATTCATTGACGCAGCAACCGCAGGCAGAGAGTGGAATCCGACCCCAGCAGGCCGGAGAGCGTTTTGTGGCCCCTCAAAAGGGCGCGCGCACTCTATCACAATCGCCTGTCGCACAGCCGCCCCGGGTCGTGCATCCACCCTGACAGGATCGCTTTCAGGTACTTCTGCCACCCCATGCTAGAATGGCGGCTACCGTGACCGACGTTTTCTGGAGCAAGGATCGCCATGTCGATCGAAGACCTGCATCTCAATCTGCGCAATCTTGAAGTCGAGGATTACGCCAAACTCAAGGTGCTGATGGATGTTGTCTACAACGACATCGGCGGCGCCTGGGAAAAGCACACCATCGATCGCCTGATCGCCGAATTTCCCGACGGCCAGATCGTGATCGAGGATGAAGACCGCATCGTCGGTGTCGCCCTGACCGTACTGGTCGACTATGAAACCTTCTCCAACCCGCACAAATACGATGATCTGATCGGCAATCGCGAGATCATTCTCAACAACGCCAAGGGCGACGCCCTGTACGGTCTGGACGTTTTGATCGACCCGGCCTACCGCGGCTATCGCCTGGGCCGGCGCCTGTATGAAGCGCGCAAGGACCTGTGTCGCTCCATGAATCTGCGCGCCATCCTGGCCGGCGGGCGCATTCCCAACTACTTCGAGCACGCCGCCGAGCTCTCGCCGACCCAGTACATCGATCAGGTCTCGCGCAAGGAGATTTACGACCCGATTCTCTCCTTTCAGCTGGCCAACGACTTTCTGGTCAAGCGCCTGTTGAAAAAGTACCTGCCCGAAGACGAGCGCTCGCAGGGCTATGCCACGCTGCTTGAGTGGAACAACATCCTTTATGAGCCGGTCGCGCGCGTGCTGGAATCGCGCAAGACCCAGGTACGGGTGGGCGCCGTTCAGTGGCAGATGCGCGAGTTCGCCTCGGTCGAGCAGGTCCTGCAGCAGGTCGAGTTCTACGTTGACGCCATCGCCGACTACCAGAGCGATTTCGCCGTCTTCCCCGAGCTTTTCAACACCCCGCTGATGGGGCTGACCGACCAGTCCGACCAGATCAAGGCCATTCACTTTCTGGCCGGCTTTACCGAGCGCTTCAAGACCGAAATCTCGCGCATGGCGGTGTCCTACAACATCAACATCATTGCCGGGTCGATGATGGAAGAAGACAGCGAAGGCAAGCTTTATAACGTCTCCTATCTCTGTCATCGCGATGGCAACATCGAACGCCAGGCCAAGCTGCACATCACCCCGCAGGAGCGCCGCGACTGGGTGGTCGAAGGCGGCGACGAGCTGCGCGTGTTCGAGACCGATGCCGGAAGGGTCGGCATCCTGATCTGCTATGACGTCGAATTCCCGGAGCTGCCGCGGCTGCTGGCCGAACAGGAAATGGACATTTTGTTCGTGCCGTTCTGGACCGACACCAAAAACAGCTACCTGCGCGTGCGTCACTGCAGCCAGGCCCGCGCGATCGAAAACGAGTGCTACGTGGTTGCCTGTGGCAGCGTCGGCAACGTGCCCTCGATCGAAAATCTCGATATCCAGTACGCCCAGTCCTCGGTCTTTTCGCCGTCGGACTTTGCCTTTCCGCATGACGCCGTCATGTCCGAGACCACGCCCAACACCGAGATGGTCATGTTCTCCGATCTCGACCTGACCCGTCTGCGCGTGGTCAGAAGCGAGGGGTCGGTGACCAACCTCAAGGACCGACGCAAGGACCTTTTTGATCTGCGCTGGCGCGACTGGTCGTGGAAGTCGGGCGCCAATCCGGATTCCTATTGACACGAACGGTTGTACAACAACCGTTGTCTTTACCCGCCACTGTTCTAAGCTTTTGCAAGGATCGACAGGCCTGCTCGTCGATCCCCCCATCAGCAGGAGGCGATGATGAAAAAAGCATTAATGACCGGTGCCACCCTGGCCCTCACCACCCTGTGGCTCGGCGGCTGTGCCGGCGGCCCGGACTGGGAAAAGCCGGATGGCACCTCACAGCAGCTGCATTCCGATCAGGCCGACTGCCAGGTCATGGAAAACAAGGCCGACAACGATCAGACCTATGATGACTGCATGAAGGGTCGCGGCTGGTCACCCACCTGATGTCTGTGTGATAGGCAAACCATCGCTGTATCGGGCCTCCCTGTCGGGAGGCCCTTTTTCATGGGCGCTGTACGCCGGGGCTGATGCCTCTCGGGGCTCGGGTGCCGGGCAAGGCATTCCTCTTCTATCATCACAACATCAATGAGCTGTCCGCGAGGGAATCATGGGCTGGTGGCAGGAACAGAAATGGCAGCGATGGCAGGCGCGTCACCCGCTGCCGGAGACCGCGTGGCGCAACGTCTGCATCACCCTGCCGCTGCTGTCCGGGCTATCGGAGGCCCTGCTGGCACGCCTGGGGGCGCGCAGCTGGCGCGTGCTGTTCGAACTGCGACTGTCGCTGCCCCGAGGCGTCGAGTGGTCTGTCGAGGCGCACCTTGAGATGGCAGCACAGGTCGCGCTGATAAGCCTTGGCTGGTCGGATCGCCGGGCACTCGAGGCGCTGGGGGACACGCGCGAGATCATCGTGGTGCCCGGTGCCTTTCGTCGCCATGTTCAGGAACTCGATGATTTCGGGGTCATGCACGAATTTGACGACGAGCGCGCCGGCGAGACGTCACAGGGCGGACCGGTCGTGCTGTCGCTGGAGGATATCGAGCGCTGCGGCGACTGGCAGGGTTTCAACGTCATCATCCACGAGTTTGCCCACAAGCTCGACATGACCGGCAACATGGCCGTCGACGGCCAGCCCGCTCTGCCGGCGCATATCGACTCAAGAGCGTGGTATGACACCTTCATGCATGCCTGGGATGCCCTGCAGGCCACGCTCGAGCGCGGCGAAGTGTCGACCATCGACGACTACGCGGCCACCCACCCAAGCGAGTTCTTTGCCGTGTGCTGCGAATACTTTTTCAGCGCCCCGGACCTGCTCGAGAACACCTGGCCCGACCTCTACGCCCTGCTGGTACGCTACTTCGATCAGAACCCGCTGGAACGCCTCCACGCCCTGAAATCCGATCACGACGACGTCGCCAGGCCTTCGAGCTGACCCGAACCGTTACCGGGACAGCGGATGTTGCTCGAACCACGCCCTGAGATGATCGATCATGCTGCGAAGCCGGGGAGTGACCTGGTCGCGATGGGCATACACACAGTAGAGCCCGAGCACCTCGTGGTCGTAGTCCGGCATGACGCGCACCAGCGCACCGCTGGCCAGCGCCTCATGAAGCAGAAAATCGGGCTGTAGTGTGATGCCCATACCGGCAATGGCCATGTCCCGCAGCACTTCCCCGCTGTTGGCCGTCACGCCGGCCTGGGGCGTACCGCTGTGGTGGTTGGCCCCCCGTTTGAAATGCCAGCGCTGACCGTGACGGGCGTAGCGATAGTGAAGCCCCTGATGCGATGACAGCTCCCAGGGGTGCTGCGGTGCGCCCGCCCGCGCCAGATAGTCGGGCGAGGCACAAAGCGTTAGATGAACGTCACCGATGCGGCGCGCCACCAGGCTGGAATCCTCCAGCGCACCGATGCGAAGCGCCATGTCAAAGCCCTCCTCGACCAGGTCCACCTGGCGGTCGCTGAGCACCAGCTCCAGCGTCACGGCGGGGAAATCCCTGCGATAGCGGGCCAGAATCGGCCCCAGATAGCGAATGCCAAAGGCGTGCGGCGCGCTGATACGAAGCCGGCCGGTCGGCAGGGCCTGATCGTTTTGCAGTTCACCTTCAAGCGTTGCCAGCTCGCGCACGATGGTTTCCCCGCGCGCGAGCACCTCCCGCCCGGCATCCGTCAGGCTCAACCGTCGGGTGGTGCGGTTGATCAGCCGCGCCCCGAAGCGCTGCTCCAGAAAGGCCACATGCTTGCTGACCGAGGCGCGCGACATCGACAAACGCTCGGCGGCACCGATAAAGGCGCCCTGCTGCGCCACCTCCATAAAGACCCTGAGGGCTGCTACCGTATCCATGATTGTTTCCGGATTGAAAACCAATACTCTCTGATTAGCATGTTTATCCTGCACGAGGAAGCAATCAAACTGCGCGCATTCAAACATCTCGGAGAATGCGCTCATGCAAACCACCTCTAGTGCCGAGGCTTCTGCCAGCACCGGCATCGCAGGTCACGATATTGCCACCCTGCTGCTGCGTCTGGCGCTGGGCACCATGTTCATCGCTCACGGCCTGACCAAACTGCTGGTCTGGACTCTGGCAGGCACCGGGGCGTTTTTCGCCTCGATCGGGCTGCCGGCCTGGATGGCATGGCCCATCACCGGACTCGAGCTGGTTGGCGGGGCGCTCTTGATTCTGGGCGTTCGGGTCCGCTGGGTGGCGCTGATTCTGGCTTTTGAACTGGCTGGCGCCAGCGTGCCGCATCTGGCCAACGGCTGGATGTTCACGGCACCTGATGGCGGCTGGGAGTATCCCGTCTTTCTCGCTGTCACGGCACTGGCGCTGAGCCTGCTCGACGGCGGCCGGCTGACCCTGTCTCACCTTGTCAAACAGCGCTGATCCTTCCCCTCTGCAGGAGTTTTCGACATGGCACAGGTGCTGTTCATCTCCCACGGCTCCCCCATGGAAGCCCTGGACCAGGCAGAGAGCGCCGGCGCCTGGCGCGCCCTGGCCGGCCACCTCGAGCGACCGGCACGCATCGTGGTGGTATCGGCGCACTGGTCGGGCTTTCCCGTTCGCCTGACAGGCAGCCAGCAGCCGGCAACGATTCACGACTTCGGCGGCTTCCCCGAGCCGCTGTACGCACTTGAATACCCCGCTCCCGGCGATCCTCGACTGGCGCGGGATGTGGCCTGCACTCTGAGTGCTGCCGGCCTGCAGGCCTGTGTCGACCCCGAGCGGGGGCTGGATCACGGCATGTGGGTGCCGCTGCGCCATCTTTACCCGGACGCCGACATTCCCGTGGTGGGGGTGTCCATCAGCGTTCGCCATGACACCGACTGGCACTACCGGATGGGCCGAGAGCTGGCGCAGAGTCTCGACGACGATACCCTGTTGATCTGTTCGGGCAGCATTACCCATAACCTGAGCGATACACGCGGTGATCGACACGACGTTGCCGGCTACGTGGACGCCTTTCAGACCTGGATCAGCCAGCACATGACCTCACGCGATGATGCCACGCTGCTGGACTATCGCCGCCGAGCGCCGCACGCCGAACGCGCCCATCCAGGCGATGAGCATCTGCTGCCCCTGTTCGTGGCCCTGGGTGCCGGCGACAGCCGCGCGCCACAGCGCTTTAACGCCATCGTCTCGCATCAGGCGCTGGCCATGGATGCCTATCTGTTCGAGCGCGCCAGCGCCGCTCAGGCCCCGGCCAGGTCTCACCGGATCCGTTCACTGGTCAGCGTCGGTCGCTGATATTTGCCGGGCAGGCCCTATATCATCTGCGCGGCCTGGCGGGCCAGCCACTGCCATAAAAGCCCCGCGCTCTGGTGCAGCGTGCGGCCTTCCGGGCGCACCAGCCAGAACCCTTCATGGGTAGGCAGGGTCATTTCAAAGGGGATCACCAGGCTGTCGTCATGGGCTTCGATCAGGCTGCGATGCGCCAGCGCCACCCCGCAGCCGCAGGCAGCCAGACGCAGCGTCATGATCTGCGTATCGCACACCAGCCGACGCACGCGAGCGCTCAGATGCCCAACGCCGGCGGCCTCGAGCCAGCCGGCCCAGCCGGCGTAAAACCCGGTGGCATGCAACAGGGTCTGCCCGGCCAGATCCTCTGGCGTGGCAAGCCCTGCCGCCATCTGCGGGGCGCAGATGGGCGTCATCGCCTCACTGCCCAGCGACTGCATCTGAACGTCCTGCCAGTCTCCCCGACCGTATCGAATCTCGATATCGGCATCGCCGGTACCAAACTGCTGGGACCAGACCGCCGTTACCACTCGCAGCTCGATGTCCGGGTGGGCCTGGTGAAAGGCGGCAAGCTGTGGCGCCAGCCAGTACTGCTGAACACCCGGCGTGGCGCGCACGATCACGGGGGCGTGGCTTGCCGGGCCGAAGACTTCTGCCGTGCCCATCGACAGACGCGAGAAGGCTTCCTGCAGGCTGGGCAGCCAGGCCCGGGCGGCATCGGTCAGGGAAATACGATGCGGATGACGGATAAACAGCGCCTGCCCCAGCCGGTCCTCGAGCAATCGAATGCGCTGGCTAATCGCCGATTGCGACACGCCAAGCTCTGTCCCGGCAGCGGTAAAACTAAGATGGCGGGCCGAGGCTTCAAAGGCCTGCATCCAGGCAAGCGGGGGTAGACGGGTCACGACATTCTCCATCATTTGATCGGCGCCTCGGAGGAGGCGTCCATGGTAGCAGCCCATCAGCCGGTCGCGTCCTGCCCGGGCAGCATCGACAACTGTGCCGATTGCACCATTCCGGCACCGCCCTGCCACACAAACCTGACATCCTGATGACAGCATCGGTTGATGCGCCTGCCCGGCCTGACTAGACTCGTGGCCCTTATCGGCTGCGGACGACGTTGTCATGACCAGGCGTGTGTGGCTTGTCATTGTTTTGATCATGTTCATGGTGGCACTGGGCGGCTTCTGGCAGTGGCTTGCCATGGGGGATGCCATCACGCCTGAAAAGCTTGAGCAGTGGCTGGGCGAGACCATGCGACTGCGCGAGTCATGGTGGGCGCCACCGGCGCTGATGCTCACCTACATGATCGGCAGTCTGATCATGTTCCCGCTGACCATTCTGGTCGGGGCCACCGGGCTGATCTTCGGCCCCTGGTGGGGGCTTTTCTACGCGCTGTTGGGCACCATGGTGGCCTCCACGGCCACCTGGATGCTGGGTCGGCTACTGGGACGGGAGCTTTTAACGCGCTACGGCGGGGATCGCATCCATCGTCTGGCCGACAGCGTCTCGCGCCACGGCATTCGCACCATGATCGTTTTCAACCTGCTGCCGCTGGCGCCCTTTACCTTCACCAACATGATCGCCGGCGCCTGCCGAATGCCCTATGTCGTCTACATGATCGGCTCGGTTATCGGCATTGTGCCGGGGCTGGCAGCGGTGACGGTGGCGGGCAGCCGACTCGGCGAGCTGATTCGATCACGCAGCCTGGACGATCTTGCCTGGCTGGTTGCGGCGGTGGTGGGCGTGGTCGCACTGGGGCTTTTCTTTCGATGGGTCTCGCGGCACCGGCAGCGCATATAAACGCGACCGGTACCGCGAACTCAGGACTTGTCGCCGCGGGTGGCGTGCGACACGTTGCTTTCAAGATCGTCTCTGAGCTGCATCAGGGTGACCTCACCCGGGGTAATCGAGGTGCCGGCCTCGGGAGGCAGGTTGTGCCCACGGGTCAGCGGCGACAGACTGCCCTCGACCAGCGGCACCCGCTGCCCGGTAGGCGGCGCCGGGCGCATGCGCGGCGCCACTCGCTTTGAGCCTCCGAAAACGCGGCGCAGCACCGTGCCGCGATGACACAAGAGATTCCACTCCGCTTCAAGACGCCCCCGTGCCTGTTCCCAGGTCGTTTGCGCGCTGTCGGACTGCGACGCCTGCGCCCGGTGAGTCGCCAATAGCCCCTGATAGACCGCCAGACACTGATCGGCGCAGCGGCAGGTATCAAAGTCTTTTGCCGTGGCAACCGCCCCCTCCCGCAGGCTCTGGCAGTACGTCGAGTCCGCAAGTCTTCCCAGCGCACTGGCAAACGCCTGCTCATCCTGCTCCGGGAGCAGCAGCCCGTTGCGTTCGTGGGAGAGCACCTCGCGCACGCCGGTGGCATCAAGTGCCACGACCGGCAGTCCGGCCGCCATCGCCTCGACCACCACCATGCCCTGGGTCTCGCTAAAGGAGGCAAAGGCAAAGCTGTCCATGGCGTGATAGGCATCGATCAGCGATTGCTCCTTGAGCACGCCGGTCAGATGCACCCGCTCGCCCACGCCCATCTGATGGGCCTGGGTCAGTATCGCATCACGCTCGTCACCGTCGCCGACCACCATGAAGTGCATGTCGGGATGATCCTTCAGCGCCCGGCAGACGCTGCGGGTAAGAAACGGCAGGTTTTTCTCCTGCGCCAGCCGCCCGACATGGCCGACCACATGGGCCTGCTTGTCGATACCAAAATATGTGCGCCAGTGATCACGATCGCCCCGGGCAAAGCGTTCGATATCCACACCGCTGGGCACCACTTCCAGCGGCGTCTGCACCCCGCGCTCACCCAGGATGGTGCGAATGCTTTCGCTGGGCGCGATGACGGTATCGCAGAGCTCTGAATAGCCGTTGGACAGCGCCAGCGCAAAGCGCTGCATCACCGGCGAGTTGCCCGGCACATAATGGGTGTAGTGCTCATAGAGCGTGTGGTGGGTAAACACCAGCGGCAGCCCGCGCCCCTGAGCGACGCGTACTGCCGTATCCCCCAGTAAAAAGGGGTGATTGGAGTGCACGATATCGGGCGCAAACGCCCGGATGGCATCATCGAGCGAGCCGGGAATCGTGACCGGCAGGGAAAAGTCGCTGCCGTTGAAACGCTGCATGGCAGGCACACGGATGACATCGGTCTCCGATTCGGGCTGGCCGTTGAGCGTGGGCGCCACGACCAGCACCCGGTGACCGGATGCCCTGAAACATTCGACGAATCGCTGTACGGATTCGCTGACACCCCCCACGATCGGGCTATAGGTGTTGGTGAACATCAAAATGTTCAAGCCATTCCTCCTGGTGCTGGCCTGCAAAAGGGCCGACAGCTGCACCTGACAAACCTGATTGCGCAAACGTGTCGAAGGACTCGACACCATGCGCGCATTATAGCCGACGAAGTCTATCAGAGCTGCACGGGGGCGGGCATTCCGAAGCGCCGGGAACTACACTGCAGGCGGCATCGCTGACAGCGGATAATATGGATTATAAAACACGATGCCCGGCACCCTGACTGCCGCGATAACGACCTGACATGCCGACCGTTTGACTGAGGAGTCACCCCATGAGCACCATTTTTGAAGAGATCCGCAAGGACCACGACACCCAGCGCACGCTGCTGGATCTGCTGGTCAAGACCCACGGTGACAGCGACGGCCGCGAGGAGCTTTTCGAGCGCGTCAAAAAAGCCCTGCAAACGCATGAAACCGCCGAAGAGCGCTATTTCTACAGCCCGCTGATGGAATATGACACCGGCGTTGAAAAATCACGCCACGGCATCGCCGAACATCACGAGATGGATGAAGTCATCGAGCAGATGGAAAGCACCGACTTCAGCTCGCCGGCCTGGCTTGGCTATGCCAAAAAGCTCCAGGACATGGCGCTGCATCACTTTGAAGATGAAGAGCAGCAGTTTTTCATCTCTGCCGGTCAGAAGTTTGAAGACGACGAAAAAACGCGTCTGGGCCGGGAATACCGCAGCGAGATGGAGCGCCTGAACAGCTGATCCCTTTGGGTGTCGGCCACCGACCGACGCCCGTTATTCAGCCCGGTATCGAGGTCATGGCAGGGGCGGCAGCCGCTCGGCCAGCCCTTCTGTCATGGCCTCGATGAACCGGGCGATTCGTTCGGGAACAAAGCGCTGCTGGCGATGGATCGCCGTAAAATCCATGCGCGGGGTCTCGAATCCCGGCAAGAGTCTTTCAAGCGAGCCCTGCGCCAGCGGCTTCTGGACCTGCCACCAGGAGCGATAGATCACACCGTGGCCGGCCATGCCCCAGCGCGTCACGCTCTCCCCGTCGTTGCTGCTCATCGTGCCGCTGACCCGTACGCGGCGCTCCTGCCCGTCCCTGATAAAGCGCCAGTCATCAAAGCCCGCCTCGCGCTCGCGTACCACCAGACAGTTGTGATCGGCCAGCGCCTCCGGCGTTGCCGGTCGACCGGCGCGCGCCAGATACGCCGGGGAGGCACAGGCAATGCGACGACTCGCCAAAAGCCGTCTGGCCCGCAGCCGGGAGTCCGGTGGCGGCCCCACAATAATGGCGATATCCAGATCATGGGCCAGCAGATCACGCGGATAGTCGCTTAAATCCAGCAGCACCTCGACATCCGGATGTTCGCGGGTGAACTGCTCGATCAAGGGCGCCACGTGCGCCCGTCCGAACCCGAAGGTGGCGTTGACCCGCAGCTGGCCGGACAGCGCGTGGCGCTGGGCGCCCAGTGACGCCTCCAGCTCATCGAGCTCCTGTAAAAGCGAGGCGCCCCGCTGCAGGTAGTGTTCGCCTTCTCCGGTCAGAGCGAGCCGCCGCGTGGTGCGGCGCATCAACTGCACCCCGAGTCGCTTTTCCAGACCGGCCAGGCGCTTGCTCACCGCTGACAACGACAGCCCCAGCGCCTGCGCGGCCTGCGTCATTGACGCATGCCGGGCCAATACCTGAAAAAAGTGCAGATCGCTGATGGCCTTCATGACCGCCCCCTGTCGATTATCGACTTTTATTCAATAATCAATTGCATGATGACCTGATTATAAACCTCAAACGATCCTCTAGAGTAATCACCATGAGCCACCCGGTGCAGGAGCCTGCCATGCTCGAGAGATTCAAGGTCTTTGATCTGGACGTGAACGGCGTCACGCTCCACGGACGTGCCGGCGGTAGCGGCCCGCCTCTGCTGCTGCTGCATGGCCATCCGCAAACGCATGTCATCTGGCACCGGGTCGCCCCGGAACTGGCGGATCATTGTCACGTCGTCATGGTGGATCTGCGCGGCTACGGCCACTCATCAAAGCCGCCGGGCGATGCCGAACACGTCACCTACAGCAAACGTGTCATGGCCGAAGACATGGTGGCACTGATGAACGCGCTGGGGTTTGAGCGCTTCGCGGTGCTGGCCCATGACCGCGGGGCCCGCGTGGCGCATCGGCTCTGTCTGGACCACCCGGAGCGCATCGAGCGCGCCATGTTTCTCGACATTGCCCCGACACTGGACATGTACGAGCGCACCGACCGCGCCTTTGCCAGCGCCTATTTCCACTGGTTTTTGCTGATTCAGCCGGCCCCGCTGCCCGAGCAGCTGATCGAGGGCAACCCGCGCGCCTGGATCGACGGTGTGATGGGCAATCGCCACGCGGGGCTGACCCCCTTTGCCCCCGAGGCGCTGGACGCTTATCGCGAGGCGATGGCACTGCCTGGCACGGCGCACGCCATGTGCGAGGACTACCGCGCGGCCAGCACCATCGATCTTGAGCATGACCGCATCGACCGCGACCTGGATCATCGTATCGCCTGTCCGCTCCGGGTGCTGTGGGGCGAGCACGGCGTGATCGAAAAACTGTTCGACCCGATGGCGCTGTGGCAGGCGTGCGCCAGTGATGTCAGCGGTCGCGCCCTGCCCTGCGGTCACTATCTGCCCGAAGAGTGTCCCGACGAGATCATCGACGAGGCGCTGGCCTTTTTTAACGCCCCTCGAGGCGCCGCCTGATCACCACAGGCTGAACATTACAAGGAGAGTCTCATGAGCCACAACATTGCAGTCATCCCCGGCGACGGCATCGGCAATGAAGTCATGCCCGAAGGCGTTCGCGCTCTGGAAGCCGCCGCACAACGCTTTGATCTGGATCTGAAGTTTACCGATTTCGACTTTGCCAGCTGCGACTATTTTGATCGCCACGGCCAAATGATGCCCGATGACTGGCGCGACCGGCTCGGCGGCATGGATGCGATTTTTTTCGGCGCCGTCGGCATGCCCGAGCGCGTGCCGGATCACATTTCGCTGTGGGGGTCGCTTCTGCAGTTTCGTCGCGCCTTTGATCAGTACGTCAATCTGCGCCCGTGCAAGCTGATGCCCGGCATCAAAAGCCCGCTGGCAGGCCGCGCGCCCGGTGATATCGATTTCTATGTGGTGCGTGAAAATACCGAAGGCGAGTATTCAAGCGTCGGCGGCAGGATGTTTGAAGGCACCGACCGCGAGGTAGTGATTCAGGATACGGTCATGACGCGCACCGGCATTGATCGCGTACTGAAGTTTGCCTTTGAGCTGGCCATGACCCGGCCGCGCAAAAAGCTCACCTCGGCGACCAAGTCCAATGGCATCTCGATCACCATGCCCTACTGGGACGAGCGCGTGGTGGAGATGGCCAAAGGCTACCCGGACATCAATGTCGACAAGTTCCATATCGACATTCTCACCGCCAACTTCGTGCTGCATCCGGACTGGTTTGACGTGGTCGTGGCCAGCAACCTCTTCGGCGATATCCTCTCGGATCTGGGCCCGGCCTGTACCGGCACCATCGGTGTGGCCCCTTCGGCCAATATCAACCCGGAAGGCCTTTTCCCGAGCCTGTTCGAGCCCGTCCACGGCAGCGCCCCGGATATCTTCGGCAAAGGGATTGCCAACCCGATCGGTCAGATCTGGTCGGCGGCGATGATGCTCGAGCATCTGGGCCATCAGGCGGCCGGCAAGGCAATGGTGGATGCCATCGAGCGCGTGCTGGCGGCAGGCCCGGAGAATGCTCCGCTCACACCGGATCTGGGCGGCCGCGGCACCACCAGCGAACTGGGCGAGGCCATTGCCGAGGCAATCAAGGCCGGTTGATGGAGAATCGTCGCGGCGGCTCGATTGCCGCATAACACAGCGCCACTGCTGCCATAAAAAAGGGCCGCATCACGATCGTGATGCGGCCCCTTCGCTGTCAGGCACAACCCCATGGATCAGATGTTAAAGCGGACCACCGACTGATACAGGCGTCCGGACTGCTCTTCCAGCGAGGAAGCAGCCGCTGCGGCCTCCTCGACCAGCGCCGCGTTTTGCTGCGTTACCTGATCCATCTGGCTGACGGCCTGGTTGACCTGCTCGATACCGCTGGTCTGCTCCTTGGAGGCCGCGGCGATCTCGGCCATCAGGTCGTTGACCCGGCGCGAGCTCTGGGTAATGGTCGCCATGGTGGCATCGGCTTCATCCACCAGTGTGGTGCCGCTGGCCACCTGCGCCACCGAACGCCCGATCAGGCCCTTGATGTCGCTGGCAGCTGTCGCCGAGCGGCTGGCGAGCTGGCGAACCTCACCGGCCACCACCGCAAAGCCGCGACCCTGTTCACCGGCACGCGCGGCCTCGACGGCCGCATTGAGGGCCAGCAGATTGGTCTGGAAAGCAATGCTGTCGATCATGGTGATGATTTCACTGATCTTGCTGGAGCTTTCGCGAATCTCGCCCATGGTTGCCACGACGCGCTGGATCACTTCACGGCCGCCGTCCATTTCACTGGAGGCCGTCTGGGACAGCCGCGTGGCCTGAGCGGCGTTGTCGGCATTCTGGCGCACGGTAGCGGTCAGCTCTTCCATGCTGGCGGCCGTCTGCTCCAGCGAGGCGGCCTGCTGCTCGGTACGCGCTGACAGGTCATTGTTACCGGCAGCGATTTCACGTGCGCCCACGTCGATCGACTCACTGGCCTGACGAATGCTGGCGATGGTGCCGGCAAGCTCGGCGCGCATATGCTCGATGTGATACAGAAGACTGGTCCTGTCATCGCCACGCAGGTCAAGTCGAGTCCCCAGTCGACCCGCCGAGATTTCACGCACACACTCGATGGCATAGGCCGGCTCGCCGCCCAGGCCGCGGTAGATGCTGCGAGTCACCAGCAAAAACGCCACGGTCAGCGCCGCACCGACAGCCACGAGCAGTCCAAGGTACTGCAAAAGCTTGCCCAGAAAGGCGCTCTGGATATCATCGGTATAGACGCCCGCCGCCAGGTTGATCTGCCAGGGCGCAAAACGCTCGACATAGCCCAGCTTGGGCAACAGATCACTGCCGTTGGCATCGCGGGAGTCGTAGTTCACAAATCCGCTGCCACTGGCCAGCGCCTTTTTCAACAGCTCGCCATAGACGGCCACGCCGTTGGGGTCGGTATAACCGGACATGTCTTCACCCTTCTCGCGACGCGGGTGATACAGCACGTGGGCACGGTCATCAAAGGCAAAGATATAGTTCTGGCGATCATCACCAAAGCGCATGCCACTCAGCGCATCAATGGCGCGACGCTGCGCTTCGTCCTGACTGAACTCACCGGCACTGGCGCGCTCCTGGTATTTTTCAAGCAGGGTTTCGGCAATCCCGACGGTCGCTTCCAGGCCGCGTTCACGCTCGTCAAACATCATGCTGCGCGCATTCCAGGCCATGCTGGTGACCAGCACCAGCAGCCCGACCCACATCAGGGCCAGAATGGCGAACATCTTCTTTCTCAGCGTCCAGCTGCCAAGACTGAATCCGGCGCGATGACGCTGCGTGGTTTTCGCATTGTGGTGAGAAGCCGTGGACTCCCCCGGTGTCATTTCCGTCCAGCCTGCCTGCGACGCCATGTTCATTCTCCTGCGGGGCCTGTGCCCATAACCTGCACCGTAGTGGCGCGACTCATGCACAACATCGGCTGACAGGGGCTAGACTTGAGGTGGCATCAATATATGCCACATCCATTTTACCGGCGGGAGCACGACATGCCTGACATGGCCGATCTGAAAGGGTTACTGGGAAGTCTGGCAAGCGCCATGGGCGGCGAGACGGGGATTCCGAAAGGGTGCCGAGCAGTTGAAGGATTTGAGCTCGAGCGCTATCTGGGCCTGTGGCATGAAATCGCCCGTCTGGATCACAGCTTCGAGCGCGGCCTTGAGCAGGTCACTGCGCACTACGCGATGCGTGACGACGGCGGCGTGGCGGTCACCAACCGCGGCTTCAACCCGGATGACAACGAATGGGATGAGGCCGAAGGCAAGGCGTACTTCGAAGAGGGGCCGGAGATCGGCCGTCTGCGCGTGGCCTTTTTTGGCCCGTTTTACGCCGGCTACAACATCCTCTGGCTTGATGATGACTACGAACACGCCGTCGTGGCCGGCCCCAATCATCACTATCTCTGGCTGCTGGCGCGCACCCCTGACGTGGACCCGGCCATGCTGGATCGAATGGATCAGATCGCTCGGGACAACGGCTTCGATACGCAGGCGCTGATGAGGGTCTCGCACTCGGTGTCGTAAACCGTTTTGCGACGCTCCGGCACGCTCAATCGGCGCCGATGCCGGCCCGGAAGACGCGCCAGACGCTGGCCAGCCGCTGGTCGAACGTCTGGCGATCATAAAGAAAGCTCTCGCTGAAAAGCCCGTCGATGACGCAGTAGGTCATCGCGATGAAATCGGCCCTGGAAAGATCCTCGCGCAGCACCCCCTGCGCAATGCCCTCCTGGAAGGCGCGTTCCAGCAACACATCGATGGCGGTTTCGCTGTCCCGGCTGATCTGCTTGAGCGAGGTGGCAAGCGAGGGCGGCGGAAACAGCAAAAAGCGTTTGTAGAACACACCCTTGCCCGAATCAAAGATGAAGTCGCTACAGGCGTGCAATAGCGCCTGGAGGCGATGGTCGACCTTTTCCTCACCGGCAAGACTGTGCTCGATGACCTCGAGCATCTGCGCCTCGACCTCTTCCACCAGAATCAGAAAGAGCGCTTCCTTGCTGGCGAAGTGGCTGTACAGCGACGGCGTTCGAATGCCCACCTCCCGCGCAATGGCCGACAGCGGCGTGGCCTCGTAGCCCTGCTCGGCGAAGAGTCTGAGACCGGCTTGCCTGATACGCGTTTCGGTATTGATGACGGTGCCCCTTTAAGTGATGTGTCCAGGGATTGAAGTGATGTTTCCGGGGTTGCCGCAGCGTGCGGACCGGATTAGACTAACTAACGATCGTTAGCTTAACAACCCTGCACGCTATTTTCCCGCAGAAGAGAGGTTTTCATGGCATCAAAATGGTGGTTGATGCTGCCGGCCACGATGTGTGAGATCGGCTGGGCGCTGGGCGCCAAGTACGCGCAGGGGCCTGTCGAGTGGCTGGCCACCCTGGCGCTGGTGACCCTGAGCCTGGGGCTGGCCACCTGGATGGCCCGTACTCTGCCGACCACCACGGTCTACACCGTGTTTGTAGGTCTGGGCGCCATGGGCACCGTACTGGTGGACATCGCCTTTCTGGGCGCGCCGTTCAACGTGCTGACGGTGATATTGATCCTGACCCTGCTGGCCGGCGTGGTCGGTCTCAAGCTCTACTCGTCCAATGACAAGGAGGCCTCATGTACTGGCTCGCACTGATCGTTTCAGGGCTTTTTGAAGTGGTCGGCGTGACCGGTATCGAGAAGTTCAACCGCGGCTCACGCCGACAGGGCCTGGCCATGCTGGTCATCGGCTTCGGGCTGTCGCTGGGGTTTATCTCGTTTGCCATGCGCGAGATCAGCCTGGGGATCGCCTACGCCGTTTTCACCGCCATCGGTACGGTCGCCAGTGCCCTTCTGGGCATGCTCTTCTGGGGCGAGTCGAAAAGCCCGATCCGCGTGGGCTTCATCGCGCTGATCATCGCCTCGGTGGTCGGGCTCAAGCTGGCCTCCGGCAGTTAGTGGCGAAGCCCGTCGTTACTTTTCCTCCCGCGCCCAGGCCAGCAGCGGCCGGGTGCGGGCATGCATGTCCAGCCGCGCCTTGAGCCGCACCATGTTCCAGTAGTGGCCGTTGAGCGTGCGTGACAGCAGCATGGTATCGGCCGGCGGCTGCAGGCGATCCATCGCCGACCAGACCCGCGGGCTGATTTCACGCAGGCGGTAGTGAATGCGCGCGTCGCTGAAGTCCTGCTCGCCGGGTTCAAACAGCGGCTGCATGGCGGCGGCCGATTCACGATACAGCGCCAGCGGCGCGCCCTCCCCCTGGCGTCCGCCCATCGAGCGCAGCGCCTCATCCATGCCCATCGGGTCATCTTCGATCGCCGCGCCCAGCAGCTGCATCATCGAGCGAAGCCGCGCCTCGGGAATGTCGATCACCGCGCCCAGATCGTAGACGATCAGCCGCCCTTCCTCGTCGGTGGCGAAGTTGCCGGCGTGCGGGTCGGCATGCAGCTCGCGATGGGTAAAGAGCTCCTCGGTGAGCCAGTCGCCCAGATTGGCCGCCAGCTTTTGTCGTACCGTGTCATCCAGCGATTCGGCCTCGCGCATGGGGATGCCCGGTAGATAGCGCATTGCCAATACGCGGTCGCCGGAGTACGCCGCCAGCGGCTCGGGAAAGCGCAGACCATCGTTGTCGGCGTAGCGCGTGCGGTAACGGGTCAGCGCGTCGAACTCGGCGCGATAGTCGAGCTCCTTGCGCAGACTGTCGGCAAACTCGTCAAACATGGCGTCAAGACGGGCCTGGGGGACCTTCATCCAGCGCATCAGACGCATCATGCGCCGTACCTGTACCAGATCCTGCTCGAGCACGCGCTCAAGACCCGGATACTGCACCTTGAGCACCAGCGTTTCGCCGTCATGGGTGGTGGCGCGGTGCACCTGCCCCATGGAGGCGCTGGCAAAGGGCGTGGTCTCGATATCGGCAAAGGCGGCTTCAAGGTCGTCAAACTCATCGACCAGGGTGCGGCGAATGTCCTCCCACGGCATGGGGCGGGCCTGGCGCTGCAACCGGGCCAGCTGCTCGGCCAGGGCCGGGGGCAGCAGGTCGTCCCACTGCGCCATGATCTGGGCCAGCTTCATGGCCGGGCCCTTGAGCTCTGACAGCTCGTTGAAAAGCTGCTCGCCGAGTGCCTCCCAGCCGGCGTCACGCCCCATGCGCGAGCGCAGCAGGGCGCCGCCGGTGCGCGCGCCCATGCCCAGCATCCTGCGCGTTCTGCCTCGCTCTCTCATCAACGTGACTCCTTTCAGGCGTTCGTGGTGACGTGACATCACGCCGTGTTTGACTGTCCGGGCTACATCCAGCGCTCATCGGCGGTAAAACAGACCGTGAACCAGCGGTTGTGCGGTGCAATATCCAGCGCCGCACCAATGTGTGTGCGTATCTCATCCAGACTCGCCACGCCTTCACGCGCGGCAAACTCCGGCGTGGTCAGAATGTGGATCTCGATGAAGTGTCCGCGTCCGGTACGTGCTACATGACTGTAGTAGTGTCTGACCCCTTCGCGCTGCATGACTTCCGCCATGACCTCGTGTACCTGCCGGTCCAGCTCGCGCGGCGCCATCAACAGCACCTCCTTCATCGCCCGGATCACGATGCCGACGGGCACGGGCAGAAAGCACAGGGTCAAAACGGCCAGCAACACCACATCCACATAGGGCGTGTAGATGGCCCAGGCCGTGCGCTCGATGACAAGCGACAGCGCAAACGCCACGATCAGCGTCGAGGTGATCAATCCGGCCATCAGCCAGCTCTGAGCATCGATGCGAATGAAGACCGAATCGATACGGGCGTTGACGCGCCGCTCCATGCGATACATGGCAAAACAGATCACGGTCACCACCACGGCATAGCCCAGCGCCGGGCCAAAATCGAGCGCATGACCGCCCTTGATGATGCCCTGTACGGCGTTGAGAAAGGCGTAGAGACATAAAAGCGTCAGAATGGCGCCGTTAAGCGCCGCCACCAGCGGCTCCAGATGCCAGAATCCGTGCTGGAATCGATCACTGCTCTCCCGCACGGCCAGACGTGCCACGAAAAGCGACAGCGCCGACATGACCGAGTCGATGGCCGAGAACATGCCATCGAACAAAATGGACTCCGACCCCGACAAAAGACCAAAGCCGATCCCCAGAATCGAGACACAAAGCGTTGCTGCAATCGAGCGTTTAAGAGTCTGCTGCTCCAGCCGGGCATCCATGGTCATTCTCCGAAATAGTCCCTGTCGCCATTGATGTCTGGCATGACGGCTGCGCCTTTGGCTTACACTACACGATGCAGACCACAAAAGACGGGGAGCGGACATGTCGCTGAGCGATTACTTTGCGGATTTCATCGCCGCCGATGAGCTGACAGCGTGGTCCGACAGCGCTGCACTGCCAGGCGTTGCGGTCACCGAACATGCTCCGGGCGTTCTGGCCCTGGTGCCCGAGGCGCTCGAACCCGGCGTGGAAGCCACCATTATCTCCGCCGGCATTCACGGCAACGAGACCGCCCCGATCGAGCTGTTCGGCGAACTTTTGGCCGCACTCGATGCCGGGCAGCTGCGCGTGGGGGCGCCCACCCTGCTGATCATGGGCAACCGCCGCGCCATCGCCGGAGGGCAGCGCTACATCGACACCAATCTCAATCGGCTCTTTCGACGTGACACGCTCTTGCGTGACGACGACCGCTTCGAGTGTCAGCGCGCGCTCGAGCTGATGCAGGCCGTGGACCGTTTCATGACAGATGTCACCGGGGCCGTGCTGCATCTGGACATGCATACTGCCATCCGCGACAGCCGCTACCCGCGCTTTGCCATTGAGCCCTTCAGCGACACGCCCACGCCGGATAACCTCTGGCAGCACCTGGCCGGGGCCGGCATTCAGGCCGGGCTCTCCCAGCATCAGCACAGCTGGACCTTTTCCCACTACACGCGCCATTACCATGGTGCACAGGGCTTCACGCTGGAGCTGGGGCGCGTGGCGCCCTTCGGCGGCAACGACCTCGAATCGCTCGCACCGATGCTCGATTTGCTGCGCGCACGACTCGCCGGGGCCGGCGCTCGTCCGCCGGACAACGCATCGCTCGTCCGCTTTGACGTCATCGATGAAATCATGCGCGAAAGCGATGACTTCCGCCTGTGTTTTGCCGAGGACATCGCCAACTTTACCGAATTCGCCCCGGGCAGCCCTCTGGCAGTCGATGGCGCACGCGGAGAGTGGGTCGTCAAGGAGGCGCCGGTGCATGTCGTGTTTCCCAATGCCCGGGTTGAACGCGGGGCACGCGCCCTGCTGCTGGCCCGGCCCGTGGTGCAAACGCCGCCCGGCGCCGGATGATCCCATCAAACGGGCGCGCGCCGGTCGGGCCTGTTAACATGCGCCGCCAAACACCTCGGGTCGCTACACACAACGGCCTGTCGCATGATTTCACACCACAAGTGACAACCTTCAGGAGAGTGCCTTGGCCGACGCCTCCATTCCGCTGATCGTCAGCGATATCCACAAACGCTTTGGCGACAATGAAGTACTCAAGGGCATCTCGCTGGAAGCCAGAAAGGGCGATGTCATCACCCTCATTGGTGCCTCCGGTTCGGGCAAGAGCACCTTTTTGCGCTGCATGAACCTGCTCGAGCGCCCGGACAGCGGCGAAATTGCCGTCCACGGCGAGCCGATCAGCTTTCGCCAGACCCGCCACGGGCGCGAACCGGCCGACCGGGCCCAGCTCGAGCGTATCCGCACGCGGCTGTCGATGGTCTTTCAGAGCTTCAACCTCTGGGCCCACATGACGCTGATCGCCAACGTCATCGAGGCGCCCATCCACGTGCGCGGTGTTCCAAAGGCCCGCGCCCGGGAACAGGGCATGGCGCTTCTGGAACGGGTCGGCCTGGCCGACCGGGCCCATTATTACCCGGCCCAGCTCTCGGGCGGCCAGCAGCAGCGCGGCGCCATCGCGCGGGCGCTGGCGATGGAACCCGAAGTCATGCTCTTTGACGAGCCCACCTCGGCGCTCGACCCCGAGCTGGTCGGCGATGTGCTCAAGGTCATGCGTGAGCTGGCCGACGAAGGCCGCACCATGATCGTGGTCACCCACGAGATGGACTTTGCCCGCGACGTCTCCAACCAGGTGGTCTATCTCCACCAGGGCATGGTCGAGGAGCAGGGCAACCCGGCGGAGGTGCTGACCAATCCGCGTTCGCCGCGCCTGCGCCAGTTCCTCGCCCCGCGCGGACGTTAACCCCAGGGAGACTGCCATGATCGATTTTCAGGGCTATGGCCCCCGTCTTCTCGAGGGCGCCCTGCTGACCCTTGAACTGGCCGTGCTGTCGCTGTTGCTGGCGGTCGTGCTGGGGCTTTTGACCGCCAGCGCCCGCCTGTCGCGGCTGGCCGTTTTGCGTCTGCCGGCGATTGTCTACACCGTCATCATTCGCGGCGTGCCCGACCTGGTGCTGATGATGCTGCTGTTTTACGGCGCCCAGATCGGTATCAATGCGATCACCGACATGATCTACGACCGCTGGGGCTGGGACATTTTCATCAACGTTGACCCCTTTGTGGCCGGCGTCATCACCATCGGACTGATCTTTGGCGCCTACATGGCCGAAACCTTTCGCGGCGCCTTTCTGGCGGTTGATCAGGGTCAGGTCGAGGCGGCCGAGTCCTTTGGCATGAGCAGCTGGCTGCTGTTTCGCCGCATCCGCTTTCCGCTGATGATGCGCCACGCCCTGCCGGGGCTTGGCAACAACTGGATGGTGCTTTTGAAAACCACCGCGCTGGTGTCGATTATCGGACTGTCCGACATGGTGCGCGTGGCGGCAGAAGCCACGCGGGCGACCCACCAGACCTTTTTGTTCATGATTCCGGTGGCGCTGGGCTATCTCGCCATCACGTCCGTGTCGGAAATCGTGATGCAGTGGCTCAAAAAGCGCTATAACGCCGGATTCGAGGAGACGCCGTAATGCAGGAACTGCTGCAGTCCCTCGCCCCCTGGCTTGATAACAACGCCATCTTTACAGCCTCAACGCTTGCGCAGTACTGGGACGGCTTCGTCAATACCGTCCAGCTGGTCTTTATCTCGCTGGTGCTCGGCCTGTTTCTGGCCGTGCCGCTGGCGATCGGCCGCGCCAGCCCGAGCCGGATTCTCAGCAGGAGCATCTGGGTCTACACCTGGGTGTTTCGCGGCACGCCGCTTTTGATCCAGCTCTATATTGCCTACTACGGCCTGGCCTTTATTCCGGGCGTGCAGGGCAGCATTGTCTGGCCACTGATCAAGGACCCGCTCTATCCGGCGCTGCTGGCGTTTTTGCTCAACACGGCCGCCTACACCACCGAGATCTTTTATGGCGCCATCAAGGCCATGCCGCGGGGCGAACTGGAAGCCGCGCGCGCCTACGGCATGTCACCCATGCTGGCCTATCGCCGCATCATCCTGCCCAGCGCCCTGCGCCGCGCTTTGCCGGCCTACGGCAACGAAGTCATCTTCATGCTGCATGCCAGCGCGATCGCAAGTGTTGTGACCATTGCCGATCTCACCGGGGTGGCCTACAACATCTACTCGCGCTACTACGCGCCCTTTTCGGCGTTCATTTTCGTGGCGCTGTGCTACATGGTGCTCAGCTTTTCGATTCAGGGCGTTTTCAGACTGCTGGAAAAACGGATGCTGGCGCACCTCAGACCCCGCTGAGACGCTAAAGTACCACCATGACCGTTCCTTACATGCTGTTACAGCGCTTGCATCCACCGGGGTGGTCATGGTGATAATCCAGCGTTGCCCCGCGACGCCGGGCGGTCCTTTAAAAAGAGAGACAATGATGAAAAGACTACTGACGGTTTCACTGCTGGGGGCAGCCATCGCTGCCGGCTCGGCGCAGGCACGCGATTACGATACGGTCCGCATCGGTGTGGATATTCCCTACGTCCCCATGGAGTACCGCACGCCGTCCGGCGAGCTGGCAGGCTTTGATATCGAGCTGGGCAACGCCCTGTGCGAGCAGGCAGGCCTTGAGTGCAACTGGGTGGAACAGGGCTGGGACGGCATCATTCCCGGGCTCATGTCGCGCAAGTTCGACGCCATCATGTCTTCGATGACCATCAACGACGAGCGTCGCCAGCAGGTGCTGTTCTCCGACCCCTACCTGGTACCGCCGTCTGCGTGGTTTGCGCCCACCTCGACGGATCTGGCAGGCGTTGACTCCAGTGATCTCAAGGACAAGAGCATCGGCGTTCAGCGCGGCACCGTGCAGGACAACTACGTGACCGATGAGTTTGGTGACGTGGCCAATATCCAGCGCTATGCCAGCGCCGATGACGTCGCCGTGGATATGGAAACCGGCCGTCTGGATATCGCCTTTCTGGACTACCCCACCGGTCAGGCCGCGCTGCTCAAGGGCGGCGAATACAAGACCCTGGGCGAGATGATGACCGAGCCGAAAGAGTACTTTGGTGACGGCTTTGGTATTGCCTTTCGCCAGCGCGATGAGGCGCTTGCCGACAAGTTCAACGAGGCACTTGCCACGCTGAAGTCCAACGGCACCTATGACGAGATTCACGACAAATACTTCAACGAAGACGGCACCAACGCCCCGCAGCCGGATCAGGAGTAACCTGCGCCCCGCGGCCATCGTGTCATCGTGTGTTGAACGAAAAAGGCCCCGTCGGTGACGGGGCCTTTTTTATGCGCCTTTACAGCATATTGTCCTGCCGATCAGACCGCGCCGGCAAGCGTTGCGCCTTGTGCACCGGGCTCTGCCGGTTCATCGACGGCAAAGATGCCGCCCGACAGCCGGCGCACTCGCTTGATGAACAGCGCCAGCGCCACGGCCGTCCCCAGTGCGGCCACGATATAGGCCGTGGTCAGGGGCAATCCAAAGCCGATCGGCGCCCAGGCGATGTAGGTAAACGTCGCCATGGTCATGAACAGCGCCGGCAAAAGCGTCAGCCAGTAGGGCTTTTTGGCCAGAATCAGATACATGGTGGCGACCCAGAGCGCGATGACCGCCGTGGTCTGATTGGCCCAGGAGAAGTAGCGCCACAGCAGCGTGAAATCCATGTGCGTCAGGCCGTAGGAGATCACAAACAGCGGTGCGGCGACCATGATGCGCTTGGCGATCGGACGCTGCCCGATGTGGAGATAGTCGGCAATGATCATGCGCGCACTGCGAAACGCCGTATCGCCCGAGGTGATCGGCAGCACGATCACGCCCAGCACCGCCAGCGTACCGCCCACGGCGCCCAGCAGATTGACCGAGACACTCTGCACCACGGCTGCCGGCCCGCCCTGCGCCAGCACCTGAGAGAGGCTGCTGTCACCGTGGAACAGGCTCATGGCCGCCGCCGCCCAGATCATGGCGATCACGCCTTCGGTAATCATCATGCCGTAGAAGATCTTGCGACCGTTGTTCTCATTGCCGGTGGTGCGCGAAATGATCGGCGTTTGCGTGGCATGAAAGCCCGACAGCGCCCCGCAGGAGATGGTCAGAAACAGCAGCGGGAAGATCGGTGCACCTTCCGGATGCATGTTGGAGAAATTGAGCTCCGGAATCGGTGCGCCACGCACGATCATCATGAGGCCGATACCGGCGGCGCTGAACACCAAAAGCGCCCCGAACCACGGATAAATTCGCCCGATCACCTTGTCGATGGGCAACAGCGTGGCCAGCAGATAGTAGGCAAAGATCGCCAGCGTAATGACGGTCAGCGACACGGGCAGCATGTTGGCCAAAAGCGTCGCCGGCGCGGTCACGAACACGGTGGCGACCAGCAGCAGCAGCAGCAGCGCGAAGAAGTTGACCACATGCTTCATCACCCGGCCCAGAAACTTGCCGGCCAGCTGCGGCAGGTGCGCGCCGTGGTTGCGAATCGAGATCATGCCGGTGAGATAGTCGTGCACGGCGCCGGCAAAGATGCAGCCCACCACGATCCAGATAAAGGCCACCGGCCCATACAGCGCCCCCAGAATCGGCCCGAAGATCGGCCCGACGCCGGCGATATTCAAAAGCTGAATCAGCGCGTTGCGCTTGGTGCCCATGGGCAGATAGTCGACGTCATCGCGCAGCGTGTGTGCCGGTGTGGGACGGCGGTGATTGGATTCGAAAACGCGTTCCACAAACTTGCCGTAGGTAAAATACCCCACTACCAGCAGCACAATCCCTGCCAGAAAGGTCACCATATCGATATGCTCCTTGACCCTTGCGCACGCGACATCCCGGATCGATCCGATCCGGTGAGTGCGGCCACGGTCGCCTGTGAGGTTTTTGTAACCCGCAGAGCTTATTCACACGTCGTAGACGCCAACAGATGGACCTTGGTTTTATAGACCAAGGTCGCAGTCAGTAAGCGTCAGTCGTTCTGGTCTGGCATAACGCGAACATCAACAGAGGGACCCTGGTGCGGTCGACCAGGGTCGCCGTCAGGCAGCGCTGATATCGTGATGGCTAAAGCGGGGTTCAGCCGGCGGGCGCGACCAGCACACGACGCAGCCAGGCACCGCATTCGTCGATGGCCTGGTCGGCCTGAACGTGCTGGCCGAGCCGGCGAATAAAGGCGTGAATCATGCCGTAGTAGTGGCTGTGACGTGTGAGCACGCCCTGCTCGGCCAGAAGTGCGGCGTAGTGCGCGCCCTCGTCACAGACCGGATCGAACTCGGCTGTCATGACCAGCGCCGGCGGCAGGTCGGCCAGATCACGACGCGCCAGCAGCCCATTGAAGGGGTGGGCGCGCGCCGCCTCATCCGGCAGGTACTGCTCGATATACCAGTCACGCGCCTCGCGGGTGAAGCCGTAGCCGCTGGCATTGCGCGCCAGCGAGTCGACCCCCTCGCGCTGCAGATCCAGCATGGGATAGAGCAGACACTGCCCGCGCAGCGCCGGGCCGCCTTCATCGCGTACCCGCAGGGCCGTCAGCGCCGCCAGCAGCCCGCCGGCGCTGTCACCGGCCAGTGCCAGTCGCTCGCCGTCACCACCGAAGTTGCCGGCATGACGCCCGATATAGCGCACGGCCGCCAGCGCATCGTCCGGTGCGGCCGGAAAGGGGTGCTCGGGGGCGAGGCGATAATCGACAAAGGCGACGATGGTTTTTGAAGCGCGACACAGCGCGCGACAGATCACGTCATAGGTGGCAAGCGAGCCGGTCACGAACCCGCCGCCATGGAAAAACACCGTCACCGGTCGCGGTCCGCTCGAGCCATGCACGATGGGATAATAAAGCCGCAGCGTCATGGCCCCGGCAGGGCCTGGAATGGCCAGATCCCGGATCTCCGCGACCGGATACGCCAGCGGCGGGCGCTGCATTTTCAGGTTGGCCTGATCGGCGATGGCGCGACGCTGGGCAACACTCATGGCGCTGACATCCGGCGCCCTGTCGGCCGCTTCCTGCAGCCAGCGTCCAAACTGCGAATCCAGTGGCATATTCCCCTCCCGTGACGTGGCGACAAGCCCTCAGCGTAACCTGAATGGAGCTGCGCGTCGCGATGACGCACAATGGATGGCTGGTTCACCCCTGTCATGATCGTGAACACGACTTCATTTCCGTCAACGGTTGCTCATGAACACACGCGCGCTTGCCCCCGTCCCCGCCCTGGTTGCTGCTCTTTTGCTGATCGGCTGTGACCGCGTCCCCGAGCTCGAACTGGCTCAGGGTGAAGCGCAGGGCACCACCTATCACGTCAAATGGTGGGCCGAGGATGCCCCGGCCCATGATGACATCGAAGCAGATCTGGCCGGCGTTCTGACACGGATCGATGAGGAAATCTCGACCTATCGCGACGACTCCTGGATTTCACGCTTCAACGCCAGCCGCAGCACCGACTGGCAGGATGCCCCGCAGGACGTCATTCACCTGCTGCGTATTGCCCGACAGGTCCATGCGCGCTCGAATGGCTGCTATGACCCGACGGTCGCCCCGCTGTTTGCCCTGTGGGGCTTTCAGAATCAGAATTTCAGGGTGCCGTCAGAACATGAGATTGGCGAGGTGATGGCCCATACGGGCCTTGAACATCTCGAGATCGATGCCGATCAGCAGCGCATTCGCAAGACGGTCCCTGAGCTTTCCATCGATCTCTCCTCGATGGGCGAAGGCCACAGCGTGGATCGTATCGCCGAGATGCTGGAGTCCCACGGCATCGACAACTATCTGGCTGAGCTGGGCGGTGACATGCGCATTCGCGGCGCCAAACCCGACGACGCGCCCTGGCGCGTGGGCATCGAGGCCCCGGCCCCCGGCGAGCGCCGCGCCGGCAATATTGTCACCGTCAACGACCCTGAGGGGCTCTCGCTCAATACCTCCGGTACCTATCGCCGCTACTTCGACGATAGCGGCCACGCCTATGGCCACATCATCGACCCGCGCAGCGGCACACCCGCCACGCATGATCTGGTCTCGGCCACCGTCTTTGGCACCGAGGCCGCCGTCAGCGACGCCTGGGCCACCACCATGCTGTGCCTGGGGCGCGAGGAAGGCACTCTGGTGGCCGACCGGGAGGGGCTGCCGGTCTATCTCATCGAACGCCACGGGGACAACGACTTTACCGACAGCCGCACGACCGCTCTCAAGGAGAGCCAACAACTCACGCTGGAATAGGCACCAGGGCCAATCCATGGGTAACGCAAACGCCGCATCGCGTTACCCATCGATAACCGGATCGCCATCGCACTGCCATGACGCGTACCAATACTCAAGCGGTGTTCTTCTGCCCCACCACCGCCAGGAGCTCCCATGACCGCCTCGACCCCGGATATCCGCGTTGCCACCTACAACGCCGCGCTCAACCGTGACAGCGCCGGCGCGCTGCATGACGACCTGATCAGCGGCGACGCTCAGGCGCGCGATATCGCCGCTGTCATCCAGCAGTCCCGCCCAGATGTGCTGTTGATCAACGAGTTCGATTACGACCCCGCGGCGGCCGAGCTCTTTCGCGAGCACTACCTGGGCACGTCTCAGGGTGACGCGCCGGGCATTGATTACCCCTACATCTTCAGTGCCCCGGTCAACACCGGTGTCGCCTCGGGCGTGGATCTGGACGGCAGCGGCGAGGCGGTGACCACACCCGGCGCACCGGGTTACGCCGATGACGCACTGGGGTTCGGTCAGTTTCCCGGCCAGTACGGCATGCTGATGCTGTCGCGCTACCCGCTTGAAAGTGATGACATCCGCACCTTTGGTGACTTTCTCTGGAAGGACATGCCGGGCGCGCGACTGCCGGACAATCCGGAGACCGCTGACACGGGCGACTACTACTCGGATGCGGCACTGGACGTGCTGCCGCTCTCCTCCAAGAGCCACTGGGACATCCCGGTCAACGTCGACGGCGAGATCCTGCACCTGCTTGCCTCGCACCCCACCCCGCCCAGCTTTGACGGCCCCGAGAATCGCAACGGCCTGCGCAACGCCGACGAGATCCGCCTGTGGGCCGACTACGTCACGCCCGGCAAGGGTGACTATCTCGTGGATGATCAGGGCCGCAGCGGTGGCCTGGAGGCCAGCGCACGCTTCGTGATTGCCGGCGATCAGAACGTGGACCCGCTGGATGGCGACAGCCTGCCGGGTGCCGCCCAGCAGCTGCTGGGGCACCCCTTGATTGCCGCCGGTCTCACACCCGCCAGCGAGGGCGGTACCGTTGCCTCCCTTGAACAGGGCGGCGCCAACGCCACCCACCGCGGCGACCCGCGCTTTGATACCGCCGACTTCAACGACGAGGCCCCCGGCAATCTGCGCGTGGATTACGTGCTGCCCTCGGACCAGGGCCTGACCCGGCTGGATGGCGGCGTGTTCTGGCCGGTCGAGGGTGAGACGGGTTACGAACAGGCAGGCGCCTCCGATCACCGTCTGGTATGGGCCGATCTCGCCATTGATGGCAGTGACACGCAGGTACAGGACATCGAGTTCATCGGCCAGACCGCCTTTGACAGCGGCACCGAATTCCAGAACACCACCCTGGGCGGGCTGTCGGGGCTGACCCGCGATCCGGTCAGCGGCGAATATCTGGCCATCTCCGATGATCGCAGCGAGTACAACGATGCTCGCTTTTACAGCCTGCGCATCGATCTGGACGACGGCGCGCTTGGTGATGGCGATGTGCGCCTGACCGATGTCACCACCCTGCGCCAGCCCGGCGGTGCCCCCTGGGCGGCCGGCGAGATCGATCCCGAAGCGATCGCCATCACGGCGGACGGCACGCTCTATATCGCCTCCGAAGGCGACAGCAACCAGCGCATCGACCCCTTCGTCAATCTGTTTGCCCGCGACGGCGAGCAGATCGATGCCATCGAACTGCCGAAGATTCTGAGCCCCGATGGTGACGGCAGCTGGGGGGTTCGCAACAACCTGGCGCTGGAAAGCGTGACCCTGACGCCCGACGGAGAGCACCTGTTTACCGCCACCGAAAACGCCCTGGCCCAGGACGGCCCGGCCGCAGCGCTGGATACCGGCAGCCCGTCGCGCATCCTGAGCTTTGATCCCGACACTGGTGAGGCACTGGGACAGTATCTCTATCCGGTCGAGCCCACGCCGCAGGCGCCTGTCGAGGGAGATGGGTTCTCGACGAACGGGCTGGTGGAGATGCTGGCCCTTGATGAGCACCACTTGCTGACGCTGGAGCGCGGCTTTGCCGAAGGCGCCGGCAACGATATTCGCCTCTACGAGATCGATCTCTCACGGGCCACCAACATCAGCCATCTCGACAGCCTCGAAGACGCTACCGGCACGGTGCGTCCGGTCCAGAAAACGCTGCTGACCAGTCTCAACGACTACGGGTTCGAGCCGGACAACGTCGAAGGCATGACGTTTGGCCCGGCACTGGCCGATGGCCGCCAGAGCCTGATTTTGACCTCGGATGACAACTTCAGCGACACCCAGAGCACTCAGTTCATTGCGCTGGCGTTTGATGAAGCGGGCGCTGACGAACCCGCCCCGCCGGCATTCGGCGAGGCGTTCAGCCTGCTGCCAGCAGCCCTCCACCCCGCCGCCATCATGGCCTCGCTGATGGGCGATATTGCCGCACTGCCCGGCGGGGCTCAGGCCATGGGGATGTTGGGTGATCAGGCATCTACTGTCCTTTCAGGCATCGCCGACAGCAGCGACTGGCCAATGCCGGCCTGAATACAGCCTCTTTTTGCCATGCTGGTGTGGCTCAATGGCCATGACAGGAGCGTTCACCTCTCCCGTCATTGTCGAGACCATTTCATCCGGAGAACGCATCTCATGCTGGAGACCATCACGATTGGCGGGATGACGCTTGAATTTTACGAAAGCCACGCAACCACCGGGGGGAAGCTTGATCTTTTTCGCATGACGGTACTGCCCGGCGCTCGCATGCCGGTCGCGCACTATCACGACCGCTGGGACGAAACCATTCTGGGTCTGGAGGGCAGGCTTACCCTGCGCGTGGCGGACGACGATATCGATATTGCCCCCGATGACTCCCTGTTCATTCCTCGTGGGACAGTCCACAGCTTTCACAACGCTTTCGATGAACCGGCGCGCTGTCTGTGCATGCTCACCCCCGGCGCCCTGGGGCCGGATTACTTTCGTGAGCTGGCAGCGCTGGTCGCCACGGGCACCCCCGACCCTGACGATATGGAAGCGATCATGCGCCGCTACGGACTGATACCGGTGCCCGAAAACAACGCATCGACCTGAGGGCAGACACCGTGACGACCGGTCCGGTGCAGTTGACAACACTGGACTCTCGCGCATGACGTTGACGATCCAGCGCGCCATGATGTGATCATCGATCAGGACGTTATGAAACCGCCGGCCCCTTCGGCTGGCGGCTTCATCATTGGTCCGTCAATCCAGCACCTCGGGCTCGCTGGCATCGGCCGGGGTCAGCAGGTAATAGAGCGCCGGCACCACGAACAGCGCCAGCAGCGTGGCCGAGACCAGTCCGAAGATGATCACCAGCGTCAGTGGCCGGTAGCTGGCACTGCTCATCGCCAGCGGAATCAGCCCGACAATGGTGGTCACGGCGGTGGTCAAAAGCGGGCGCAATCGGCGCGCGGCCCCGGCGGCAGCGGCCTCGGCCACGCTCATGCCTTCCTTGAGAAAGCCGTTCATGGTGTCGACCATGATGATGCCGTTGTTGATCGCAATCCCGATCAGCGACACCAGCCCGATCATGGCAAAGAACGAAAACGAGATCCCGAACGCCCAGAAGCCGATGGCAGTGCCGATAATCGCCAGCGGCATGGTGGCAAAGATGATCAGTGCCTGGCGGAAACTGCTGAACACGATCACCAACACGCCCACCACCAGGGTAATGGCCACCAGCATCGCAATGCCGATCGAGCCGACGGTGTCGGAGGTCTCGGCGGATTCACCGCCGATCGCCACGCGATAGCCCGGCGGCCAGTCACGCTGCAGGGCATCAAGGCGTGGGGCCACCTCACTCATGATTTCGGTCACGGTGCGGCCCTGGTTCTTGGCCATCACGGTCAGGGCACGCTCGCCGTTGACGTGGGAGATGGCAATCGCCCCCTCCGACTGGACCGGCGTCATGAGCTGGAACATGGCGATGGAGCGGCCATCCTGCTGGTAGGCGCGCACGCGGGAGAACTCCTCGACGCTGCCGGGGCCGCCCGCTTCCCCCTGCTGGCTGGGCCACTCCGTGCCCAGGCGAATGTCGATATCATCCTGGTCATCCGAGGTGGCAAAGGTGCCGATGATGTCGGAGCTGAACGCGATACGCACCTGGGCGGCCAGCTCCTCGTGGCTGATGCCGAAGAAACTGAGCGCTTCCCGATTGGGCTGCAGCGCCAGCTGGGGCTGCGGGGCGCCCAGGTTGTCGCGTACATCCACCACGCCGTTCGTTTCGGAGAGCACCTCCTGTACCTGAAGCGACAGCGCTTTCAGGGTGTCCATGCTGCCGCCGATGAGCTGCATCTCGATCGGATCGCCGGCAGAAGGACCGCTGCTTTCGGGCACGACCAGCAGTTCCGCCCCCGCCACGTTATCTCTCAGATAGTCGGCCAGCTCGGTCCGCAGGGTGTCCGCCAGCACCCAGGAATCTTCATCGCGCTGATCGCGGGATTTGAACATCACCGAGAAGCCGATGAAGTTCTCGGCCTCACTGGGCTGCAGCGAGGAAGCCGCCGAGCCGCCCGCGAAGGGGCTCTTGAGTCCGACCAGCTTGGTCACGCTCTCGAAGAAAGGTTTCTCGCGGAGTCTGTCTCCCACTTCATCGGCAATCAGCTGGGAGGTTTCCAGCGGCACGGTAGGCGGCAGCTCGATGTTGATCCCCAGCCGCTCGCCATCCGACGCCGGGAAAAGCTCAAGGCGCGCCTGGCTAAACGCCACGATCGAGACTAAAAACAGGGCGGCCGCGCCCGCCACCCAGAGCCATGACTGCCGGCGGCTGGCCAGAATATAGCGACTGCTCCAGCGCTCCAGACCGTCCACGGCCCGCTGGGTCACCCGATCCGCCATCCCCGGTTTTTTCTCGCCGCTTGATCGGGTCTGCCTGCCGAGCAGCACCCGGGACAGGGGCACCGCACAGAGCATCGCCACGACAAACGAGAGCACCAGACAAATGATGATGGTGGTGGGCAGCACCCGGACGAAGGCCCCCATGGTGCCGCCGATCGACATCAGGGGCGCCAGCGCCAGCAGGGTCGTGATCTGGGCTGCAAACACGGGTACCGCGTAGCGTTTGACGGTGATCAGCGCCGCCTGGCCGAAGGTGCGCCCGTTACGGTGGATTTCATCGTGCAGGCCCTCCATCAGAATGATGAAGATATCGATGATCATCACCAGCGCGATCACCATGCCGATAATCACCAGCTCGTTGAGCGAGTAGCCAAACATCAGGATGACCAGCAGCACACCGGCAAAGGTGACGGGCACCGCCAGACCGGCCACGATCGCCTCGCGCCACGAAATCGTGATAAACAGAATGGCGAAGACCACCAGCATGGTCTGCAGGGCACTGCCGAACACCTCCGACAGCGAGTCCTGAATCTGAACGCCGCCATCCTGCAAAATGGAGTAGTGCACCTGGTCGGACCAGGCGTTGGACGCCTCGAGATCGGCAAGTGCGGCGCGGATACGCGCCACCAGCTGTACCGTATCCGCCCCCGGTGACTTGGTGATGGAGATATCCAGCGAGGGCTGATAGTCATCGCCGCGTTCGCTGAAAAACGCCCGCGAGGTCTCGGCTTCCTGCATGCGCTTGACGGTGGCGACCTCGCCCAGGGTCAGTGCCCGGGAGCTATTGCTGTTCTCCAATCGGGAGATGGGCAGCGCGCGCAGATCCTCGATATCCGAAAAACGCCCTTCAAGGCGGACCACGGCGCCAATCTCCTGGCTGCGCACTTCACCAAAGGGCTGCTCGATATTGGCCTGCTGTACGGCGTCGCGTATCGCGGTAGGCGACACCCCCAGCGCCAGCAACCGCTCGGGGTTGAGCAGGATCTGGACGATATCCTCCCGCTCCCCGCCGATATTGACCTCGTTGACGCCCTGAACGCGCTCCAGCGCATCGCGAATCTGACGGGCGGTCTGATTGAGCGTGGCGGCGCCGGCATTGCCGTGAAGCGCCAGACTCATGATCGGGCGGTCATCCACCGAGCTCTGACGGATCCGAGGGCTCTCGACATCCGAAGGAAAGGAAGATTCGGCATCGGCCACGGCGGCGCGCAGCCGCGTCATGGCATCCACGGTATCGCTTGATGCCTCAAACTCGATGGAGATGGTAGACAGCGAATCAAACGAGGCGCTGTTGACCGATTTGACGCCGCTGAGCGTAGTGATTTCGTCCTCGATGGGATCGGTGATCTGCCCTTCCACCGAGCGCGGGTCAGCACCGGGCCAGGCCGTGGTGATACTGGCCTGGGGGATGTCCAGATCGGGCAGCGCCTCCTGCACCAGTGCCGAGTAGGCGAAGAGCCCGCCCATCAGCAGGGTCAGGGTCAAAAGGACCGCGAAGATCGGCTTGAGAAAGAAAAAGCGCATCAGCGGATGGGCGCTTCGCACCTCGGGCGTTTCGCTTTTGCGTTCCGGTTTGGCCGGCGGTGGCGTCGGTGTGGTCATGGCTGCGCCTCGATGAGTCTGACGCGCTCACCGTCGGCCAGTCTGGCCCGCCCATCGGTAACCACCCGCTCTCCCGGGGACAGGCCCTCCACCACTTCCCGGCGCTGGCTGGCCTGCTGACCGAGCTGCACGCTGCGCTCGTGAACGCGGCCCTCGGCCTCGTCATACACGTAAACGAAGGCCTGATCGTTTAAAAAGCGCAGGGCATCCACCGGCACGGTCAGCACATCCCTTTTCTCGGGCTCGGCCATCCAGGTGGCCACGAAGGCGCCATCCTGCAGGCGCGGATGATCCTCGGTGGTGTGAATGATGATTTCAAAAGTCCGCGTTTGCGGGTCCAGTGACGGGCTGATGGCATGTATCTCGCCTGCCACCTGGTTTTCCAGTCCTTCGGGGTCGACACCCTCCATGCGCTGCGGTGGCCGCCCGCCAATGATCGCGCGCGCCCCCACCTCGATCTGGTCAAAATTATAGGCGGGCAGATCCACGCGCACCTCGAACCGGGTGGGATCGATCACCAGCGCCGGCACTGTCTGCAGGGCACTCTGTTCGGAAGTGGAGTCCACGGTGCTGGGCATGAAGTAGCGTCCCTGCTCGATGTTCAGGCGGGCCAGAACCCCATCGATGGGCGAGACGAGCCGGGATTCATCGAGCATGACCTCGGCCTGGGCGATCTGCGCCCGGGCACTGCCCTGCGTCGCCCGCGCCTGCTCGACCTCCACTCGCGCCTGATCCAGCTCCTGGGCAGACGCCGAGCGCTGCTCGATCAGTCGCTCATACCGTTTCTCGGTGACCTGCGCCAGCGACAGATTGGCTTTTGCCTCACTCATGGCCGCACGCGCGGAAGCCAGTTCCGCCTCCAGTCGCTCCGGGGCCTGATGGGCAATCAGCTGCCCCTTGCTGACCGGCGCACCCACGCGCAGGTCCTGATCCACGTAAGAGACCCGGCCCTGTTCGGTAAAACTCAGGTATTCACGCTGCATGGAGCGGGCGGTGCCCTGGCTGTAGACCCACCCCTGCAGGGACGTCATTTCGGCGGACTGTACGCGCACGCTGACCGCTGGCGCCTCCTGTGCCGGCGCCTTTTCGTCTTCGCCACCGCCGCAGGCGCTTAACATCAGCAACAGGGCCAGGCCCGGTGCCATGAGGATCATTTTCATAACGCAGAAGTTCCTGTAACAGACGGATCAAGCGCCGAGACGGTGTCGAAACCGCCTCCCAGAGCAAGATGCAGGGCAATACGATTTTCCAGCCGATCATATTGGGCGGTGATATACGCACTGCGGCTGTCCAGTGCACGCTGCTGGCTCTCCAGTACGTTCAAAAAAGGCTCAATGCCCTGCCTGTAGCGGTTAAACGAGACACGTACCGCTTCCTCGGCGTAGCCGGCCGATTCATCGGTCTGGGTGACGCGCTGTGCCAGCAGGTTGTCCACGGCAAGCGCCGTTTCGACTTCCGACAGGGCGGTAAGCGCCACTTCGACGTAGGCATAAAACGATTCATCAAGCTGGCCTTCCGCCACATCGGCCTGGGCACGCAGCCGCCCGCCCTGGAAAATCGGCTGTACGAGATTGCCCGCAATCGTCCAGATGAAGGAGCCACTGCTGAACAAGTCCGACAGTTCGCTGCCCGTCGAGCCGGTACTGCCGGTCAGTGACAGCGATGGCAAAAAGGAGCGCTCGGCCGCACCCAGACGATAGTCGGCCGCCAGCAAAGACCACTCGGCGCTGCGCACATCGGGCCGACGCGCCAGCAGTTCGGCAGGAACACCGGCGGCGGGCAGCGGTGGCACCGCGGGCAGTTCGCGGGTGGTGACCAGCCCACCAACGGGATAGTCCCCCATCAGGGTTTCCAGCTGACGCGTCACGCGGGCCAGATTTTCACGACGCTGTTCAAGCCCTGCCCGGGCAGAGCCAAGGTTGGCATAGGCCAGAGTGACATCGGTCGGCGAGACAATTCCTTCGTTAACGCGGTTCTCGACCTGACGGGCAAACTCGCTGAGCGCCTTGACTGTCCGCTCGGAGAGATCCACCTGGGCGCGGGCCTGAACGACGCCGAGATAGAGCGAGACCACGTCTGCCGCCAGAGACTGATGCATCCCCCTGAGCTGCTCGCTGGCGGCGAGATAATCCGCCTGGCCCGCCGCCGAAAGGGAAGAAAGACGCCCCCACAGATCGACTTCCCAGCTGACATCCAGCGTGGCGTTATGGCTGTTGGTGATGGAGTAGCCCTCTCCCTCGCCGCCGGGTATCCCCACGCCGGGGCGTCGCTGTCGGCTACTGTTCAGTCCGGCACTGAGCTGGGGCAGGAGATCGGCGCGATCACCCCGGGACTGCGCCTCGGCAATGCGCGCCCGCGCAATGGCCTGTGCAAGGCCCGGGTTATGGTCCAGAGCGCGCTCGACAAAACGGTTTAACTGCGTGTCGTCAAACTCGCGCCACCAGGTGTCCGACACAAAGGCCTCCTGCCCGGACACGGCCAGAAAGGCGCCCGGCAGTTCGACCGGCAGCGGGGTCTGCTCGGGCCGGTGCACCGTCGTGCAGGCGGATACCATCAGCCCGAGACATAAAGGAGCCGCTGACCTGGCCAGCATTGATAATGACATCGGCATGTATTCAACCCGTTGCAAGTCATTGCAGCAACCTCCCGGGGAGCTACCCCACCGGGAGCCGCAATTTTGCCGAGGAGAATATCAGAGAAGCATCAATGACAAGCTGAAAGCAGAAGAGAGAAACAGGGCTAAATGAGGCTCTGACGCAGGCAACGATACATGCCGGCGGATACCGCCGGCTGACCGGGCCACCTCTACAGGCGTTTTCACGCCGTCACGCGGCCGATCCCGCCTGGCGCATGAAGTTGACGATCCAGCGCGCCATGAGGTGATCATCGACCGGCGCATGATGCGAGGCCATACCCTCGCGGCGGCGCCGGTCCGGCAGTTTCTCGCTCTTGTCTGCCATCAGGTCCGCGCTGCACGCCTTCGAGAACTCCGGGTGGCCCTGCACACTCATGAAACGCGGGCCGTACTGCAGCAGATAGAAGGGGCAGAACGGGCTTTCGGCCAGCACCTCGGCGCCTTCGGGCAGTGCCAGTACCTGATCCTGATGGCTCACGATCAGATCCAGCCCGGCCTGCCAGGGCGTCATCCAGGGTTTGCGCCCCACCACGGTATTAAACGACACCCCCACGCCCCAGCCGCGATCGCTCTTGCCGGCGTGACCGCCGAGTGCCTGGGCCATCGCCTGATGACCAAAGCAGATGCCGACCACCGTTCGGTGGGTGGCGTGAAGACGGCGGATCAGTTCAAGCAGTGACGCGATCCACGCATGGTTTTCGTACACGCCGGCCTTGCTGCCGGAGATCAGCCAGGCATCCACGCCGTCAAAATTCGTGGGCACTTCCCCGTCGTGGACCCGCCAGGTCACGAACTCGAGAGTGGGGTCCACCGCCTGTAAAAGCCCCGCGTACAGGGCCGGATAGTTGCCATGCACGCGGGCCACATGCGGGGCCAGATCATCACACTGCAGCAGACCGACTTTCATGCGCGCGCTCATCCCTTCTCGTCGTTGAACCCTGTCATTTCAGCGTCGCCTCGGCGCTGGCAATGGCGTCGAACTCCTCCTCCGGGGCCTGCGCCACCAGCCGCTTACGGCTGTAAAACCCGAACCAGGCCAGCATGATGGCGTAGAAAAGCCCCGCCCAGAGCGCGGCCTGCAGGCTGACCACAAACGTCGAGATAAAGGCGATGACCGCAAGCCCCAGCGCCACCCCCGAGGTCCAGCGCCCGCCCGGCGTTTTATAGGGCCGCTCAAGGTCGGGTTCGCGAACGCGCAGAAGCCAGTGCGACAGCGTCATCATGGCATAGGAGATGGTGGCGCCGAACACCGCCATAGTAATCATCAGATCGCCCTGCCCGGTCAGCGACAGCAAAAATCCGATCACCCCGGGCACCACCAGCGCCAGCACCGGTGCCCCGCGACGGCTGGTGATCGACAGTATGCGAGGGATATAGCCGGCTCGGGAGAGTGCAAAGACCTGACGCGAATAGCCGAAGATAATCGAGAAAAACGAGGCGATCAGACCGAACAGCCCGATCACGTTCACAAAGCCCGCCGCCCAGCTGCCGGGGCCGTACACCGCCGCCAGCGCGTCTACCAGCGGCGCCGCCGAGGTGCTCATGGCGCTGGCACCGGCCCCGCCGGGCGCCAGCAGCAGCATGCAAAAGGCAAACACCAGCAGTACGGCCATGGCCGCGATAATGCCGCGCGGCATGTCGCGGCCAGGGTGGCGGGACTCTTCCGCGGCCAGCGGCACACCCTCGACCGCCAGAAAGAGCCACATGGCAAAGGGAATCGCGCCCCAGATGCCCATGTAGCCGTTGGGCAGAAAGGCAGAGGCCCCCACCGCATCGCCGGGGGCGATATCGAACAGACGTGCGCTGTCGAAATGCGGCAGCATGCCGGCGATAAATACAAGAATTGCGACCACGGCCAGCGCCGTGACGCCCATCATGATGCGAAGCGCCTCCCCCGCGCCCCACAGATGCAGGCCCACAAAGGCGATATAGAAAACCGCATAGACCAGCGGCCCATCAAGGCCGATCAGGGAGTTGACGTAGCCACCGATGAAAATCGCAATCGCCGCCGGGGCGATGGCGTACTCCAGCAAAATGGCGGTGCCGGTGATATAGCCGCCCCAGGGGCCCATGGCGCGGCGGGCGAAACTATAACCGCCGCCGGCGGTGGGCAGGGACGAGGAGAGTTCCGCCAGCGAGAGCACCATGGCGGTATACATGAGGGCCATCAAAACGGTGGCGATCAGCATGCCGCCAAAGCCACCCACCCCGATGCCCAGATTCCAGCCGGCAAAATCGCCGGAGATCACATAGGAGACCCCAAGCGTTGCCAGCAGCACCCAGCCGGCGGCACCCTTTTTGAGCTGGCGCTTGTCCAGATAGTCCTGCGCCACGGCGTCGTGACGAACGCCGCTGTCCTGCTTCGTATCCTGTGTCATGACGACACCTCGCGATTGTTGTTATTGGTCGCGTTGTAACGGGTCGCCTGCAGACGATCCCGTATCCCGGACACCCCTCAGGGCAACCCGGAACGTCCTGTCATCATGCCCTGTTCCGGCGCCGGGATCGAGAGGCCGGCGCCCTGGTGGTGATTTACTCCTGCGGCTGATCCTCATGCTCATTGATCCAGCGTTCGAGCAGCTCGATTTCACGCTGCTGGGCATCGATCACTTCACGGGCCAGCGCACGCATCTGCTCGTCGCTGCCGTGCTCAAGCTCGATGCGCGCCATGTCGACCGCGCCGCGGTGGTGGGCCAGCATGCCGCGGGCAAAGTCCATATCGACATTGCCGCTGGGGTCGATCGCCATGTCGTGATGCATGCGCTGATTGGCATCACTAAAGGCCTGCGCCGCCTGGTCGGCGTCACCGTCTTTTGAGACGTGGGTTTCGTGTGAGGCCGGTGCATCCGCCAGTGCCGTCGTGGACAGCAACAAAAGTCCGATGATTGAAATGACGCGATATGACATTGAGAACCTCCCTTTTCTCTTTGATCACCGTGCACGCTATTTACGCCACGATCTGATGGCGACGCGGCAGGTCCGGCCCGCGCTGCTGGCAGGTGTGCGCCGCCGCACGCATGGCAAACTCGGCCATCTCGCGGCGCTGCTCCGGCGTCAACTGCCCCGGCCCCTCGGGCGTGGCCAGCCCCTTTTCATCAAGCCATGCCAGCAGTGCGGCCATGAAGCTGTCGCCGGCGCCCACGGCGTCCACCACGCTGATCGCCTCGGGCGTGAATGATTCGCTTCCCTCTTTCGTGAACACTGTCACGCCCTCGCCGCCGCGGGTCATGATCACCATCGGGCAGCGATCACTGAGCCAGCCGCAGATCACCGCCTCAAAGTCCTTGTCCGGGTAGAGAGCCTCAAGATCCTCGTCGCTGATCTTGATCAGATGGGCATGGCCGGCAAAGGTATCGATACGCTCGCGCCAGCGCGCCACGTCGGGCTCGACCTTGAGGCGAATATTGGGGTCCAGCGAGATCAGGCAGCGGTCACTCTCACGAGCGACCAGCGTCTCCAGCGTGTCACTGGTGGGCGAGACCGCCAGCGCGTAGGAGCCCACATGGATGGCATGCACCGCATCAAGAGTGGATGGCAGATGCGTCGTCTCCAGCATGCGATCGGCGCCGCACTGGTTGTAGAAGACGTAGCGCGGCGAGCCGTGCTCATCGAGGGTGACCATGGCAAGGGTGGTGGCGCTGCCGGGTATCTCGACCATCAGGTCGGTATTGACCGATTCACTGGCAAGCACGGCGCGCAGCCGCTCGCCCAGCGCATCCGGGGCCAGGCCCGTGAGAAATGCCGACGAACGCTCAAGGCGCGACAGCCCGATGGCCACATTCATGGGTGAGCCGCCGGCCACCGCCGTAAACGACAGGGATGACGCGTCCGGGGCCACCTGCCCTGCGTCGGAAAAGAAATCAAAAAGGGCCTCGCCGCAGACCAGAAACATCGACTTGCTCCAGAAATTCATAAAGGCACCAGCTTAACGCACCCGTGACCAGGCGTCGTGGCCGCCGGATTGTCGACGGCCCTGATCCGCTGGTGCCATCAGCGGCGATCGTCGTCGGCCACTCTGATCTGCAGCTTGACGTCGGTGGGCCGCGCTTCCACGGCACGATCAAAGGCCGCCACGCTCTGCTCGAAATCAAAGGTCTCAACGATCAGCGGCTTGAGATCGACCTTGCCGGAGGCGATCAGCTCGATGGCGCGGTCATAGACGTTGGCGTAGCGAAAGACCGTCTCGATGCGCACTTCCTTCGTCTGGGCCACTACCACATCCAGGCTGACCTTCTCGACCGGCATGCCGACCAGCACCAGCGCTCCGCCCGGGCGCACGCAGCCCAGGGCATCGTCATACACGCGCGGGCTGCCGCTGGCCTCAAACACCACATCGGCCCCCCAGCCTTCGCCGGTCAGCTCGGCGACACGCTCGGTGAGCGAGTCGTGGGCCACGTTGACGGGGATCAGACCCTTGTAGCCGGCGGCGATGGCAAGCTTGTCATCGACCACATCAGAAATCACCACCCGGCTGGCGCCGGAGGCGAGTGCGGCCAGCGCCACCATCAGCCCGATCGGACCGCAGCCGGTCACCACGCAGGTATCACCCGGCTGAAGCCCTGCCTTGACCACCGCCTGCACACCCACCGCGAACGGCTCGACCATGGCGCCTTCGGCAAAGGAGACATTGTCCGGCAGCTTGAAGGTAAACGCCGCCGGATGGATGACCTCGGGTGTGAGACAGCCGTGGATCGGCGGGGTGGCCCAGAAGCGCACCGCGGGGTCGACGTTGTACATCCCCAGCTTCGAGGCTTTTGATGTCGGGTCAGGAAGGCCCGGCTCCATGCAGACCCGGTCTCCGGGGGCAAGCGTGGTGACATTGGCGCCCACTGCCGTCACGGTACCCGAGCCCTCGTGGCCCAGCACCATCGGTTCTTCAACCACGAAGGGGCCGATGCGCCCGTGGGTGTAGTAGTGGATATCGCTGCCGCAGATGCCCACGGTGTGCATACTGATGCGCACGTCATCCGGGCCAACCTCATCAGGCAGTTCGATCTCGCGCAGTGCCAGCTCGTTCTGACGCTCCAGTACCAGTGCCTTCGCCTTCATGTCATGACCTCCCTGTCGTTGTAATGGACTGCCCTGCAGTGTCAGCGTTAGCGGGCGCTGGCGCGCTACCACCATGGTCTTATAAAGCTGGCCTTATTCCGCCATGCCTTCCCGCTGAAAAGGATAGATCGACCCCAGTTTCAGCAGGCCGGTGAGTTCTTCCAGCGCGGTGAGCGATTCGTGTGCCAGCTGCGGATCGGCAAGATCCTCAAGCGCCAGGCGGTCACGGTAGTGGCGCTCGACCCAGCCGGTGAGATCGCGATACAACGCGTCATCCAGCATGACCCGCCCGCTCATGGCCTGACGCTCGGCCTCAGCAAGCACCACCCGCAGACGCAGACAGGCCGGGCCGCCGCCGTTGCGCATGCTCTGCTTGACGTCGCGCACTACCACCTCACTGATCGGGTTGTTGCCACCCAGCAGCAGGCTCTGAATCGTCATCCATACCGCTTCGTCGGCCTCGCACTCCCCCGGTACCACCAGCGTCATGCTGCCATCACTCTGACTCAGCAGCTGGGAGTTGAAGAGATAGCTCGCCACCGCCGTTTCCAGCGACACGGCCTCCTCGGGCACCCGGATGGGAATCAGCGGCTGGCCGTCGGCGCGCGCCGCCAGCCGGTCGCGCAGCGCTTCCAGCACGGCGCGTTCATCAAAAAAGGCGCGCTCGTGATAGAGCAGCACCGGGCCGTTGCCGACGCAGATCACATCGTTATGAAACACGCCCGCGTCGATGGCGGCCGGATGCTGCTGGGCAAACACGGTCTGCTGATCGCTCAGACCGTGCTGGCGTGCCAGCGCCCGACATGCGCGAAGCGTCTGGCGCGGGTGATGATGCCTGGGCGCCGCCAGGGTGTCCGGCGCCGGATCACCGTGGACGAACAGATGCACGCCCGGCCCCCCATGATCGGCACACAGCCTCGTATGGTTGGCCGCGCCCTCATCGGAAAACCAGGGCGTGGCGGGTAGCGCCGGGTGATGGGCGAAGTGGCGTTCATCGGCGAAGATGGCCTTGAGCGTTCGCGCGGTCTGGGCAGACTCGATCGAGCGGTGCAGCGCCGACTGCAGGTTGGCCGGCGTCACATGCACGCGCGAATCCAGCGTGTCGCGCGAAGGCGTGACGGTGGCAGCGTTGGCCGTCCACATCGCCGCCGCTGAGCAGGCCGCGTATAAAAGCTCCGGGGATTCGCTGCCCACCCGCGGCAGCACCTCCTCCGGCGCGCCGCGATAGCCGAGCTGATGCAACAACCGCATGTCGGGGCGCTGCTGCGGTGGCAGTACCGCCTGGGGAAAGCCGGCATCAAGTGATGCCTTCATCTTTTCAAGCCCCTGCAGCGCCGCCTCGCGCGGGTTGGAGACCAGCCCGGCATGGCGCTTCGAGGCCAGATTGCCGCGGGCCAGGCCGCCATGGTTGTGCGTCGGCCCGACGAGGCCGTCAAAATTGATCTCGAGTGCGTCACTCATGTTGCTTCCCCCTCATGTCGCCTGCTCGCCATCAAACCCGTCCAGCGTGATGCCCGGCGGCAGTTGATCCGGCAGCACCAGCGTATCGCTTTCCATCGAGGCGACCGGCCAGGCACAGTAGTCCGCCGCATACCAGGCGCCGGGGCGATGATTGCCGCTGGCGCCCACGCCGCCAAAGGGCGCATCGCTGGCGGCACCGGTGGTCTGGCGGTTCCAGTTGACCACCCCGGCCCGAATGCGCAGCACGAAGTCTTCCCAGACCCGGTCAGTGCCGCCGAGCAGCCCGGCGGCCAGCCCAAAGCGGGTGTTATTGGCCTCGGCAATCGCATTTTCCCAATCAGGATAACGGTATACCTTTAGCAGAGGTCCGAAATACTCCTCGTCCGGTACCTCGAGTCCGGTGACATCGATCAGCCCCGGCGAGACCAGGCTGGTGCCTTCCTTCAAAAGCGTCATGCGCGACAGCACCCGCGCGCCCATCGATTCAAGCTGCTGCTGGGCATCGATCATCTTCTGCGCCGCCGCCGGCGAAACCAGCCCGCTGTAAAACGGCTCCTGCTCACCAAAACCGTCGAGTCCGTCAAACTGCGGCCCCACCACCAGAGTGGACAAGGTCCGGCGCAGGGCCTCGATCAGTCGATCACCCTGTGCACCCTCGGGCACCAGCAGGCGCCGGGCACAGGTGCAGCGCTGCCCGCCGGAGACATAGGCCGATTGAACGATGGTCAGCACCGTTGCCTCGAGATCCTGGGGCACGTCATGCACCAGCAGCGGATTGTTGCCGCCCAGCTCCAGTGCCAGCATCGTATCCAACCGCCCACCCATGCCCTCGTGTAGCCGCCGGCCGGTGCCCTCGCTGCCGGTAAAGAGCAACCCGTCGATCCCGCGGTGACCGGCCAGCGCCTGGCCGGTCTCGATGCCGCCCTGCACCAGATTGATCACGCCCGGCGGCAGCCCGGCCGCCTGCCAGCAGGCAAGCACCAGATCGGCCGTGGCCGGGGTCAGCTCACTGGGCTTGAACACCACCGTATTGCCGGCCAGAAGCGCCGGCACGATATGGCCGTTGGGCAGGTGGCCCGGGAAGTTATAGGGGCCGAAGACCGCCATGACCCCGTGCGGGCGGTGACGAACCACGGCGCGCACGCCGGCGTTGTCCCGCGCCCGCGTGGGCGTGCGTTCGTGGCAGGCGGCAATGGAAATGGCGATCTTGCCGATCATGGCCTGCACTTCGGTGCCGGCCTCCCAGCGCGGTTTGCCGGTCTCTCGGGCGATGGTATCGGCCAGTGCGTTGCGGTGATGCTCCAGACGCTCGCGAAAGGCTTCCAGCAGCGTGATACGCGTCTCGATCGGCGTTCGCGCCCAGTAGGGAAAGGCCTGGCGGGCGGCGGCAATGGCGTGATCCACCTGAGCGGCGCTGGCGCTTTGACCCTGCCAGAGTCGTTCGCCGCTGACCGGGTCATGCTTGTCAAACGCTGTCCCCTCGCCCGGCGTCCACTGCCCGCCCACCAACAGCTGCTGTGTGATCTCGATACTCATCTCGTCCTCCATGAACATGGTGCGCTCAGGTGGCCAGCAGCCTGAGCGTATCCCCGGCCTCGACGTTCAGGCGCTGCGCCTCCTCCGGGGTCAGGGCGATCTCGCCCGCCTGCGGGCCCCGCCCGACCCAGCCGGCGCGAAAATCGATCGCCGCGCCGGTGGTGGCCGCCAGCCAGCCGGGCCGCTCGTCGTGTTCGAGTTCGGTTTCGATAACAACCCGAGCCGTGTGGCTGTCGCGAATCGAGCGCACATCATCAATGTAGGCCTCCACGGTCGGGCCGCCGTCAAAGATGTCGATGTAGCCCTCAAAGCGCAGCCCGTCCCGGTTGAGCATTGCCAGCGCCGGACGGGTCCGGGTATGGACCTGCCCGATGCACTCGCGCGCCGCCGGTGGCAGAAAGGAGGTGCAGATCGGGTGGCGCGGCATCATCTCGCCGATAAAGCCCTTCTCGCCCATGCCGGTGAGGTGGTCGGCGCGCTGAAACTCGATGGGCAGAAACTTCTGGCCCAGCGCCTCCCAGAACGGGCTCTTGCCGTCGTCGTCAAAGCGTCCGCGCATCTCGGCCAGCACCCGCGCCGGGAAACGCTCGCGAAAGCCGGCCATGAACAGCCAGCGCGCCCGCGACAACAGTGTGCCGTTGCGCATCAAACGCTGCGCCTCACCGCGCCAGCCCTCGCGCAGATACAGCGAGCACACCTCGGCAGAGCCGGTGTGATCGGAGCACAAAAAGAGTGTGTCCAGCGTGCGGTGCAGCTCCAGATGGCTGGAGGAATGCGCCAGCTGACCGATGCGGTAGTGATAAAACGGCGCCTCGAGCCCGACGCGCGCCTCGATGGCGCAGCAGCCGGCCAGTCGCTCGTCGCTGTCCGCAGGCTGGCTGTCGTCTTCCAGAACAAAGAAGTAGAGCGCCGCCCCGGGGGATGCCGCGGACGGGTCAGGGACAAGCTCAAAGCTCTCGCGGGCGTGAGCGATCTTGTCGATCAGAAAGTCGCGACTGTTGGGCAGCGAGGTAAATCCCGGCCCGGTCTCGACGGCAATCGCCTGCAGAGCATCGATGTCGCCGGCCTCGATGGGACGGATCAGCATGACAGGCCCTCCGTATCACCGGCCCGGGTGAAGGGAATGACCAGCACGGGTTCGTCAACGGCCACCGACAGGGATCGGGCACAGGCGTCATCCAGCACGCACTGGCCGCGCTCGTTGATGTGTCGGGTCACGACCCGGGCCCTGAAGTTTCCCGAGCGCTGACTGGCGATCAGCAGCGCCTCGGAACATGCCTCGTCGTCCGGCGTGTCACCGACCTGGACGGTCAGCCACTGCCCCCGGGGCAGATGATCGCGTGCGGCCTCCAGCAGCGGGCCGCCATCAAGCAGATCGACGTGGCGCGACAGGGCAAACCCTTGCTGCTGCCAGGCGCGCAGCGCATTGGCGTGATTGTCCCCGACCCGCCCGATCGCCTCGCGCGTTGGGTCATCGAGCAGCGGCAGATAGAGCGGAAACGGCGGCATGACCTCGCCGATGAAACTTCTCGAGCCCAGACTGGCCGCCCGATGAATTTCGTCAAAATCACGCGAGAAAAAATGGCGCCCCACGCCGTCCCAGAACGGCGTGCGCCCGGCTTCGCGATAGCCGGACAGCGCCACGAAAAGCGTCGATGCAAAGCGCTCCGGGAACCGGGCGATCAGGGCCAGACGTGCCGCGCGCAGCAGGCGTCGGGCGCTGTCGGCCAGATCATGATCGGTGGTGGCCAGTGCGCACAGCAGTGAGGCGTGCGACATCTCGTGCGAGATGGACAGAATATCCACCTCGCGACGCACATCGAGCTGCTGGGAGGCATGGATCAGCGTCTCCCGGCGGTAGGTGTAATAGGCGTCGCGACCGCCTGCCAGCGCCCTGATCGTGGCCGTGGCGATCACCTCGCCTTCATCGGTCTCCACCACCAGCACATACTGCTCATCGCAGGGACGATCCACGCTGTGCGCCAGCGCCGCCTCGCTTGCGGCCAGCCGCGCGGCCAGCCGATCGCGATCGGCCGGCAGATTGGTCAGCGCCGGCCGGGCCGCCTCGGCCATGGCCATGATAGCGTCGATGTCGGCGGTCGTGGCACTGCGTGCAATCAGTGACATGCCAGCGTCTCCGTCAGTCGTTGGCCACGACCCGTGCCAGCGCACGATCGAGACAGGCCATGCCTTCGTCAATGACCTCCGGCTCGATGACCAGCGACGGCGCAAAACGCAGCACGTTGGGGCCGGCCACCAGCATCATCAGCCCCTCTTCAGTGGCCGCGGCCAGCACTTCGCGTCCGCGCTCGCCAAAGGAGGGCTTGAACTCCGCACCCAGCAGCAGCCCCATCCCACGGATATCGCTGAAGCAGTCGTATTTCTCGTTGAGCCTTTCCAGATGCTCGCGGAAACGCTGTGAGCGCGTCTCGACGCCCTCGAGCACCTCGGGCGAGCCGATGGTTTCCACCGCGGCGAGTGCCACCGCCGCGCCCAGCGGATTGCCGCCATAGGTCGAACCATGGGTGCCGACCACGAACACGCGCGCGATCTCATCGGTGGTCAGCATCGCACCGATCGGGAAACCGCCGCCCAGTGCCTTGGCCGAGGTCAGAATGTCGGGCGTGACGTTGTAGTTCATGTAGGCGTAGAACCGACCGCTGCGGCCGACACCGCACTGCACTTCATCGAAGATCAAAAGCGATTTGTGATCGTCACACAGCTTGCGCAGGCCCTCGAGGAATTCGGGCGTGGCCGGGGTCACGCCGCCCTCGCCCTGCATCGGCTCGACGATGACCGCGCAGGTGTCGTCGTTGATCAGCTCGCGCGCGCTTTCCAGATCGTTGTAGGTGCCGTGCACAATGCCGCCGGGCACCGGACCAAAGCCCTGGGAGTATTTGGGCTGGCCGCCGACGCTGACGGTAAAGAAGGTGCGGCCGTGAAAGGACTGGCGAAAGGAGACGATGCGGTGCTTGTGTTCGCCCGCCGTGTCATGGCCGTAGCGCCGTGCCAGCTTGAGCGCAGCCTCGTTGGCCTCGGCGCCCGAGGAGCACAGAAACACCTTGTCGGCGAACGTCTTCTCGACCAGCGTGCGCGCCAGCTTCAGCGCCGGCTCGTTGGTGTAGACGTTGGAGAGGTGCCAGACCTTCTCGCTTTGCGCCTTGAGCGCTGCCATCAGCGCCGGGTGGCAGTGCCCCAGCGCGTTGACGGCAATGCCGCCGGCAAAGTCGATGTACTCGCGACCCTCCTGGTCCCACAGGCGGCTCCCCTCGCCGCGCACCGGCATCACCTTCTGGGGTGAGTAATTGGGCAGCATGTACTGATCAAAGGCTTCGCGGGTGGGGGTCCAGCTCATGACGGGTCTCCATTGACAAATACATCAGGCGACAGGGAAGTCGCTGACAGACGTATCAGTATACGCAGAGGAGACCGGCAAAAGGCAGGGGGTGAAGCATGATCGATAACGCCTTCGCAGCGTCAGGCGTCAGGGTCGGTTCATGACGCCGCCTCGCACGCGCGTCTGCCAGTCCTCCCAGCGGCTCAGCCGATTGGCATTGCCTACCGGCGCCTCCTGGCCCGAAGCGGTCGAGGTCCAGAGACTGCTGGCGTTGAAGCTGTAGATGGGAATCAGGTCCCGACGGGACGCGGCAGGCGAAATGCGTTTGTCGATGTTGTCCAGGATCACCGGCATCTGCTGCGGCTGTGCCGCCCAGGAGAGCACCATGTGAAACTGGTCATAGGGCACATACTTGACGTAGTGAAGACGCATCTGATCATCGGGCACCCCCAGCTCGCGCAGGGTCAGATACTTGGCCAGGGCAAACTCCTCACAGTCGCCTCGCCCGACCCCCAGAAACTCGACCGGCGTGGCCCAGTAGTCCTCGACATGCCAGACGTCGACATCATCCACAAAATCCAGCTGGTTGAAGAAATCGTTGACCCCGGCCAGCTGTACGGCCACCGGCTGGCCCCTGAGCCGTGTGATCAGCGCCTGCCAGCGCTCCACCCGGGCAAGACCGGTGCTGCCGTACTGTCCGACGATGGCGCCGGCCGGCGGAATGGCCGAGCCTGTCAGCATACCGGCCGAGGCCGGCAGGACAATCACCAGCAGTACGGTTGCTCCCCACCGGTACCATCGCCCCATCATCGGCAGACATTCCCTGTCAGATCATGCTTGTTTATCGTCCGGCGCATGCATTAATGAACCCCCGGATTCAGTGCCACCGCCGGGGCCAGATAGCCCTGATAGCCGTCCGCGCCGATCTCGGTGACGCGTGCGCGCTGCGCCTCGGACTCGACACGGGTCACAATCACCAGCACTTCAAGCTGATGCGCCGCCATGCACAGGCTGTGCAGAAATTCGTTGTCGACATCGTCACGCACGAAAAAGGTCTGATCGATCTTGACGTAATCCGGGCGCAGCCTGCCCAGCACGGGCAGCGAATTCAGATCGCGGGCAAAGCGGTCGACGCCGGCACGCGCGCCAAGCGTGGCGGCCTTTCTGAACAGGCGCTGCACATTCTGACCGTGGCGCAAAACGCTCTCTTCGGTGACCTCGATATCCAGCTGACGCGCCAGCGACGGGTGCGCTTTAAGCCACTCGATCAGGGCATCGACCTCGACGTCGCTGCCGATGAGATCCGCTGTCAGATTCAGCGCCAGGCGATAATCGATGTCGTGCCCGTGACGGCTCAGCCAGTCCAGCACGTAGCGGTCCATCTGCGCGCCGATGCCAAAATGACGGGCGATCGGTAAAAAGGTCGAGGCCAGATGCAGCTCATCGCCTTCCTTCAGGCGCATGAACAGCTCCCGGTGCAGCTCCTGGCCGTCGTTGAGCAGCACGGGTTGCGCCACGAAAACGGCCTGATGATTGGCCAGCGCGCGATCGATGACCGTGCGCCACTCGCCGCGGCTGCGTTCGTTGTGGCGGGACTCACGCGGCGAGGTATACCAGCGCTGATCGGACTCGATCGCCTCACGCAGGGCGCTGTCGGCCTTGGAGAGCATCGGCACCCGCTGAAGACCCGGCTCGCGCAGCACGATACCGGCACGGGCGTGATGGGCGCGCTCCTCGTCGAGCGGGTTAACATCGACGATGTCATCGATCCGGTCGAGCAGGGTCAGCACCAGCTCCTCGCGATGGGCGTCGCTGGCATCCGGCACGATCAGGGCAAACTCTTCGGCCGAAAGTCGGGCCGCCTGGATGGGGGTGCCCTGCACGCTCATCCCGGTCAGATAGTCGCCGATGGCGCGAATGGCGTTGTCGCGCTCCTCGAAGCCGTCGCGACGGTAGATCTCGCCGAGATGGTCGATACGCAGAATCATCAGCGAGCCGCCTTCGGGGGCGGCCAGCCACTCATCCAGAATGCGGGTCAGATAGGAGCGATTGCCAAGGCCTGAAACGGCGTCACGCTCGGCCATGCGCTGCAGACGAATAACCTGCGCGGTCTGCGCCTCAAACTGATCGCTGAGTCGCGCGCTGAGATGATTGACGGCCTGAGTGATGCCCTTGAGCTCCCGAACGCGGGTGGACTCGATGGGGCCGGCATAGCCTTCAATCTGCAGGGCCTCGATGTAGCTGGAGAGTCGATGCAGCGGCGTCAGAAGCCGTCGAAAGCCAAGCGCGCAGACGGCCAGCGTCAGCGCCATGCCCACCGCCAGCCACAGCAACAGATTCAGCCCCAGCGCCCAGAGCTGGTCGTAGGGCAGCGTGTTGTCCGCCTCGAGCATGATGGTCCCCAGTGGCGACCAGCCGCCGGAAATCTCACGCTGAGTGGCAAGCTGCGGCAGGGACACCAGCGACTGGAACCAGCCAGGCGCTCGCGTCGTACCCGGATTTCGCACCACCAGCGGCTCGTCGAGCCCGACCGCCTCGAGCCTGAGCGTATTGACAAAGCTGCCGTCCGAGGTGGCCTTCAAAAGTGTTTCGGCGCTGGTCCAGTCGCCCTCCTCGATGAACTGCGCCAGCGTCAGACTCAGCCCCTGGGTCATGTTGGTCGTTTCCAGACGCTGACTGTCGAGCAGCGACTGGCGGGCGTGCTGCACGTTGATGGCAAAAATACCGATCGAAAAGAGCAGCAACAGCCCGGCCACGCCGGAGACGAGACGATGGAAAAGACTCATGATTCGCCTCCTGGCGCCGGACTGCCGGCCCCGAGCAGTTGATTGCCGTCGACGTTGCCCTGGTCGATACGAATCTGGAGGGTGTCAAGCAGATTGCCGGTCACGGCCAGCAGGCGATAGCGCGCGCGCGTCAAGGCAAAGCGCGCCTGCACCTGATCCTGCTGGGCGCTGTAAAGTTCGGTTTCGCTGTCCAGCACGTCCAGCAGGGTGCGCCGGCCGATATCAAACTGCTTGCGGTAGTTGACCCGGGTCTGTTCGCTGGCGCTGACGTGTCGCTCCAGATAAGGCAACTGGCTGGTCACGTAATCGCGGGCGTTCCAGGCCAGACGCAGCTCATCGCGCACCTCGCGCAGGGCCCGGTCGCTGTCGTACTGCACGGCTTCCAGCGAGTGGTGTCGGGCGCGCAGCTCGGCCGCATCGCTCCCCCCGCGATAGAGATTCCACGACATCACAAGCTCGGCATTCCAGTCGTTGGCGCGGCTGCCTTCAAAGTCGTAGTCCCGGCTTGTCAGTCGACTGGCCTGAAAGCGCAGCTCTGGCAGGAAGTTGCTGCGCTCGGCACCCACTTCATGACCGGCCGCCGTCACCGAATGGCGCGCCGCCACCAGAATGGGGTTGTTTTCATTGGCCATGGCCAGTGCCTGCTCGAGTTCGGCGGGCACGGGGGAAAGATCCACCGCGTCCGGTGGTGTCAGGTCCCGGGGTGATTCTCCGACCAGACGCAAAAAAGAGGAGATGGCATCCTCATGATTGTTGTAGGCCGCAATCAGGCTGGACTGTGAGCGAGCCAGACGGCCGTCGACCTGGCTTGCATCGGTGGCCGTGCCGGCGCCGAGCTCACTGCGGCGACGAATGTCGGCGGCAATGCGCTGATGGGTGTCGACGTTGCGCTCGGCCAGCGCCACGAGTCGCTGCGTCTGCAACACGTCCAGATAGGTCTCGATCGTGGCCAGTCCGACCCGGTTGGCCGCTGCGGCGACTTCCCAGCGCTGATAGTCGATCTGGCTGTCGGCGTTGCGAACGCGCTCAAGCGTGCGATTGTTGTCCCAGATCAGCTGCGAGAGCGTGATGGAGCCGCGGCGGTAGTTGTGCGCATCGCTTGAGCGGTCGATGCCGTTGACCTCGCTTTCGTTTTGCCCCCGGCCGGCACGGGCTTCCAGATCCACCGACGGCAGCCAGGCGCCCCGCTGTGCCCGGGCACTGTCCCTGAACTGTTCATAGCGCGCGACTTCCGTGCGCGTTATGGGGTTTTCCATGATGGCCTGCGTCACGGCTTCATCAAGCGACTGCGCCTGCGCCGCCCCTGCCAGTGAGAGCACATACAGCCCGGCCCACCACTTTTTCATCATGACCCCCTGATCGCTTTTTTCATTGTTTGCGCAAGCGCCATCAACGCTCACGCAGGGCACCCTGCTGTGCTCTCAATATCGGCTTGAGCAGATACTGCAAAATGGTCTGATCGCCCGTGATGACATCGACACTGGCCTGCATGCCGGGGATGATGGTCATCGGATTATGCTCGCCGCCCAGATGGTTCTGATCGGTCACCACGGTGACCTCGTAGAAGCTGTTGCCCTTCTCGTCCTGCACCGTGTCAGGGCTGATACGCTGCACCACCCCCCTGAGCCCGCCGTAGATGGTGAAGTCATAGGCCGAGAGCTTGACCGTGGCCGGCTGGCCCGGATGAATGAAGCCGATATCGCGCGGTGGAATGCGCACATCGATCTGTAGCTGATCCTCGATGGGCACGATCTCCATCAGGCTCGCCCCCGGCTCGATGACGCCACCGATGGTGTTGACGTTGATGGTGCGTATACTGCCCTGAACCGGCGAAGTCACCAGCGTTCTGTCCAGCCGGTCCTGCAGGCTGGCCCGCCCCTGTTGCTGGCTCTCCAGGCGACCGCGGGCCTCACTCAGGGCATCGGCGCTGCGCACCCGAAACTGGGCGGCCACGTCACGGCGCCGGCTGATGGCTTCCTGCAGCTCGGACTGTTTGGACGGAATGGACAGCCGCGCGGATTCAAGCTCCCCGCGCAGGTCGTTGACCTGACGCTGCTGTTCCAGCAGATCCACCCGCGAGACCACCCCTTCCTGCACCAGCGGCGTGGTAATCGCCAGCTGCTGACTGGCCAGCTGATGGCTGCGCGACAGGCTGGCCACCCGGGCGCGAATCTCGCTGAGCTCTTGAGTGCGCTGGGCAATCTGATCCCGCGACTGATCCAGCTGCGTGCGCAGCCCGCCGATGCGATCGCGATAGCTTTCGGTCGCCGTGGCGGCCAGGTCCGGATTGGCTGATCGAAATGTCTCGTTAAACTCGGGCGGCTGCAGGGTGATCACGACCTGATCCTGCCAGCCGTCGGCCTCGGTATTGATGACCACGGAGGCAAGCTCGGCCTGATACTGGGCAATGATCGATTGCAGTCCGGCAAGCGTCGACTCCCGCTCGGCCAGATCGGAGCTTGCCCGGGTCGGATCGATTCGGGCAAGCCTTTGACCGGGCTCGACAATATCGCCCTGACGCACGTAGAGCTCGCGCACGATGCCGCCTTCCAGATTCTGAATAGTCTGCAGCCGGGTCGAGGGCACGACCTGACCAGTGCCACGGGTGACGATCTCGACATGCGCAGTCGCCGCCCAGGCGACAAAGGCAGCCAGCACCGCCAGCAGCACCCATAAAAGGATGCGCGAGCGCCAGGGTGTGGCCAGCAGCATGGCGGCACTGGCATCGTCGGCCAGCTCGAGTTCATGACTGCCCGGGCGCGGCCAGCGCCCTTTTCTAGCCCGTTGTGCCATGACGCACCTCCGCATCCGCGCCGGCGGCACCCGGCCCCGGTCCGGCGCCCGGGGCATGGACCCTGCCTTCATTGAGTGCCTTGAGCACGCTTGCCTTGGGCCCATCGGCAATAATGCGGCCCTTGTCGAGCACGATCAGACGATCAACGACTTCCAGCATCGAACTCTTGTGGGTGACCAGCACCACGCTCTGATTGCGTGGCATCTCCATCAGCACGCGCCGCAGCCGGGCCTCGGCGCGGTTGTCCAGGTGCGCGCCGGGCTCGTCGAGCAGCAACAGCGGGGCATGGATCAAAAGTGCCCGGGCCATCAACACCGACTGGCGCTGACCGCTGGACAGCAGCCGGCCGCCCTCGCCGACCTGACGGTCCAGTCCGTCAGGGTCGTGGCGGGTAAATTCGGCCACGCCTGCCACATCAGCGGCGCGCTGGATGGCCTCGTCGCTGGCGTGAGGCTGACCCAGGGTGATGTTGTCGCGAATGGTGCCGAAAAAGAGTGCGCTGTCCTGACCGGCGTGACCGATATGACGCCGGACATCAGCGGGATGGAGCTGATTGATATCCAGCCCGTCGATGCGCAGGCTGCCGCTGGTGGCGCGGTAGAGCCCGGTCATCATGCGCTGGAGTGTGCTTTTACCGGCGCCCATGCGCCCGATAATGCCGACCCGCTCGCCGGGCTCGATGATCAGGGAGATGTCATGCAGGATTTCAGGGGACTCGGGTGAGTATTGAAAGCCGACGTGATCGAACTCGATGCGCATGTTGAGCCGGTCACGGTGGACATAGTTTTTGCCCTCTTCCACTTCCTCGGGCATCTTCATGATCTGATCGATGGCCGCCATGGCACTGCGGGTCTGGCTAAAGCGCGTGATCAAAAGCGCCATCTGTGCCAGCGGTTGCAGTGCCCGCCCGGTCAGCATGACAGCGGCGATCAGCGCCCCCATGGAGAGCTGCGCATCGCCGATCAAATAGACGCCGTAAATGACCAGCGCCACGGTGGCCAGCTGGTTGACGCTCATGGTGAGCGAGGAGACCGAGGTAGAAAGGTTGCGGCTTTTAACGCCCCATTTGGAGATCTCGCCGACGGCGCGCTCGTAGCGACGCTGGGTTTCGCCCTGGGCATTGGCCAGCTTGAGGCTTTCAAGCCCCGCCACGCTTTCGACCAGTCGCGCATGCTTTTCGGTGGCCAGCCGCGAGCCCAGCTCGATCGAGCGCTTCATCGGCCACTGAATCAGGATGCTGTAGCCGATCAGAATCACCAGCGCGATGATGGGCACCCACACCAGTGGGCCGCCGACAATCCAGACCACCAGCAAAAAGAAGATGGCAAAGGGCATGTCGACCACGGTGGTCATGGTCATGGAGGTGAAAAAATCGCGAACCGAGTCGAACTCCTGCAGGTTCTTGACGAAGGCACCGACCGACACGGGCCGCGCCTCCATGCGCAGGTTCATGACCTTGGCAAAGATCTTCGAGGAGAGCAGTACCTCCGATTTGCGCCCGGCCGTATCAAGGAAAAAGGCCCGCACCTGGCGCACCAGCAGATCAAACGCCACGATGATGCCCATGCCGCTGGCCAGCACCCAGAGGGTACTGAACGCCATATTGGGCACCACCTTGTCGTAGACATTCATGGTGAAAAGGGGCGCGGCCAGCGCAAACAGATTGATCAGAAGCGAGGCAATCAGGACATCGCGATAGATCGGTGTAGAAAGCTTCAGCGTCGACCAGAACCAGTGCCCTTCGGCCAGTTTCATGGTTTCCGGCGCGCGTTCGTCAAAGCGATGTTCGCGGCGAATATAGACAATCTGGCCGGTGGCCTCTTCACACAGGCTATCCATGAGGATCTCCTGGGTGCCATCGGCTTCGGGCAGATAGATGGTGGCATGCTGTCGGTCGCTGTCACGCGAGAGCATGATCGCGGCCCGACGGCCCTTCAGGATCACGATACACGGCAGCAGGATATCGGCGACGCGGTCGGGGCGCTGGCTGACCAGTTTGGCAGAAAGCCCCGCACGACCGGCCGCGCGCGGCAGAAGCGACAGCGTCAGCCGCCCGTCATCGAGGGGCAGACCGGCGCTGATGACCTCGCCCGACCGCGGCGCGCCGTGGTAGCGGGAGAGAAAGACCAGCGACTGCAAAAGCGGGTCGCTCTCCTTCCCGGCAATGGGTTCCGGACGAAGTGGTGTGGGTTCCTCTGCCAAGCTACTGCCCCTTTTCTGATTCATCCTGATGTACAGGGCTGCCCGTCTGGATGGCGCGACAGGGGCATTTCCCGATCCATGCCCGGCCCTATTGTGCGGCGCTTGTCTGTTGCCCCCTGCCGGGAACAACGATGGTTTATGGGCCTATTTCGGACGTCACGGCGCAGGGCACCGCAACGCCTGCCCCCTAGCCATCCAGGTTGGTCTTGAGATTGCCGTTGTCCAGCAGCGCCTTGATGATCTCCGTGTCGGAATTGCCCAGCGTGGTCATATCCACCCCGCTGAAGACGATCTTCTGGGTCACGCCGCCCCCGGGACCCTCGGTCTTGATCTCGAGCGTCGAGCTGCCACTGGCCGATGTGCCCGGCGCCCCGCCGCTCTCCCCCTTGACGAAGTGCAGATACTGCGAGGCCAGACTGGCATCCCGGGCATTGCTGCCGCTGCCGCCGAGATCGAGCAGGTCCGACAGATCGAGAACATCGCCCCCGCTGCCGCGGGTAAAATCGGTGACCCGGTCGATGGCGGGGCTGGCGCTTGTGCCCTGATCACCGCGCATCCAGGCAAAGGTGTCACTGCCCTCCCCGCCGGTCAGGATGTCGTTGCCGGTGCCACCTACCAGCCAGTCGTTGCCGAGCCCGCCTTCAAGACGATCGTTGCCGGCACCGCCATAAAGACGGTCATTGCCCGCACCGCCGCGCAGCGTGTCATCACCGCCATAGCCGAACAGGATGTCGTTGCCGTCACCGCCGGTGAGAAGGTCGCCGCCGATCGTGCCCAGCATCATGTCCGCTCCGGCCGTACCGTTGGTGGCAGAGGTCACGTTGATAGAGGTGCCACTGCCCGTACTATTGCTGAGCGTAACCATGTGGTTTTCACTGTGCTGCCCATTGCCGTCGACCGTAGCGAAGGTGAAGCCGTCCGCTTTGGGTCCAGCATCCCCCGAAGCCAACAGGCCTGTACCCAACAGCGAGTTTTTCTGATCGGCCGGGTTATAGGTCAGCGTGGTGGGGTCAAACACCTTGCCGGTTAGCACATCACTGGCCGTAATTGCCGTGGCGCCTGAATAGAGCACGCCGTTGACGGGCATCGAGGTAATCACCACGCCCAGCTTTGTGCCGCTTTCCACATCGTGGAAATTGCCCAGCCGCGGGAAGTCGATGTACACCACATCATTGGTGATGCTGGTAGCAGTCAGTGCCACGGTGAAGTTTGACGCCGTTGGCGCGTAATTATGCGTACTGCCCGTGACATGCACGGCAAGCGTTGCCGTGGCGGTACCGCCCTTGCCGTCGCTAATGGTGTAGCTGAAGGTGTCATCGGCCGTTTTTCCGCCCAGCAGACTACGGCTGGTAGGCCGCCCGGGATCAAGCGTGTAGGCGTAGCTGCCGTCGGCGGACAGCGTCAGCGTGCCGTAGACCCCATGAATGATCACGTTGCTGCCGACCGTCACGGCGGCCATGCTTCCGGCAATGCTGTTGCTCACGCCGGTCACGACCAGCTTGTCACCGATATCGACATCACTGTCATTGGCCAGCACATTACCCGTCGCCGTCGGCGTTCCTTCGGTACTCAACCCAACATTGCCCGCCGTACCATACAACACCCCACTGCCCAGAGCCGTCAGCGCGGTCGGCGCCCCCAGCGTCAGGGTATCCACGTTCATGGGGGTGGCCTTGTTGTCAGTGGTAATGATCAACAGGTTGCCATTGGCATCCTCGCCCAGCCCATAGACCGGGTGTGGCATGGTCGCTACCAGCTTTGTCGTCGCGCTACCACTGGTTGTCCTGATCGTGCCGTCAGCGTTGATGGCGATTTCATAGACACGACCGGTCTGGTCGGAACCATAAAGATGGCCACCGACATACTTTAAATCGCCGCCCGAGTTGTAGTTGACGGTGGCGAGCTGTGTAACGGCAAGCGTCACCGGGTTGATCTGATAAAGTGCGCCGTTGTTGGCATTGGCTGCCAGCAGCTGTCCGCTGGGCATCATTGTCAGCGCATTGAGGGCCGTCGTACCGGCCAGCGTACCCAGCGACGTCGCAACGCCAGTACTGACATTGATGCTATAGAGCGCCGTGGCATTGGAAGCTGTAGAGAAGTTGATGCCGTAAAGCCTTCCTGGCGTAGTGCTCTGGGCGATATCACCGAATACCGGCGCGGCACCGCCACTGCTGTTGGTCATGGTGAGGCTGGTCTGGCTGCCCGTTGTCAGATTCCAGGTTTCCAGTACCCCGGTGTGGGTCGAGAGATAGACAACCTTCTGCTCGCCCTGGCCGCTGACATAGGCGTGGTCGGCCATCGCCACCGGGGCGTCATTAACGCCCGTGATAGTGACGGAGATCGTCTGTTTTGAACCGTCGGCAGCAGTGACCGTGAAGGTCTCCACCTTCGTGGCACCAGCGCCGAGCGACTGTACCCTTGCGTTATCCACGCTGTAGGTCCATTTGCCGCTGGCATCAATGGCCAGAGAACCCAGCGTGCTGCCTATCGGCGCACCAACACCGGCCTGAAAGGCCACCGGCTGATTGGCGCCATCCAGTACCACGAGGGTGTTGCTGCTGGTCAGCGTACTGCCCGTATCTTCTGTCACCGCACCGGTTGGGCTCGACGCCGGGAAGACCAGCACGTTCTGTGTCACGGTGGTACTCGCCGTACCGCCATTAACGCCCACTGCCGTTGCGGTGTAGAGCGTCGCAATGGTGCCGGTGTAGCCGGCCGGCGGCATCAGACGCAGGGTATCCAGCGACCAGCCGATCAATGACACCTGCTGTGTCGCACTGGTAATCGCGACACTGTTACCGGCGGCATCACTCAGCACTGACCCTGCCGGCAGATTGGCAATGCTCAGCTTCAGCGTTTCTGCCGGCCCGATCGTGTCCGTCAGGGCTGCCGTGGGTGTTCCAAGCTCGATGCGGGTGCCGGTGACGCCCTGATCTTCCTTCACTGCGTAGTAGCGATAGCCGCTGCTGTCGGTCTGCTGCGGCGTAAAGGGCAATGTAGCGTTTGAAACCGCGCCAATACTGGGGAAAAGCGCGAAATTGGTGTTGTTAAGCGTTTTGGCCGCGCCACCATCCACAGAGACCGTCATGGCAAGATTACCGGCCCCGGTATAGTTGGTCATGTAGACCCCGACCGGATAGTAGCCGCTGACTGTGGGCGTGATGGTGGCAGTGTTGTAGGTGCCCCATGAGTTGAAGTTTTTACCCAGCAGCGTCTGATCACCCACCGTGAACAGCAACGTGTCGTCAGAGTTGCCGGTAAAGCGGTAGCTGTGCCCCGCCTCCAGGTACATTACCCCCTTGACGCTATAGGCATCACCGGCGCCGACGGTGTAGTTGATGCCGCCGCTGACGGTGCCCTGTGTGGTCGGCGTTCTGTCCGCCATGAGCGTGGGCAGACTCGCCGCCGTGTTCCACGCCGTGGTGTTGGCGACCTGCTGATAAAAGGTGACTTCCAGCCCCAGACTATTGGCGAGCGCGCCGGTCTCGATCGCCGTTAGCGAATGCTCGACCACGTTGATGATCGGCCGGTCCACGGCACCGGTAATGGTCACCGTCAGCGTGCTGATAGCCGTACCGCCCTGGCCGTCGCTGACGGTATATTGCACCGAGGAGGTCTTGCTTGCCCCCTCGGTCAGACTCTGGAAAGCCTGCCCCGGGTCAAAGCTGTAGCTGCCATCATTATTGATCACGAAGGTGCCGCCGCCGTTACCGGCCACGGCAGCCCCGACGCCTGTGCCAAGCCCATTGACGGCTGCCACATTCAGTATGGTACCGGCATCAACATCGGTGTCGTTGGCCAGTACACCGTTGGCGGCATTGACGACCAGACGGGTATCTTCGTCGGTGGTGCCGGTATCGGGGCGCGCGACCGGGGCGTCATTGGCACCAGTAATGGTCACCGTAAGCGTGGTGGTTGCACTGGCACCATGGTTGTCGCTGACGGTGTAGCTGACGGTGCTGGTCGCGGTCTGACCGACTGCCAGTCGGTTGAAATCCGACCCCGGGTTGAAGCTATAGCTGCCATCGCCATTGAGCACAAAAACGCCACCATGGCTGCCTGCCACAGCGCTGCCCAGGCCCGACGTACTGCCGTTGACCTGGGTAACACGCAGCGTGTCACCGCTGTCGACATCGCGATCATTGGCCAGCACGCCATCGGCCGCGCTGACCACCAGGGGGGTCTTTTCACCCGTAATGGCTATATCGGCAACCGCTATCGGCGCATCGTTGACGCCTTTGACCGTGACCGTCAGCGTTGCGGTACTGGCGTTGCCCTGATCATCGCTGACTGTGTAGCTGACCTGCGTGGTCGCTGTCTGGCCATCCGGCAGATAGTCAAAGGCACTGCCCGGCCGGAACTGATAGCTGCCATCAGCTGCCAACACGAACTGACCACCGTTGGAGCCTGTCACCACCTGCCCGACGCCACCGGTTTCGCCATTGATGGCCACCACGCGAAGCGTCTTATCATCACTGTCACGATCGGTATCGTTGGCGAGCACGCCACGAGCGGCATCAACGCTTAGCGTGACGCTCTGCTGCGTATTCCCCGTATCGGCCTGTGCATCCGGTGGCAGGACATCTATCCGGTAATCGCGCGAGGTCGTGGCATTGCCGACATTACCCGCGGCATCAGCGTGCGAGACGGAGGCGCTGATCCTGTCGACGCCTGCATTGGTCAACACGCTACCGGGGACTGCAACGCTGAACGTACCGTTCTGACCCAAAACTGTTGAGTAGTTCTGACCGCCGACCGAGACAGTGACCGTATCACCAGGCGCGGCATCACCACCGGCACGACCGGTGATGGTCACATCCTGCGCCGCTTCCGCAGCGTTGATGACGTCATCGCCCGCGATGGTATCGAGACTGATGGTGACAGCAGGGATAGTTGTGTCGACTGAATAGCTGACCGCGGTGTTCGCCGACCCGGTGTTGCCCGCTGCGTCGGTGTGACTGACGTCAGCACGAATCGAATCGCTCTGCGCCAGCTGAGCGCCGGGCACGTTGATCGAGAAGCTGCCGTCAGCGTTTACCGCACCGGTATACGTCTGCTGACCTACCGTCAGGGTGACGAGGTCACCCGCGGCAAACTCGCCCGTAACCGATCCAGTTACCGGAATGGTCTGACTGGCCTCGTCGGCGTTGACGATGTTGTCGCCGGCAATGGTGTCGAGCGTGATCGAGAGCACCGGCGGCGTGGTATCGACGGCGTAGTCGCGAGAGGTTTCGGCGCTGCCGATGTTGCCGGCGGCATCGGTGTGCGAAACGACAGCAGTGATCGAACCCGCACCAGCTGTTGCCAGCGCGCTGCCCGGCACTCCAACGCTGAACGCGCCGTTCTGACCCACAACCGTTGAGTAGTTCTGGCCACCGATCGAGACGGTCACCGTATCGCCGGGTGCAGCGTCACCGCCGGCGCGACCGGTGATGGCCACATTCTGTGCGGCTTCCGCGGCGTTGATGATGTCATCGCCGGCGATGGTATCGAGGCTGATAGTGACAACAGGAATAGAGGTATCGACCGCGTAATTCGCCGCCGTATTGGCCGAACCGGTATTACCCGCCGCGTCGGTGTGACTGACCTCGGCGCGAATCGAGTCGCTCAAGGCCAGCTGACTCCCGGGCACGTTGATCGAGAAGGTGCCGTCAGCGTTTACCGCACCGGTATATGTCTGCTGACTTACCGTCAGGGTGACGAGGTCACCCGCGGCAAACTCGCCGGTCACCGAACCGGTCACCGGAATAGTCTGGTTGGCTTCATCGGCGTTAACGATGTTGTCGCCGGCGATGGTGTCGAGCTGGATCGAAAGAACCGGCGGCGTGGTATCTACCGCGTAATCACGAGTGGTCTCGGCACTGCCAACATTGCCGGCGGCATCGGTATGGGTCACGGATGCCGAAACGCTATTGGCACCGGCAGCAGCGAGGATCGAGCCCAGTACCGCGACGCTGAACGTACCGTTCTGACCGACGGTCGCCGTATAGCTCTGATTGCCGACGTTGACCGTGACGGTATCACCGAGGGCGGCGTCGCCACCGGCGCGACCGGTGATGGTCACATCCTGCGCCGCTTCCGCCGCGTTGATGACGTCATCGCCGGCGATCGTATCCAGCGAGATCGTGACCGCCGGAATGGTCGTATCGACACCGTAGCTCACTGCGGTGTTGGCCGAGCCAGTATTACCGGCCGCGTCCGTGTGACTGACCTCGGCACGAATTGAATCGCTCTGCGCCAGCTGAGCGCCGGGCACGTTGATCGAGAAGGTGCCGTCGGCACTCACCTCACCGGTGTAGTTCTGCTCGCCGATTGTCAGGGTAACGAGATCACCGGCAGCGTATTCACCAGAAACCGTGCCGGCCACCGGAATGGCCTGGTTGGCTTCATCGGCGTTAACGATGTTGTCGCCGGCGATGGTGTCGAGCTGGATCAAAAGAACCGGCGGCGTGGTATCTACCGCGTAATCACGAGTGGTCTCGGCACTGCCAACATTGCCGGCGGCATCCATGTGGCTGACCGAGGCAGAGACACTGTTGGCACCGGCAGCAGCGAGAATCGAGCCCGGCACCGCGACACTGAACGCGCCGCTCTGACCCACGACCGTGGCGTAGTTCTGCCCCCCGATCGAGATGGTCACCGTGTCACCAAGCACGGCATCGCCGCCGGCGCGGCCGGTGATGGTCACATCCTCTGCGGCTTCAGCAGCGTTGATCACGTCATCGCCGGCAATGGTATCCAGGCTGATGGTGACAATGGGAATAGTGGTATCGACCGCGTAATTCGCGGCAGTGTTCGCCGAGCCGGTATTGCCCGCCGCGTCGGTATGGCTGACGTCAGCACGGATTGAGTCGCTCTGCGCCAGCTGGCTGCCGGGCACGTTGATCGAGAAGGTGCCATCAGCATTCACCGCACCGGTGTAGCTCTGATCACCGACCGTCAGGGTAACGATGTCACCGGCAGCGTATTCACCAGAAACCGCGCCGGTCACCGAAATATCGCGACCGGCTTCCTCGGCATTGACGATGTTGTCGCCAGCAATGGTATCCAGCGTGATCGACAGGACTGGCGGCGTGGTATCCACCGCATAATCGCGAGAGGTCTCGGCGCTGCCGACGTTACCAGCGGCATCAACGTGACTGACCGAAGCGCTGATCGAAGTAGCGTTGGCTGCCAGAATCGACCCCGGTACCGCGACGCTGAACGTACCGTTCTGACCGACGGTCGCCGTATAGCTCTGATTGCCGACGTTGACCGTGACGGTATCACCGGGGGCGGCGTCGCCACCGGCACGACCGGTAATGGCCACATCCTGCGCCGCTTCCGCGGCGTTAATGACGTCATCGCCGGCGATAGTATCGAGGCTGATGGTGACGACCGGAATATCGGTATCAACCGCGTAGCTGGCCGCGGTGTTCGCCGAGCCCACATTGCCCGCCGTATCGGTATGGCTAACTTCCAGGCTAATCGAATTATTCTGCGCCAGCTGAGCACCGGGCACGTTAATCGAGAAGGTGCCGTCACCGTTTACCGCGCCGGTGTACGTCTGCTCGCCGACCGTCAGGGTGACGAGGTCACCCGCGGCAAACTCGCCTGTCACCGAACCGGTCACCGGAATATCGCGACCGGCCTCTTCAGCATTGACGATGTTGTCGCCGGCAATGGTGTCGAGCTGGATTGCAAGAACCGGCGGCGTGGTATCGACGGCGTAATCGCGGGCGGTCTCGGCACTGCCGACGTTGCCAGCGGCATCGGTATGATTGACCGAAGCCGAGACACTGTTGGCGCCAGTCGAAGCCAATGCTGATCCCGGGACAGCGACGCTGAACGCACCATTCTGACCGACGGTTGCAGTGTAGGCTTGGCCGCCAATCGAGACGGTGACGGTATCACCGGCCACGGCATCGCCGCCGGCACGACCGATGATGGTCACATCCTCTGCGGCTTCCGCGGCGTTGATGACGTCATCGCCAGCGATGGTATCGAGACTGATGGTGACGACCGGAATATCGGTATCAACGGCGTAACTGGCCGCGGTGTTCGCCGAGCCCACGTTACCGGCTGCGTCGGTGTGGCTGACGCCAGCACGGATCGAATCACTCTGCGCCAGCTGACTGCCCGGCACGCTGATCGAGAAGGTGCCGTCGGCACTTACAGCACCGGTGTACGTCTGCTCACCCACCGTCAGAGTGACGAGGTCACCGGCATCGTATTCGCCAGAAACCGTGCCGGTCACCGGGATATCGCGACCGGCCTCATCGGCGTTGACGATGTTGTCGCCGGCAATGGTGTCGAGCTGAATAGTCAGCTCTGGCGGCGTCGTATCGACGGCGTAGTCGCGAGCCGTCTCGGCACTGCCGGTATTTCCTGCGATGTCAGTGTGACTGACCGACGCCGAGACGCTGTTGGCACCGACAGCAGCCAAAACCGACCCTGGCACCGCGACACTAAACGCGCCGTTCTGACCGACAGTGGTCGTATAGCTCTGGTTACCCACGCTGACCGTGACGGTATCGCCGGGTGCAGCATCGCCACCGGCACGACCGGTGATAGCCACATCATCTGCGGCTTCCGCAGCGTTGATGACGTCATCGCCGGCAATGGTATCGAGACTGATGGTGACGACCGGTATGTCAGTATCAACGTCGTAGCTGACCGCGGTGTTCGCCGAGCCGGTGTTGCCCGCCGCGTCGGTGTGGCTGACCCCGACGCGGATCGAATCGCTCGAGGCCAACTGGCTGCCGGGCACGTTGATCAAAAAGGTGCCGTCAGCATTAACCGCACCGGTGTAAGTCTGCTCACCCACCGTCAGGGTGACAATGTCGCCTGCGGCGAACTCGCCGGTGACCGAACCGGTCACCGGAATGGTGTGGTTGGCCTCGTCGGCGTTGACGATATTGTCGCCGGCAATGGTATTCAGCGCGATTGAAAGAACAGGTGGAGTGGTATCCACCGCGTAGCCGCGAGCGGTCTCGGCGCTGCCAGCATTCCCCGCAGCGTCAGTGTGACTTACAGATGCCGAGACACTATTGGCACTGGTAGCAGCCAGGATCGAGCCCGGCACGGCCACAATAAACGCACCGTTCTGACCGACGGTCGTTGAGTAGCTCTGACCGCCGACCGAGACGGTGACGCTGTCACCGGGCACGGCATCGCCCCCGGCACGGCCGGTGATGGTCACATCCTGCGCGGCTTCCGCGGCGTTGATGACGTCATCGCCGGCGATGATATCGAGGCTGATGGTCACCATCGGGATGTCGGTATCGACCGCGTAATTCGCGGCAGCATTCGCGCTGCCGGTATTGCCCGCTGCGTCGGTATGGCTGACATCGGCTTGTATAGAGTCGTTTGCAGCAAGCTGCGCGCCAGGCACGCTGATCGAGAAGGTGCCGTCGGCATTGACCGCACCGGTATACGTCTGCTCACCTACCGCCAGGGTGACGATGTCGCCGGCGACAAACTCGCCGCTGACGGAGCCCGTTACCGGGATGGTCTGGTTTGCCTCGTCGGCGTTAACGATGTTGTCGCCGGCGATGGTGTCGAGCTGGATAGAAAGGACCGGCGGAGTGGTATCCACCGCATAGTCGCGACTGGTCTCGGCACTGCCGGTGTTGCCGGCGGCATCCGTGTGACTGACCGACGCCGAGACGCTGTTGGCACCGGCAGCAGCCAAGATTGAGCCCGGCACGGCGACACTGAACGCGCCGTTCTGACCCACAACCGTTGAGTAGTTCTGGCCACCGACCGAGACAGTCACCGTATCACCGGGTGCGGCGTCGCCACCGGCGCGACCAGTGAGAGTCACATCCTGTGCGGCTTCCGCGGCGTTGATGACGTCATCGCCGGCAATGGTATCGAGACTGATGGTGACGACCGGTATGTCGGTATCAACGTCGTAGCTGACCGCAGTGTTCGCCGAACCCACATTACCGGCCGCGTCCGTGTGACTGACCTCGGCACGGATTGAATCGCTCGAGGCCAGCTGGCTGCCGGGCACGTTGATCGAGAAGGTGCCGTCACCGTTTACCGCACCGGTATACGTCTGCTGACCCACCGCCAGGGTGACGATATCGCCCGCGGCAAACTCGCCTGTCACCGAACCGGTCACAGGAATATCGCGACCGGCCTCTTCAGCATTGACGATGTTGTCGCCGGCAATGGTGTCGAGCTGGATTGCAAGAACCGGCGGCGTGGTATCGACCGCATAGCCGCGAGCGGTCTCGGCGCTGCCAGTATTCCCCGCAGCATCCGTGTGACCGACCGACGCCGAGACACTGTTGGCACCAGCAGCAGCGAGGATCGAGCCCGGCACGGCGACGCTGAACGCGCCGTTCTGACCCACCACCGTGGAGTAGTTCTGGCCACCGATCGAGACGGTGACCGTATCACCAGGCGCGGCATCACCACCGGCACGACCGGTGATGGCCACATTCTGTGCGGCTTCCGCGGCGTTGATGATGTCATCGCCGGCGATGGTATCGAGGCTGATGGTGACAACAGGAATAGAGGTATCGACCGCGTAATTCGCCGCCGTATTGGCCGAACCGGTATTACCCGCCGCGCCGGTGTGGCTGACATCAGCGCGGATCGAATCACTCTGGACCAGCTGACCGCCGGGCACGTTGATCGAGAAGGTGCCGTCAGCGTTTACCGCACCGGTATACGTCTGCTGACCCACCGTCAGGGTAACGAGGTCACCCGCGGCAAACTCGCCGCTTACCGAACCGGTTACCGGAATGGTCTGACTGGCCTCATCGGCATTGACGATGTTGTCGCCAGCGATAGTGTCAAGCTGAATGGTAAGCAACGGCGGCGTGGTATCCACTGCGTAATCGCGGGCGGTCTCGGCGCTGCCGATGTTGCCGGCCGCGTCCGTGTGACTGACCGATGCCGAGACACTGCCGGCACCGACAGCAGCCAAAACCGACCCTGGCACCGCGACACTAAACGCGCCGTTCTGACCGACGCTTGCGGTGTAGCTCTGACCACCCACTACGACAGTGATAGTGTCACCGGCTACCGCATCACCACCGGCACGACCGGTGATGGCAACATCCTGCGCCGCTTCCGCGGCGTTGATGACGTCATCACCGGCGATCGTGTCGAGACTAATGGTGACGACCGGAATGTCGGTATCAACGGCGTAGCTGACCGCGGTGTTCGCCGAGCCGGTGTTGCCCGCCGCGTCGGTGTGGCTGACGTCAGCAAGAATCGAATCACTCTGTGCCAGCTGAACGCCGGGCACGTTAATGCTGAAAGTACCGTCGGCGTTCACGGCACCGGTGTACGTCTGTTGGCCTACCGTAAGGGTAACGATGTCGCCGACAGCGTATTCACCAGAAACCTTGCCGGTCACCGGGATATCGCGACCGGACTCCTCGGCGTTGACGATGTTGTCGCCAGCGGTGGTATCCAGCGTGATCGAAAGCACCGGCGACGTGGTATCGACGGCGTAGTCGCGAGAGGTTTCGGCACTGCCGGTGTTCCCGGCGGCATCGGTATGGCTCACCGAGGCCGAGACACTGTTGGCGCCAGCGGCAGCCAGGATCGAGCCCGGTACAGCGACGCTGAACGCACCGTTCTGACCGACGGTAGCCGTATAGCTCTGGTTACTCACGCTGACCGTGACGACATCACCGGGTGCAGCATCCCCACCGGCACGACCGGTGATGGTGACATCCTGCGCCGCTTCCGCCGCGTTGATGACGTCATCGTCCGCGATGGTATTTAGACTGATGGTCACCACAGGGATAGCGGTGTCGACCGCGTAATTCGCAGCAGTGTTCGCGCTGCCGGTATTGCCCGCCGCGTCGGTATGACTGACCTCAGCGCGGATCGAATCGCTCGAGGCCAACTGGCGACCGGGCACGTTGATCGAGAAGCTGCCATCGGCATTCACCGCACCGGCGTAGCTCTGCTGCCCCACCGTCAGGGTGACAAGGTCGCCTGCGGCGAACTCGCCGCTGACCGAACCGGTGACCGGGATAGTCTGGTTGGCTTCATCGGCATTGACGATGTTGTCGCCGGCAATGGTATCCAGCGTGATCGCAAGCGCCGGCGGCGTGGTGTCGACGGCGTAGTCGCGGCTGGTCTCGGCACTGCCGGTGTTACCGGCCGCGTCGGTGTGCGAAACGGAGGCCGACACACTGCTGGCACCGGCAGCAGCGAGAATCGAGCCCGGCACTGCAACGCTGAACGCGCTGTTCTGACCGACAGTGGTCGTATAGCTCTGGTTACCCACGCTGACCGTGACGGTATCGCCGGAAACGGCATCGCCACCGGCACGACCGGTAATGGCCACATCCTGCGCCGCTTCCGCGGCGTTGATGACGTCATCGCCGGCGATGGTATCGAGGCTGATGGTCACCACAGGGATGTTGGTGTCGACCGCGTAATTCGCGGCAGTGTTCGCGCTACCGGTGTTGCCCGCCGCGTCGGTATGGCTGACGTCAGCGCGGATCGCATCATTCTGGGCCAGTTGACTGCCCGGCACGCTGATCGAGAAGGTGCCGTCGGCATTCACCGCGCCGGTGTAGGTCTGCTCAACCACCGTCAGGGTGACAAGGTCGCCCGCGGCGAACTCACCGCTGACGGAGCCCGTTACCGGGATGGTCTGGTTGGCTTCTTCAGCATTGACGATGTTGTCGCCGGCAATGGTGTCGAGCTGAATGGAAAGGACCGGCGGCGTGGTATCGACGGCGTAGTCGCGAGCTGTCTCGGCGCTGCCAGTATTCCCTGCAAAGTCCGTGTGACTGACCGACGCCGAGACACTGTTGGCACCGGCAGCAGCGAGAATCGAGCCCGGCACGGCCACACTGAACGTGCCGTTCTGACCGACGGTCGCCGTATAGCTCTGATTGCCGACGTTGACCGTGACGGTATCACCGGGGGCGGCGTCGCCACCGGCGCGACCGGTGATGGTCACATCCTGCGCCGCTTCCGCGGCGTTGATGACGTCATCGCCGGCGATGGTATTGAGGCTGATGGTCACCACAGGGATGTTGGTGTCGACCGCGTAATTCGCGGCAGTGTTCGCGCTACCGGTGTTGCCCGCCGCGTCGGTATGGCTGACGTCAGCGCGGATCGCATCATTCTGGGCCAGTTGACTGCCCGGCACGCTGATCGAGAAGGTGCCGTCGGCATTCACCGCGCCGGTGTAGGTCTGCTCACCCACCGTCAGCGTAACAATGTCGCCTACGGCGAACTCGCCGCTGACCGAACCCGTCACCGGGATGGTCTGGTTCGCTTCCTCGGCGTTGACAATGTTGTCGCCGGCAGTGGTGTCGAGCTGAATAGTCAGCTCTGGCGGCGTGGTATCGACGGCATAGTCACGAGAGGTTTCGGCGCTGCCGATGTTGCCGGCGGCATCGGTGTGCGAAACGGAGGCCGACACACTGCTGGCACCAGCGGCTGCCAGCACCGAGCCCGGCACAGCGACGCTGAACACACCGTTCTGACCCACGACCGTGGTGTAGTTCTGCCCACCCACCGCGACGGTGACCGTATCCCCGGGCGCGGCGTCACCACCGGCACGACCGGTGATGGTCACAGCCTGCGCCGCTTCCGCCGCGTTGATAACGTCATCGCCGGCGATCGTGTCCAGCGAGATCGTCACAATGGGAATGGAAGTATCAACGTTATAGCTCGCCGCAGTATTCGCCGAGCCCGTATTGCCCGCCGCGTCGGTGTAACTGACGTCAGCACGAATCGAATCGCTCTGTGCCAGCTGGCCGCCCGGCACATTGATCGAGAAGGTGCCGTTACCGTTTACCGCGCCGGTGTAGTTCTGATCGCCTACTGTCAGGGTGACGATGTCACCTGCGGCGAACTCGCCGCTTACCGAACCGGTTACCGGAATGGTCTGGTTGGCCTCATCGGCGTTGACGATGTTGTCGCCGGCGATGGTATCGAGCGTGATCGCAAGAACCGGCGGCGTGGTATCGACAGCGTAGTCACGGCTGATCTCGGCACTGCCGATGTTACCGGCCGCATCGGTGTGTGAAACGGCGGCACTGATCGAACCCGCACCGGCATTTGCCAGCACGCTGCCCGGCACCGCAACGCTGAACGCGCCGTTCTGACCCACGACCGTGGTGTAGTTCTGCCCACCCACCGCGACGGTGACCGTATCACCGGCCACAGCATCACCACCGGCGCGACCGGTGATGGTCACATCCTGCGCCGCTTCCGCCGCGTTGATGACGTCATCGTCCGCGATGGTATTTAGACTGATGGTCACCACAGGGATAGCGGTGTCGACCGCGTAATTCACAGCAGTGTTCGCGCTGCCGGTATTGCCCGCCGCATCGGTATGACTGACCTCAGCGCGGATCGAATCGCTCTGCGCCAGCTGAGCGCCGGGCACATTGATCGAGAAGGTGCCGTCGGCATTGACCGCACCGGTATACGCCTGCTCACCTACCGCCAGGGTGACGATGTCGCCGGCGACAAACTCGCCGCTGACGGAGCCCGTTACCGGGATGGTCTGGTTTGCCTCGTCGGCGTTAACGATGTTGTCGCCGGCGATGGTGTCGAGCTGGATAGAAAGGACCGGCGGAGTGGTATCCACCGCGTAATCACGCGTGGTCTCGGCGCTGCCGATATTGCCGGCGGCATCGGTGTGCGAAACGACAGCATTGATCGAGCCGGCGCCAGCGGTTGCCAGCACGCTACCCGGCACGGCGACGCTGAACGTGCCGTTCTGACCAACGGTCGCCGTATAGCTCTGGTTACCCACGCTGACCGTGACAGTGTCGCCGGGCACCGCATCACCGCCGGCGCGACCGGTGATAGCCACATCATCTGCGGCTTCCGCCGCGTTGATGACGTCATCACCGGCGATGGTATCGAGACTGATCGTCACAATGGGAATGGTTGTGTCTACGCTGTAGCTGACTGCGGTATTGGCCGAGCCGGTATTGCCCGCCGCGTCGGTATGACTAACGTCGGCACGAATCGAATCGCTCTGCGCCAGCTGAGCGCCGGGCACATTGATCGAGAAGGTGCCATCACCGTTTACCGAGCCGGTGTACGTCTGCTCGCCCACCGTCAGGGTGACGAGGTCACCCGCGGCAAACTCGCCGCTGACCGAACCGGTGACCGGAATGGTCTGGTTGGCTTCATCGGCGTTGACGATATTGTCGCCGGCAATGGTGTCGAGCTGGATGGCAAGAACCGGCGGCGTGGTATCGACCGCGTAGTCGCGGATAGTTTCAGCGCTGCCAGTATTCCCCGCAGCGTCAGTGTGACTTACGGATGCCGCGACACTATTGGCACCGGCAGCAGCCAAAACCGACCCCGGTACCGCAACGCTGAACGCACCGTTCTGACCAAGGGTCGCCGTATAGCTCTGGTTACCCACGCTGACCGTGACAGTATCGCCGGGCACCGCGTCGCCGCCGGCGCGACCGGTGATAGCCACATCATCTGCGGCTTCCGCTGCGTTGATGACGTCATCGCCAGCAATGGTATCGAGGCTGATGGTCACCACAGGGATAGCGGTGTCGACCGCGTAATTCGCAGCAGTGTTAGCGCTGCCGGTATTGCCCGCCACGTCGGTATGACTGACCTCAGCGCGGATCGAGTCGCTCAAGGCCAGCTGACTGCCCGGCACGTTGATTGAGAAGCTGCCGTCGGCATTCACTGCGCCGGTATACGTCTGCTGACCGACCGTCAGGGTCACTAGGTCACCGGCAGCGTATTCACCAGAAACCGTGCCGGTCACCGGGATATCGCGACCGGACTCCTCGGCGTTGACGATATTGTCGCCGGCAATGGTGTCGAGCTGGATGGCAAGTTCCGGCGGCGTGGTATCCACCGCGTAGTCGCGAGCTGTCTCGGCGCTTCCGACATTGCCAGCGGCATCCGTATGACTGACCGACGCCGAGACACTGTTGGCGCCAGCGGCAGCCAAAATCGAGCCCGGCACGGCCACACTGAACGCACCGTTCTGACCGACCACCGTGGTGTAGTTCTGGCCACTGATCGAGACGGTGACCGTATCACCGAGCGCGGCGTCACCGCCGGCGCGACCGGTGATGGTCACATTCTCGGCGGCTTCGGCCGCGTTGATGACGTCATCGCCGGCAATGGTATCGAGGCTGATGGTGACGACCGGAATATCGGTATCAACGGCGTAGCTGGCCGCGATGTTGGCCGAGCCGGTATTGCCCGCCGCATCGGTATGGCTGACCTCGGCACGGATCGCGTCATTTTGTGCCAGCTGGCTGCCGGGCACGCTGATCGAGAAGGTGCCGTCACCGTTTACCGGGCCGGTGTACGTCTGTTGGCCTAACTTAAGGGTAACGATGTCGCCGACAGCGTATTCACCAGAAATCGTGCCGGTCACCGGAATATCGCGACCGGCCTCTTCAGCATTGACGATGTTGTCGCCGGCAATGGTGTCGAGCTGGATTGCAAGAACCGGCGGCGTGGTATCGACCGCGTAATCGCGGGCGGTCTCGGCGCTGCCGATGTTGCCGGCCGCGTCCGTGTGACTGACCGACGCCGAGACACTGTTGGCACCGGCAGCAGCGAGGATCGAGCCCGGTACCGCGACGCTGAACGTGCCGTTCTGACCGACGGTGGCCGTATAGCTCTGGTTACCCACGCTGACCGTGATGGTATCGCCGGGGGCGGCGTCGCCACCGGCGCGACCGGTGATGGTCAAATCCTGTGCGGCTTCCGCCGCGTTGATGATGTCATCGCCACCGATGGTATCGAGACTGATGGTGACAGCAGGGATAGTTGTGTCGACTGAATAGCTCGCCGCCGTATTAGCCGAACCCACGTTGCCCGCCGCGTCGGTGTGACCAACCTCGGCGCGGATCGCATCATTCTGGGCCAACTGGCTGCCCGGCACGCTGATCGAGAAGGTGCCGTCGGCACTTACAGCACCGGTGTACGTCTGCTCACCCACCGTCAGGATAACGAGATCACCCGCGGCAAACTCGCCCGTGACCGAACCGGTCACCGGAATATCGCGACCCGCTTCCTCGGCGTTGACGATGTTGTCGCCGGCGATGGTATCGAGCTGAATGGCCAGCGCCGGCGGCGTGGTATCGACCGCGTAGGCGCGGCTGGTCTCGGCACTGCCAACGTTGCCGGCGGCATCCATGTGGCTGACCGAGGCAGAGACACTGTTGGCACCGGCAGCAGCGAGAATCGAGCCTGGCACGGCCACACTGAAAGCGCCGTTCTGACCCACAACCGTTGAGTAGTTCTGGCCACCGACCGAGACAGTCACCGTATCACCGGCCACAGCATCACCACCGGCGCGACCGGTGATGGTCACATCCTGCGCCGCTTCCGCCGCGTTGATGACGTCATCGCCGGCGATCGTATCCAGCGAGATCGTGACCGCCGGAATGGTCGTATCGACACCGTAGCTCACTGCGGTGTTGGCCGAGCCAGTATTACCGGCCGCGTCCGTGTGACTGACCTCGGCACGAATCGAATCGCTCGAGGCCAGCTGGCTGCCGGGCACGTTGATCGAGAAGGTGCCGTCGGCGTTGACGGCGCCGGTGTAGCTCTGCTGACCCACCGTCAGCGTAACAATGTCGCCTACGGCGAACTCGCCGCTGACCGAACCCGTCACCGAAATGGTCTGGTTTGCTTCCTCGGCATTGACGATGTTGTCGCCAGCAATGGTATCAAGCTGGATGGCCAGCGCCGGCGGAGTGGTGTCGACGGCGTAGTCGCGAGCGGTCTCGGCACTGCCGACGTTGCCGGCCACATCCGTATGACTGACTGACGCCGAGACACTGTTGGCACCAGTCACAGCCAGCAACGAGCCCGGGACGGCGACGCTGAACGCGCCGTTCTGGCCGACGGTCGTTGAGTAGCTCTGACCGCCGACCGAGACGGTGACGCTGTCACCGGGCACGGCATCGCCCCCGGCACGGCCGGTGATGGTCACATCCTGCGCGGCTTCCGCGGCGTTGATGACGTCATCGCCGGCGATAGTATCGAGGCTGATGGTGACGACCGGAATGTCGGTATCAACGGCGTAGCTTGCCGCTGTGTTCGCCGAGCCCACGTTGCCCGCGGCATCGGTGTGGCTGACCTCGGCACGGATCGAATCGCTCGAGGCCAGCTGAGCGCCGGGAACGTTAATGCTGAAAGTACCATCGGCATTCACCGCGCCGGTGTAGCTCTGCTCACCCACCGTCAGAGTGACGAGGTCACCGGCATCGTATTCACCAGAAACCGTGCCGGTCACCGGGATATCGCGACCGGACTCCTCGGCGTTGACGATGTTGTCGCCGGCAATGGTATCCAGCGTGATCGCAAGCGCCGGCGGTGTGGTGTCGACCGCGTAGTCGCGGGCGGTCTCGGCGCTGCCGGTGTTGCCGGTGTTGCCGACCGCGTCCGTGTGACTGACCGACGCCGAGACACTGTTGGCGCCAGCCGCAGCCAGCGCACTACCAGGAACGGCGACGCTGAACGTGCCGTTCTGACCAACGGTCGCCGTATAGCTCTGGTTACCCACGCTGACCGTGACAGTGTCGCCGGGCACCGCATCACCGCCGGCGCGACCGGTGATGGTCACATCATCTGCGGCTTCCGCGGCATTGATGACGTCATCACCGGCGATCGTATCGAGGCTGATGGTGACAACCGGAATGTCGGTATCAACCGCGTAGCTGGCCGCGGTGTTCGCCGAGCCGGTGTTGCCCGCCGCGTCGGTGTGGCTGACGTCAGCAAGAATCGAATCACTCTGTGCCAGCTGAGCGCCGGGCACGCTGATCGAGAAGGTACCGTCGGCACTTACAGCACCGGTGTACGTCTGCTCACCCACCGTCAGGGTCACAGTGTCGCCTGCCGCAAATTCGCCACTGACCGAACCGGTCACCGGAATATCGCGACCCGCTTCCTCGGCGTTGACGATGTTGTCGCCGGCAATGGTGTCAAGCGTGATCGAGAGCACCGGCGGCGTGGTATCGACCGCGTAGGCGCGGCTGGTCTCGGCACTGCCAACGTTGCCGGCGGCATCCATGTGGCTGACCGAGGCAGAGACACTGTTGGCACCGGCAGCAGCGAGAATCGAGCCTGGCACGGCCACACTGAAAGCGCCGTTCTGACCCACAACCGTTGAGTAGTTCTGGCCACCGACCGAGACAGTCACCGTATCACCGGCCACAGCATCACCACCGGCGCGACCGGTGATGGTCACATCCTGCGCCGCTTCCGCCGCGTTGATGACGTCATCGCCGGCGATCGTATCCAGCGAGATCGTGACCGCCGGAATGGTCGTATCGACACCGTAGCTCACTGCGGTGTTGGCCGAGCCAGTATTACCGGCCGCGTCCGTGTGACTGACCTCGGCACGAATCGAATCGCTCGAGGCCAGCTGGCTGCCGGGCACGTTGATCGAGAAGGTGCCGTCGGCGTTGACGGCGCCGGTGTAGCTCTGCTGACCCACCGTCAGCGTAACAATGTCGCCTACGGCGAACTCGCCGCTGACCGAACCCGTCACCGAAATGGTCTGGTTTGCTTCCTCGGCATTGACGATGTTGTCGCCAGCAATGGTATCAAGCTGGATGGCCAGCGCCGGCGGAGTGGTGTCGACGGCGTAGTCGCGAGCGGTCTCGGCACTGCCGACGTTGCCGGCCACATCCGTATGACTGACTGACGCCGAGACACTGTTGGCACCAGTCACAGCCAGCAACGAGCCCGGGACGGCGACGCTGAACGCGCCGTTCTGGCCGACGGTCGTTGAGTAGCTCTGACCGCCGACCGAGACGGTGACGCTGTCACCGGGCACGGCATCGCCCCCGGCACGGCCGGTGATGGTCACATCCTGCGCGGCTTCCGCGGCGTTGATGACGTCATCGCCGGCGATAGTATCGAGGCTGATGGTGACGACCGGAATGTCGGTATCAACGGCGTAGCTTGCCGCTGTGTTCGCCGAGCCCACGTTGCCCGCGGCATCGGTGTGGCTGACCTCGGCACGGATCGAATCGCTCGAGGCCAGCTGAGCGCCGGGAACGTTAATGCTGAAAGTACCATCGGCATTCACCGCGCCGGTGTAGCTCTGCTCACCCACCGTCAGAGTGACGAGGTCACCGGCATCGTATTCACCAGAAACCGTGCCGGTCACCGGGATATCGCGACCGGACTCCTCGGCGTTGACGATGTTGTCGCCGGCAATGGTATCCAGCGTGATCGCAAGCGCCGGCGGTGTGGTGTCGACCGCGTAGTCGCGGGCGGTCTCGGCGCTGCCGGTGTTGCCGGTGTTGCCGACCGCGTCCGTGTGACTGACCGACGCCGAGACACTGTTGGCGCCAGCCGCAGCCAGCGCACTACCAGGAACGGCGACGCTGAACGTGCCGTTCTGACCAACGGTCGCCGTATAGCTCTGGTTACCCACGCTGACCGTGACAGTGTCGCCGGGCACCGCATCACCGCCGGCGCGACCGGTGATGGTCACATCATCTGCGGCTTCCGCGGCATTGATGACGTCATCACCGGCGATCGTATCGAGGCTGATGGTGACAACCGGAATGTCGGTATCAACCGCGTAGCTGGCCGCGGTGTTCGCCGAGCCGGTGTTGCCCGCCGCGTCGGTGTGGCTGACGTCAGCAAGAATCGAATCACTCTGTGCCAGCTGAGCGCCGGGCACGCTGATCGAGAAGGTACCGTCGGCACTTACAGCACCGGTGTACGTCTGCTCACCCACCGTCAGGGTCACAGTGTCGCCTGCCGCAAATTCGCCACTGACCGAACCGGTCACCGGAATATCGCGACCCGCTTCCTCGGCGTTGACGATGTTGTCGCCGGCAATGGTGTCAAGCGTGATCGAGAGCACCGGCGGCGTGGTATCGACCGCGTAGGCGCGGCTGGTCTCGGCACTGCCAACGTTGCCGGCGGCATCCATGTGGCTGACCGAGGCAGAGACACTGTTGGCACCGGCAGCAGCGAGAATCGAGCCTGGCACGGCCACACTGAAAGCGCCGTTCTGACCCACAACCGTTGAGTAGTTCTGCCCACCCACCGCGACGGTGACCGTATCCCCGGGCGCGGCGTCACCACCGGCACGACCGCTGATAGCCACATCCTGCGCGGCTTCCGCAGCGTTAATGACGTCGTCACCCGCGATGGTATCCAGCGAGATCGTGACAACGGGCAGATCGGTGCTGACCGAATAATTGACGGCGGTATTGGCCGAACCCACATTGCCCGCGGCATCGGTGTGGCTGACGTCAGCGCGGATCGCATCATTCCGGGTCAGCTGACTCCCGGGCACGTTGATCGAGAAGCTGCCGTCGGCATTCACCACGCCGGTGTAGGTCTGCTCACCCACCGTCAGGGTAACGAGGTCACCCGCGGCGAACTCACCGCTGACCGAACCGGTCACAGGAATGGTCTGGTTGGCCTCGTCGGCGTTGACGATATTGTCGCCGGCGATGGTGTCGAGCTGGATCGAAAGAACCGGCGGCGTGGTATCCACTGCGTAATCACGAGTGGTCTCGGCGCTGCCGGTATTACCAGCGGTATCGGTATGGGCCACGGATGCCGAAACACTGCCGGCCCCAGCGGCAGCCAGGATCGAGCCCGGTACCGCGACGCTGAACGTGCCGTTCTGACCGACGGTCGCCGTATAGCTCTGATTGCCGACGTTGACCGTGACGGTATCGCCGGGGGCGGCATCACCACCGGCACGACCGGTAATGGTGATATCCTGCGCCGCTTCTGTGGCATTGATGACGTCATCGCCGGCGATCGTGTCCAGCGAGATCGTGACCGCCGGAATGGTCGTATCGACACCATAGCTCACTGCGGTGTTGGCCGAGCCGCTATTACCCGCCGCGTCGGTATGACTGACGTCGGCACGAACTGCCTCGTTGGCAGCCAATTGAGCGCCAGGCACGTTGATCGAGAAGGTGCCGTTGCCGTTTACTGCACCGGTGTAGCTCTGATCACCGATCGTCAGAGTGACGGTATTGCCCGCAGCAAACTCACCGCTAACCGAGCCGGTGACCGGGATATCGCGACCGGACTCCTCGGCGTTGACGATGTTGTCGCCGGCAATGGTGTCGAGCTGAATGGTAAGAACCGGCGGCGTGGTATCGACCGCGTAGTCGCGAGCGGTCTCGGCACTGCCGGTATTTCCTGCGGCATCCGTATGACTGACCGAAGCCGAGACACTGTTGGCGCCAGTCGAAGCCAATACTGATCCCGGGACAGCGACGCTGAACGCTCCGTTCTGGCCGACGGTCGCCGTATAGCTCTGATTGCCGACGTTGACCGTGACGGTATCACCGGGTGCGGCGTCACCGCCGGCACGACCGGTGATGGTGACATCCTGCGCCGCTTCCGCGGCGTTGATAACGTCATCGCCAGCGATGGTATCGAGACTGATCGTCACAATGGGAATGGTTGTGTCGACGCTGTAGCTGACTGCGGTATTGGCCGAGCCGGTATTGCCCGCTGCGTCGGTATGGCTGACGTCAGCGCGGATCGAATCACTCTGCGCCAGCTGAGCGCCGGGCACGTTGATCGAGAAGCTGCCGTCGGCATTTACCGCACCGGTGTAGGTCTGCTGACCCACCGTCAGCGTAACAATGTCGCCTGCGGCGAACTCGCCGCTGACCGAACCGGTGACCGGAATGGTCTGGTTGGCTTCATCGGCGTTGACGATATTGTCGCCGGCAATGGTGTCGAGCTGGATGGCAAGAACCGGCGGCGTGGTATCGACCGCGTAGTCGCGGATAGTTTCAGCGCTGCCAGTATTCCCCGCAGCGTCAGTGTGACTTACGGATGCCGCGACACTATTGGCACCGGCAGCAGCCAAAACCGACCCCGGTACCGCAACGCTGAACGCACCGTTCTGACCAAGGGTCGCCGTATAGCTCTGGTTACCCACGCTGACCGTGACAGTATCGCCGGGCACCGCGTCGCCGCCGGCGCGACCGGTGATAGCCACATCATCTGCGGCTTCCGCTGCGTTGATGACGTCATCGCCAGCAATGGTATCGAGGCTGATGGTCACCACAGGGATAGCGGTGTCGACCGCGTAATTCGCAGCAGTGTTAGCGCTGCCGGTATTGCCCGCCACGTCGGTATGACTGACCTCAGCGCGGATCGAGTCGCTCAAGGCCAGCTGACTGCCCGGCACGTTGATTGAGAAGCTGCCGTCGGCATTCACTGCGCCGGTATACGTCTGCTGACCGACCGTCAGGGTCACTAGGTCACCGGCAGCGTATTCACCAGAAACCGTGCCGGTCACCGGGATATCGCGACCGGACTCCTCGGCGTTGACGATATTGTCGCCGGCAATGGTGTCGAGCTGGATGGCAAGTTCCGGCGGCGTGGTATCCACCGCGTAGTCGCGAGCTGTCTCGGCGCTTCCGACATTGCCAGCGGCATCCGTATGACTGACCGACGCCGAGACACTGTTGGCGCCAGCGGCAGCCAAAATCGAGCCCGGCACGGCCACACTGAACGCACCGTTCTGACCGACCACCGTGGTGTAGTTCTGGCCACTGATCGAGACGGTGACCGTATCACCGAGCGCGGCGTCACCGCCGGCGCGACCGGTGATGGTCACATTCTCGGCGGCTTCGGCCGCGTTGATGACGTCATCGCCGGCAATGGTATCGAGGCTGATGGTGACGACCGGAATATCGGTATCAACGGCGTAGCTGGCCGCGATGTTGGCCGAGCCGGTATTGCCCGCCGCATCGGTATGGCTGACCTCGGCACGGATCGCGTCATTTTGTGCCAGCTGGCTGCCGGGCACGCTGATCGAGAAGGTGCCGTCACCGTTTACCGGGCCGGTGTACGTCTGTTGGCCTAACTTAAGGGTAACGATGTCGCCGACAGCGTATTCACCAGAAATCGTGCCGGTCACCGGGATATCGCGACCGGCTTCCTCGGCGTTGACGATGTTGTCGCCGGCAATGGTGTCGAGCTGAATGGTAAGCACCGGCGGCGTGGTATCCACCGCGTAATCGCGGGCGGTCTCGGCGCTGCCGATGTTGCCGGCCGCGTCCGTGTGACTGACCGACGCCGAAACACTGCTGGCACCAGCGGCTGCGAGAATCGAGCCCGGTACCGCAACGCTGAACGCGCCGTTCTGACCGACCACCGTGGTGTAGTTCTGGCCAGCGATCGAGACGGTGACCGTATCACCGGGGGCGGCGTCGCCACCGGCACGACCGGTGATGGTCACAGCCTGCGCCGCTTCCGCCACATTGATGACGTCATCGCCGGCGATCGTGTTCAGCGAGATCGTAACAATGGGAATGGAAGTATCAACGTTATAGCTCGCCGCAGTATTCGCCGAGCCCGTATTGCCCGCCGCGTCGGTGTGACTGACGTCAGCACGAATCGAATCGCTCTGTGCCAGCTGGCCGCCCGGCACATTGATCGAGAAGGTGCCGTCACCGTTTACCGCGCCGGTGTAGTTCTGATCGCCTACTGTCAGGGTGACGATGTCACCTGCGGCGAACTCGCCGCTGACCGAACCGGTTACCGGAATGGTCTGGTTGGCCTCATCGGCGTTGACGATATTGTCACCGGCGATAGTGTCGAGCTGGATCGCAAGCACCGGCGGCGTGGTATCGACGGCGTAGTCGCGAGAGGTTTCGGCGCTGCCGATGTTGCCGGCGGCATCGGTGTGCGAAACAGAGGCAGTGATCGAACCCGCACCAGCTGTTGCCAGCGCGCTGCCCGGCACTCCAACGCTGAACGCGCCGTTCTGACCCACAACCGTTGAGTAGTTCTGGCCACCGACCGAGACAGTCACCGTATCACCGGCCACAGCATCACCACCGGCGCGACCGGTGATGGTCACATCCTGCGCCGCTTCCGCCGCGTTGATGACGTCATCGCCGGCGATCGTATCCAGCGAGATCGTGACCGCCGGAATGGTCGTATCGACACCGTAGCTCACTGCGGTGTTGGCCGAGCCAGTATTACCGGCCGCGTCCGTGTGACTGACCTCGGCACGAATCGAATCGCTCGAGGCCAGCTGGCTGCCGGGCACGTTGATCGAGAAGGTACCGTCGGCGTTGACGGCACCGGTGTAGCTTTGATCACCAATCGTCAGGGTGACGAGGTCGCCGGCCGCAAACTCGCCAGTGACGGAACCGGTCACCGGGATATCGCGACCTGCTTCTTCAGCGTTGACGATGTTGTCGCCGGCGATGGTATCGAGCGTGATCGCAAGAACCGGCGGCGTGGTATCCACCGCGTAGTCGCGAGCTGTCTCGGCGCTTCCGACATTGCCGGCGGCATCGGTGTGCGAAACGACAGCATTGATCGAGCCGGCGCCAGCGGTTGCCAGCACGCTGCCCGGCACGGCGACGCTAAACGCGCCGTTCTGACCGACGGTCGCCGTATAGCTCTGATTGCCGACGTTGACCGTGACGGTATCACCGGGAGCGGCGTCGCCACCGGCACGACCGGTGATGGTCACATCCTGCGCCGCTTCCGCGGCGTTGATGACGTCATCGCCCGCGATCGTATCGAGGCTGATGGTGACGACCGGAATGTCGGTATCAACCGCGTAGCTGGCCGCGGTGTTCGCCGAGCCCACATTGCCCGCCGCGTCGGTATGACTAACGTCGGCACGAATCGAATCACTCTGTGCCAGCTGAGCGCCGGGCACATTGATCGAGAAGGTGCCATCACCGTTTACCGAGCCGGTGTACGTCTGCTCGCCGACCGTCAGGGTGACAATATCACCTGCGGCAAACTCGCCGCTTACCGAACCGGTTACCGGAATATCGCGACCCGCTTCCTCGGCGTTGACGATGTTGTCGCCGGCGATGGTGTCGAGCTGAATGGTGAGTGCCGGTATCGTGATGTCGACGGCGTAGTCGCGACTGGTAGTGGCACTGCCAACGTTACCTGCAGCGTCACGATGGGTAACGGCTGCTGTCACCGTTTCTGCCTGCGCCAGTACCGAACCGGGAAGCGTGACCGAGAACGTACCGTCCGCAATGACGATCGTCTTGTAGCTCTGCGACCCAATCGAGATGGTGACAGAATCGCCCGGGGCCACATCGCCGCTGGTCGCTCCCGTTAGCGTTACCTCCCCGCCGGCCTCGTTGGCATTGAGCACGTCATCACCGGCAATGGTATCCAGCGAAATCGAGACGACCGGTGCTTCCAGCCGGGTTGTATAGCCATGTGTCGTCGTCGCGGTGCTGACACCGCCGGCATGGATGTGACTGATGGTGGCAATAACGGTATCGCTGCCGACCAGAATGTCTCCGGGCACAATGATACTAAAGGACAGGGCGTCATCCACGGCGGTCATATAGGCATAATCGCCAATGGTGACGGTAACCATGTCACCTGCTGCAGCATCACCGCCAGCGATGCCACCGACAAGGATACTGCTGCGTGCCTCATTGGCATTAACGATGTCGTCTTCCGTGACGGTGTTCAGGCTAATCGTGACGACAGGCGTGGCTCTGCTGTCATCCCCAACCGGGGCTACCGGCTCGCCAGAAACGTCATTATTGACTGGATCGCCGCCGCCGGTATTCGAGTCCGTCGGTGTGGTCGTGCCACCGCCGGTGTTCGGATCGGTCGGAGTCGTGGTGCCGCCGCCGTTGGTCGGATCGGTTGGTGTGGTCGTGCCGTCACCGGTGTTCGGGTCCGTCGGAGTCGTGGTGCCGCCGCCGTTGGTCGGATCGGTCGGTGTGGTCGTGCCGTCACCGGTGTTCGGGTCGGTCGGAGTCGTGGTGCTGCCGCCGGTGTTCGGGTCGGTCGGAGTCGTGGTGCTGCCGCCGGCATTCGGGTCCGTCGGTGTGGTCGTACCGCCGCCGTTGGTCGGATCGGTCGGTGTGGTCGTGCCGTCACCGGTGTTCGGGTCGGTCGGAGTCGTGGTGCTGCCGCCGGTATTCGGGTCCGTCGGAGTCGTGGTGCCGCCGCCGTTGGTCGGATCGGTCGGTGTGGTCGTGCCGTCACCGGCGTTCGGGTCGGTCGGAGTCGTGGTGCTGCCGCCGGTATTCGGGTCCGACGGTGTGGTCATACCGCCGCCGGTGTTCGGATCGGCCGGAGTCGTGGTGCTGCCGCCGGCATTCGGGTCCGTCGGCGTGGTCGTACCGCCGCCGTTGGTCGGGTCGGTCGGGGGGGGCGTGTCACCGCCGTTGGCCGGTGGCGTAGCGGTATCATCGGCATCGGCGCTATCGGCAAACCCCGAGAACGTCGACGCGGGGGTGACGCCTGCCTCGTCGAAAGCGGCGCTATAGCGGTACTCGGTCTGTTGCTCTCGGCCGCTGCGATTGATGTCGAAAGGCTGTGAGAAACCGCCACTGCCTGAAAGACTGCCACCGCCGGCGTTTTGGGAAGCACCGGCGGCCGGCGCCTGCTGTACCTCTGTCGGATCCTGCCCGGCGGCGATGGCGGCCTGTAGTGCCGCGATTTCGGGATCAACCTCTGCAGGCTGCTGTGCAAAGACCAGTTCCACAACATCGTCTGTGCTGACCAATGTGGCGGGCTGGCCGGCATTGAGGCTTAACACGGTGCCATCGGCCAGTATGACCCGGCCACCGTCGGCCGCCATCAATACCGCATTTTCCGGTAACGCCATTCCCTGAACCACCGCCTTGCGTGGGTCCAGAAGCAGCACTACGCCATCAACACGCGCAACCGTATAAGCAGCCATAACGTCCGTCCCCTATCCCGCCGTGATGCTGAAATGGTTCAGCCCAGGCGAATATACAGTGCTTGTCGCTTTTTTCTAATTACCGAATAGCGATCGTTTCTCATGCCAATTCGAGAATAAAGCAAATTAACTAATCTTGTTTTCTCGTTAAGGACTAATACAAATAAGAAACATCTAAAAATACAGCTTTTGGGGCGGCAATGAAAAGAGGGGCAATCGGACAGAAAAAAGGCAGCCCGGAAGGACTGCCTGAAAGGAGACAGGCGGCAGGTCAGTTCGCTGATTCCATCCCATCAATAAAGCGGTTGGAACGTTCGATGGAGGCCTGCATCTCACGCCTGAGCGTGGCGATCTGTGTTTCAAGCTGGCTGACTTCGCCCTTGAGCGCACCGATCGCTCGCGCGTTGAGGTTATGCTTGAGAAACAATACGTTGTCATGCATGGCCGTCAGCACCGGCGGCATGGTGTCTTCGGCGCGATGCATGGCATCGAGCATGTCACTGTAGCGCTGGCGTGTCTGCTCGAGCTCACGCTCGCTCTGACGACGGTATGATTCGTTCTGATATTGATCCAGCTCGCTTTCCCACTCCCGGAAAAGCGCCTGTGCCACACTTTCAATGGCATCAATGCGCTGACTGACGCGATCGGCCGCCGCCTGACTGCGCGCGTAATCAGACTCAAGCGCCGCATGGGCCCGGGATAGTTCACTTTCGGGCACCGTCACCACGCTTTGATAGCGCTCGAGCGCCGAGGAGAACTGTTCGTCGGCGTCCTGCTGTGCATCACGCGCGGCAATGACGCGGTCCGACAGGATATCGCGTTTGTGAACCCCGGCCTGCTCCATGACGTCATAGTAGGCACTCTGACAGCCGGACAGCAGCAGGGCCCCACACAAAACGGCCCCGGGTGCCCACGTCGCCCAACGGGCGTGTCGTAATCGCGCCATGATCGTCCTCAGAGCTGTACCACGTCGAAATCGACCTTCGGATTGACGTCGGCGTCATAGTCGACATCATCACGGTCAAAGCCGAACAGTTTGAGAAACTCGTGCTTGTAGCCGGCATAGTCGGTCAGCTCAAAGACGTTATCGCTGGTGACCTGCGGCCACAGCGCCTTGCATTCATCCTGCACGTCATCACGCAGTTCACGATCGTCCAGACGCATGCGACCGGCGTCATCCAGTGCCGGCGGCTGGTTGACCGTCAGATGCTCGTGGAACAGACGGTTGAGCTGGTCGATCGTGCCTTCATGCAGGTTTTTTTCCTTCATGATGCGATAGGCCATCGAGATATACAGCGGCATGACCGGAATGGCAGCACTGGCCTGGGTAACCACGGACTTGAGCACGGCCACGTTGGCATGCCCACCCTTTTCGCTCAGACGTGTATCAAGCGCTTTCGCGGCGCGGTCCAGATCTTCCTTGGCCCTGCCCAGCGAGCCGTGCCAGTAGATCGGCCAGGTGATCTCGGTGCCGATATAGCTGAAGGCCACCGTGCTGGCGCCTTCGGCCAGCACGCCGGCCTGATCGAGCGCATCGATCCAGAGCTCCCAGTCCTCACCGCCCATGACGCGAATGGTGTTATCGATCTCTTCCTGTGAGGCGGGTTCAACCGAGGCCTCGATAATCTGGTCCTTGTTGGTATCCAGCGCCGTGGCCCGGTAGGTCTCACCGATCGGCTTGAGGGCCGATTTAACCACTTCGCCGCTGTCGGGCAGCTTGCGTACCGGCGAGGCCAGTGAGTACACGACCAGATCGATCTGTCCGCCCATCTCGTTTTTGATCATGTCGATGGCCTGATCACGCGTTGCATGCGCGAAGGCATCCCCGTTGATCGACCGGCTGTAGAGGCCTTCAGCGCTTGCCAGCCTGTCGAAGGCAGCCGCGTTGTACCAGCCTGCCGAGCCCGGACGGGTTTCGGTGCCCGGCTTTTCATAAAACACGCCCAGCGTATCGGCGCCACATCCGAAGGCGGCGGTAATACGCGCGGACAGGCCATAGCCTGTGGAGGCCCCGATGACCAGCACCCTTTTGGGACCACCCTCGATGGTGCCACGCGAACGCGTGATCTCGATCTGCTCGCGCACATTCTGCTCGCAGCCGACCGGATGGGTTGTCGTACAGATGAAACCACGAACCTTGGGATGGATAACCACACTCACCTCTTCTTGCCGAAAATATGGACGGATGGCATTTCAGCAGATGAAATACCCTCCGAAGAATGCTGTGCCAAAGATGGCCGGGCGTCAGAACGCCAGGCGATGCTCAAAATTGAGTCATGACGGCCTGGCGCGTATTTTACCGGGTACGGACGCAGGTGTCCGCACAAGCCGGGGCCAATGTCCCTCAACCGCTTCAATATTGCAGGGTGAAAACGGTGTCATCGTCTCATGACAACATGAATGACCCCCAGCGTCTGCTCGATCATCGTCGTGACCTCTGGATGGCGCTGGCCCCGCTGTGGCTGGACCGTGAGCCGGGCGAGCGCGATTACGCGCACATGGCGGATGTCATCGAACAGTATGATTTCACAACCGGCGAGCTCGAGCGCATCTATCGTGTCGAGATGTCACCGGTACTGGCGCGCCACCAGGTCTCGCTGGCCGGCGAATGGCGAGCGTTCGATGAAGACCGACTGCTTCGTCAGCTGACCTTTCATGTCTGGAAGCTCACTCGCTGGCGCCGGGGGTTCTGGATGCTGTTCTCAGGTCTGACCACCATGATGACGCGCCACCGCTACAACATGCTCATGGATGTCGTCCTCACTCGACGCAGCGCCACACCGGATGAATAAAACGCGTGCATGAAAAAGGGGGCATCCAGTGGATGCCCCCTTTTGATGTTGCAACGAATCCGGATCAGCGATCCACGTCGTTGCCACCATCGCCTTCGTCGTTATCCTCATCAGGCAGCTTTTCATTCTCCCGCAGGCGAGAGCGCTCTGCCTGCCCGGCAGACACGGTTTTCGCTCTGTCGCCTTTTGAAGGCGTCTGGCCCGCAGCACCAGCCTGACCTTCCTCCACCACGTACTCGTCCAGAACATGAACGTTGGCCGGCGGTGCGCCACCGTTTTTGTCCTGACCGAAGTAGAGCGTGGTATGTGGATACGGGATCTCGATACCGGCCGCATCGAAATGCTTTTTGACCAGACGGTTGAACGCACGCCCGACGCCCCACTGCGTGCCGGGTTTGGTCTTGATCATGATGCGGATATTGACCGAGCTGTCGCCCAGCGACACCACGCCCGGCACGGCCATGTCATCGATGATGTTGACCGCCTGGTCCGGGTTATCGCGCAGTTCATCAAAGGCCTGATGGAGATGATGGATGGCATCGTCCACATTCTCGCGATAGGCAATACCGTACTCACCCACGTGGTAGGCAAAGTCACGCATGTAGTTGGAGACCGTATCCACAGAGGAGAAGGGAATCACGTGGTAGGTCCCATCCAGTGCCCGCAACCCTACCGATCGAATGGTGATCTTCTCCGCCGTACCGGTCAGACCGGCAACGCCCACGACATCGCCGGTATTCATGGCATTTTCAAGCTGAATGAACACGCCGGTAATGATGTCCTGCACCAGCTTCTGGGCACCAAAACCGATCGCCAGACCGATGACACCGGCACCAGCAATCAACGGCCCGATATTGATACCGATCTGGGACAGCACGATCAGTAGCGTCATGGTCACGATCAGGATCAGGATCGCATTGCGAAACAGCGACAGCAGCGTCTGCTCGCGGGGGCTTGGCGCGGATGCTGCACTCAGACGATGCTCGATAAAGCTGGCAACCACTGTCCAGATCAGCGTGGCGATGGACAGAATAATCGCCACATGAACGATCATGCCGATGGTTTCAGCGCCGCTTTCAGACGTCAGCCAGCCCGGCAGATCAAAGGCACGCCAGGCATCCAGCACCGTCAGCACCACAAAGATGCCCAGCAGGATGCGCAATCCTCTGAGTGCCTTTGGCACGTAGGAATTGACGCGTGCCTCCAGCATCGGCAGGCGCTCGCGCAGATTCTCGGAAAGATGAATGCGTCGCGCCAGGGCGATTGTGAGAACCGAGGAGATCAGGATACCGATGCCGATTGCCAGCAACGTCTGCACGGTGGCATGCGCCATGAACGGCAGCGCCTGGGCCGGCTGAACCTGGCTGACCACCAGAAGCACAGTGAAGTAGGCCAGCGCGAACAGATGCCAGGTGCGTCCCAGCATACGCAGCAGCGTGCTGAAAAACGCAAAGCTGATCTCGTCTGCCCGGCCGTTGAGATTGTCACGCAGCGTGATGCGGTTTTTCAGCACGACCCGCACGGCATAGATGTACACGCCGATCATGATGATCAGGCTGATCATCTGCCCGGCGGCCGGCGACAGCATGACATTGATCATGGGCACGGCCACCATCAAACCGTAGCCGGTAATACCCACCACGCGCGCCAGCCAGCGGTTCCAGTAGGAGGCGGTTTCGCTGGACATTCTAAAAAGACGCAGCGAATCATAGCGTGTGGAAAAAACCATTCTTATCAATGCCTTGACGATTTCGACGATGACAAAAGCATTGATAAACAGCGATTCGGCGCGACCGATCTCACCGCTCTCACCGGCAAAGAAAAGACTGACCACATAGCCCACGGCACCGGCCAGCACAATCACGATGACATCGATTAAAAGTGCGCCGACGACGGCTCCCCAGCGCCTGAGCAGGGCACCGGCGGCCTGCTTTTGCTCTCTTTCGTCGAGTGCCTGCTGTACATCCTCACCCTCACTCACCTCGATCGGTGGTGCCGAGGAAGGTGCCGGCTGTCTGGCCACCCAGGTATCGATGCGGCGGTAAACGCGCGCCACCAGCGCCCGGAAGGCATAAAAGGCAACCACCGTCGAGACCACGGCAATACCAAAGGCCAGCAGAATACTGCCCCAGAGTGACCAGGGCAGCCCGAGTCCTTCACCGTCGCCGGCACTGCGAAAGGCCGCGATGGCATCGGTCACATCCTCGGCAACGCCCTGGGCAAAATTTTGCGTCATTTCCGCGATGCGCCCGCCCAGAGACTGCTCCTGAGCCGGAACACCGGCAGAGGCTTCGCCGTTAACGGACGCTTCAGAAGGCGCTTCTCCCTGCGCAATACCGCGCAGCTGCGAGATCATTTCATTACGTGTCTGCTCATTTTCAAGCAGATCCGCCAGCGCCGCATAAGAGGGTTGCTCGGAGGCCTGCGAGGATGCCTCCGGTGTTTGGGGCTCTGCCATTGCAGCTACCGAGAAGGTGCCCAGCAAAAGCACCATCAGGGGCAGCCGAAGCCAGTAAAACAGCCTCTTTAAAGCCACATGTATTCTCCATGGTCGGATCAGGTTGATGCCATCGGGTTCGAAAACCCCTTTGCGGCGCACAAGCTTTCATAACCTGGTACAAAAGGCCAGTGCTTTCAAAACGCTGACAAGAGTCTATCGTCCTGACATGTCTGCGACCAGCACCGCCTGGCGCTGGCCCGCCAGGCGCGCCGTGCTGATCAGGGACCGTCACCCGTGATGCATGCGCCCCCGACAGAGGGCATCATGGTCGCTCCAGTTGTTACCCTGGCTTTCCGATGAAACTGCGCCACATCGAAGTTTTCCACGCTCTGATCAGCTGCAACAGCGTTAGCGCGGCTGCCCGTCGCCTCAACGTCTCTCAGCCGAACGTGACGCGAACGCTTGCTCACGCCGAAACGACGCTGGGCGTTCGCCTGTTCGAGCGTCATCCGCGCGGACTGACGCCGACGCCGGAGGCGCTACGGCTGTGGCCGGCCATCGAGGCGGCCGTCAAACAGCTTGATGTGGTGGACCAGCTGGGCCGCCAGCTGCGTCATGGCGTCGACCAGCATCTGCGTCTGGGGGCATCCCACGCGCCCGGACATCTGGTCATGCCGGGGGCATTGATCGCCCTTCAACGAGTGCTGCCGGCGCTGGAAATCGAGCTGGTCACCTCGCACTTTTCCACCCTGTGCGAGGAGCTTTTGGCCCACCGGCTGGATATGGCGCTGGCGTTTGAGCAGCCGGCACCCGAAGGCATCGAGTGCGAGCACCTGATGCGCGCGCCCATGCAGGCACTGCTGCCGGCACAAATGCCGGCCCCTGCCTGTGTGACGCTTGAGTGGCTCAATGCCCATGATTTGATCCTGATGCCGGAAGAGGACCCGCTGGGCGCCCTGCTGAATCAGGCACTCGAGGCCGAAGGGCTGATGCCAACGGCACGTTTGCGGGTCAAGACCTATAGCGTGATTGCCGAACTGGTCATCGCAGGCGGCGGAACAGGCATCGTCGACCCCTTTACCGCCGAGCGCTACCGCGACCGGCTACAGGTCCTGCCCCTTGCCCCGGCGCTTGACATGAACGTGGCGCTTTTGAAGGCGCGACACGTTCCTCAGCCCCACTGCGCGCATCAACTGCGCACCCTGCTGATCGAGCAGCTCGCCATCCATGCACGACGCTGGCAAAGTGCCTGAAAGGCTGGCATACGTTTTTGTTATACCGAGGCGACAAAACAGCATTCGAAGCTATGGCGTTTTTCGTCGACACTGCATGAATGCCCAAGCCATTCATTCGGAGTTCCTGATGACGACCCAGCCTTACCGCCCTGCCGAGATCGTTTCACCCTATCTGCTGTTTCTTGGGGATATTGAAGACAGTGTCTCGGCCAAGATGGCCCGCGCCGTGGTCATCTGGCGCCCCGAGAAGGCAGTGGGTCAGCTGCGTATGACCGAGCAGACAGCAAGCGTCGGCATCGAGGACCTGAGCATTGAAGAGGCCGTGGCCCGCGGCGCGCGCACGCTGGTGATCGGCGTGGCCAACTCCGGCGGCAAGCTGCCGCCACACTGGCGCGACATTATCTGCCGGGCCATCGAACATGGCATGGATGTCGCCAGCGGCATGCATCAGCGCCTTGATGCCATTGAAGGCGTGGCCGAACTGGCGCAACAACATGGCGTGACGCTGCACGACATTCGTCACAGTCACCCGCCGCTGGAGGTGGGCACGGGCGAACCCCGCAGCGGCAAGCGCGTGTTGACCGTGGGCACCGACTGTTCGCTGGGCAAGATGTTCAGCTCGCTGGCGCTTCAGCGCGGCCTTGAAAACGCCGGTTTCAGAGCGCGCTTTCGGGCAACCGGCCAGTGCGGCGTGCTGGTTGCAGGAGAAGGCGTGGCCATCGACGCCGTCATTGCCGATTTCATCTCGGGCGCCGTGGAGTGGCTGAGTCCGGCCGGTGCAGACGATCAATGGGATATCATCGAAGGTCAGGGCTCGCTGTTTCACCCGGCCTACGCCGGTGTCAGCCTGGGCCTGTTACACGGCGCCCAGCCCGACTATATCGTCATGTGTCATGAGTTGGGGCGTGCTCATATGCGTCATCTCCCCAATCGGCCAATGCCGGAGATGGCCGCCTGCGTTGAGGCCAACCTGGCGGCCGCGCGCGTTACCAACCCGGCGGTGCAGCTTGCCGGATTTTCCGTCAATACCTCGCAGGTTGATGAAGCAACCGCCCGACGTGAGCTTGACGCTCTGAGCCAACAGTTCGGCGTCCCGGCCACCGACCCCGTTCGCTTTGGTGTCGAGCCGCTGGTGGCCGCCTTTACGACAGGAACCGCATAATGCGTACGCTCAAGCGCTATACCCAGACCTGGCAGCTGGATCGCCCGTTCGTGATCGCTCGGGGGGCCAGCACCTCGATTGAAGTTATCCGCGTTGAAATCCATCAGGATGGCTATGTTGGTACGGGCGAGAGCAAGCCGACGCCGCGCTATGGGCATAGTGCAGAGTCGGTCATGGAAGAGATCGATGAGGTGTCGCTTGCCATCGAACAGGGCATCGACCGCAGGGCACTGCTTGAGCGCCTGCCGGCCGGGCCGGCGCGCAATGCGCTGGACTGCGCCCTGTGGTCACTGGAGTGTGCGATGGAAGGCACCACGCCGACAGCGCGCCTGGGCCCGCCGATCGGTCATGAAATCGTCACGGCTCACACCATTTCCATCGCCACACCGGAAGAGATGGCCGAGGCGGCCCGTCAGGAGCTAACGCAGGGGGCCAGGCTTTTAAAGATCAAGCTCAACGATGAGCAGGTGGTTGAGCGCGTACGCGCCGTCAGGGAGGCAGCGCCTGACGTGCGCCTCATCATCGATGCCAACGAGGCGTGGTCAGCAGACAACGTGGAAAGCTACTGTCAGGCACTGGCGCGGCTTGATGTCGAGATGATCGAGCAGCCCCTGCCGGCCGGCGAGGATGCCATTCTGGCCGACTTTGCCCATCCGGTACCGCTGTGCGCCGATGAAAGCTGCCACACCCGAAAGGATGTCGCCCTGCTGAGCGACCGCTATGAGATGATCAACATCAAGCTCGACAAGAGCGGTGGCCTGACGGAGGCTCTGGCGATGGTCGAGGCCGCGCATGAACACGAGATGGCGATCATGGTCGGCTGCATGCTGGGCACGTCCATGGCCATGCGTGCGGCGCTGCCGGTCGCTGCCCACGCTGCCATTGTCGATCTGGATGGTCCGATCTGGCTGTCCGGAGATGACAGACCGGCGCTGGACTACCGCAACGGCTGGGTAAGGGAAACGCGCGACACCTGAGCCACGAAAACACCTTGAAAGGCCTGCCGGCAGGCCTTTTTTATCGAACCACCCCCTTGCTTGCGAGCGACCTGAGCACCTGGCGTGAGTCGGGCGTGGCATCGTCGAGCGCCAGCGCCTCCTCCAGCGTCAGCCATTCGATGCCCGCAACCTCACTTGCCTGAAGCCTGATGGGCTCGTTGCGATAGCGCGCCAGAAACACGCTGCCGAAGGCATTCATGCCCTCTTCAAAATGGAGCGTCAGACAAGGGGTCAGCGTCAGCGTCAGCCCAAGCTCTTCTTGAAGTTCCCGTCGTGCTGCGCATGCCATGGACTCGCCGGCATCGACCACCCCGCCGGCGCAGAGATCATGATAGCCCGGAAAAATATCCTTCCATGGGGTACGACGCTGCACGCACACTCTGTCATGACAGTCGAGCACCAGAATGTAGACAGCACGATGCCACATCCGCAGACGGCGCATATCACATCGGCGAGCGCTTCCCACGGGTCGATTAAAGGCATTCACGATCTGAACACGTACGCGTGAGGATCCCATGACAGCGCTCTCCGACGATAAAGCGGACAATCCTACGCCTGCCCGTTCCATATTCGAAGTCCTTCATATCCCTGAAACGCAGAAGCCACGCATAAAAAAGGCTTCGATCAACGAAGCCAGCCAGAAGCCATCAATGGGGGTCTATCACGATAGAAAAAGTGAGGGGTACCGGGACGCACGTCATTTGGCAGATGTTCACCAAGATGGTATCAGGCGCCTTCCTTGGCACTGGAACCACTTTCCTTCCTGGAAAATCCTGCGACCTGACTGGACGAAAGCTTCCATGCTCTCTGTCTGCGTCCCTGCAGTACAACGATGGTAACATCGGTAAAACTGTTGTCCATATTATTTGACCTTAAATGCTTTTTTTATTTTTAAAACTCGAAAAAACCGGCTAAAAGCTTCATTCCTTTGCAGTAGTTGTACGATCCATGACGGCAATGTTTCGCTAACATGAAGGCCAGGTTAAGTGTTTTGATCTGAACTACGCTTGGATACAGTGTCCAATCACGCAGCGCAGACCGTGGAAATCACCGGCAGGCGCTGCATGAACCGGACAGAGACCACCGCTTTCAGCCACACATACTGACCAGACCCGGCTCAGTATTGACCTGAAGCAAGCCTGACCACGTCAACGGAGGACACAAGATGGGCATTTTTTCATCCAGCGATAGCCGAGCCACTCGTCGACTCAAGGATTATGAAAAGGAGCTGAACAAGCGAGGCGCACGTGCTCTGGCACGTTATGAAGACGAGCTTGATTCAGCGGGTGACAAGGTACGCAATCGCCTCAAGGGCGCCGGCGATCAGATCGGCCATCGCTGGCATCAGGCGCGTGATCGGGTAGAAGATGAGGGGCAGCGCGCCTGGGAGCTGACCGAAGAAGGGGCACGTGATCTTGACCGTCACGTCCATGAAAATGCCTGGAGCTACATTGGTGCAGGCGCCGCCATTGGACTGGTCGCCGGTCTTTTGCTGGGTCGTCGCTTCTGAATCGTTGCGCTGTTCATACGCCCGTACCCTTTGGTGCGGGCGTTTTAGTATCTGCCCTTTCCATACGGGGCGCCCTTTTAACCCGGAAGAGCGCATAAGGGCAGTTCGCCGCTGACACGCCGCGTCAGTCTTGTACTTTCATGTCACCTGATGACAGTGACATGACACGGATAAAAGGAGGCCACCAATGTATCACACGATTCTCGTTGCGCTGGATGGATCCGGAAATGCCACCAAGGCACTTGATATTGCTGCCCATCTGGCGCGCGCCAACGCCGCCCGACTCTATCTTTTGCACGTTCCCGTCATCGTTGAAGAAAGCGACAACGCCCTTCAGATCTCGCAGTCCTCGCGCGACGATGCGGCCATGCAGCTGATTCAGACCGCGCTTGAGGCCATCGACACATCGGACCTTGAAACCAGCATTCTTGTTCGTCAGGGCCAGCCCGCTGAAGTGATCGAGCGTGAAGCGCACCGGCTGGACGCCGATGCGATCGTCATGGGCTACAAGGGGCTTGACAGAACATCGGACGTGGCAGGCGGCAGCGTTTCTCGCGCCGTCAACCATCGCGCTGCCTGTCGCGTCATCACGGTCAGATAGTGACGCGCTACCTGCAGGCCCCCGAGTGTAATGCCTGACAGCGCGAATACTGCGGCGCCCTGATCAGTGCCGAGTGCGCTTTTCCTCACGCCAGCGCCGCAGTATTTTCCAGAGCACCATGGCCAGCAGCGGGAAGAAGACAAGCGTCAGAATTGCGCCTGACGTAATAAAGAAAAAGTGCAGTACGCCCTCGCTCATGGGTGCTCCCGTTCAGGCCCGACAAGACATGACCTGGATCCCTGTCCGGCCACATGAATGCCGACATTCTAGGGGCTTTCAGGGCCCGTTGCACTTGCCTGCGAAGAGTGGTCTGTCATTTCAAAAAACACATGACCGGCTCGAAAGCCGGTCATGTCGATTGGCAGGACACCCTACGACTGACTAATCACGGGCAACACTGACATTACCGATTCGTTCCTCTGATCGGGCAGGCGCTTTGCGAGCGAGCAGCGCATTGGCGGTAAACAGCATTGAGAACAGCGAGCTGCGATTGTTCATGACCGCTGCCAACGAACTGATGGCCAGCACCGCCAGAAAATAAACCGGAAAGACCATGTCCGGGTCACCGTGTACAACCCGGGTGAGGAGGACAGGCGCCACCCAGGTGACCGGAAAGTGCACAAGAAACAGCACCAGCGAGTTGCGGCCAAACCACTCAAACGGGCGAAATACCGGTGCGGCCCACTTGAAGGTGACCACTCGCAGCAGCACCAGCGTCATGGCCAGTGCCAGCACCATGGAAATGGGCTGATAGGCACCGCCGGTGGCGACCGTGCCGTGATAGGCCATGACATACCAGCTCACAAGCCCGGCCAGTGCCAGCCCGGCCAGCCAGCTGGTGCGCTCGATAAAGTGCTTGAACGCTTCGAGATGATAGCCCAGCACACCGCCCAGGATAAAAAACGGCAGGTGGAACATGAAGCGGTCAAACTCGGTATCCTTCAAAACCAGATAAAGCGCCAGCGACCCCAGAATGGAGACGCTCCAGTGCAATCTGAGCACGAAAAAGGAAATAACGTAATAAAAGAAGATGTAATAGATAAACCATAAATAGGTCATCGGCTCGAAAAACAGCGAGTGCCAGAATTCAACCACTGGCTTGCCATTGAAATGAGCCCTGTAGATAAAAAGGCCATAGCAGATGATTGACCAGATAACGTAGGGATAAAGAATACCCGACAGCTTGCCCTTGAAGTAGCGCCCTGCCCCCTTGCGCATCGACCCTGCCACCAGAAGCCCTGAAAGCAGCATCAGCGCCGGCATTCTAAAGGGTGAAAAATAGCCGTTGATCTGAGTAAAGATGGGATCGAGGTCCTCGAACTTGAGCGACATCGAATCGGCACTGTGAAGATAAACCACCATGGTAATGGCAAGCCCCCTGAGGGCATCCATCCACCTTATACGACCCATCGCTGGAGCCTTGGAAACATTTGCGCTGGCCATTACCGGACCCTCTGACAGATGACACTGGCAGAGGAATCTAATGTAATAAAAGAAAGTAAATTATGCCGATTTGCCAGTTTCGGGCCGTGTTAACGTCTGTGTACTAAAAATAAAACATTAGTGACAGCCGACCCTACATTTAAGTACTGAAAGTTCTTGTTTTCGGCAATTTAAAACATGGAAAAGCCAGGCCTTGATACGCGATATAGTATTAGCTTTTTAATACGCCAGGGATTCATCAAGCCCGCTGCCGCGCTCCGGATTTCTGCCCGACGCCTCCTGACGCGACAACTCAGACATCAAAGGCTTTCGGCCGCATCCGAAGATAGCCTTCCCTGAAATCGGCAAACTCTTCCAGTCGACCGATATCCGGAATGCTGATCCGGTGACGGTCGCGATAGACCAGCGACTGCTCGCGCAGGATGGAAAACACCCGGCTGACGTGAACCGGCGTCAATCCCATCAGATCCGCCAGCATCTGCTGAGACAGCGGCAGCCTGAACTCATTGAGCCCGCCTTCATTGGTTCGGGAAAGGCGACTGCGCGTTTCACACAGAAAATGAGCCAGCTTGCTCTGCGCATTCCGGCGCCCCAGGTTGACCATGCGCTCGACCAGCATGGATTGCTGAATGCCCGAGATGGAAAAAAAGGTGCTGGTCAACCGGCCGGATTTTTCGAAAACGTTGTCCAGATGGCAGTGTGGAAAGCGGCAAAACGTGCAGTCGGTAATGGCCTCGATGGTCGATTGATGGACATCGATGGCATATTCGCGAAGACCGATGACATCGCCGGGCATGAAGATGTCCAGAATCATCCTGCTGCCATCTTCCAGCAGATAGCTGCTATAGGCCCAGCCCTGGCTCAGCACGGCCAGTTCTTCGGCGGGCTCGCCTTCACGCCACAGGAAATCACCGTTTTTGAGCTGTTCGGGAGATCTTTCAAGCGTACTCAAAAGTTCGACTTCCGACTCGGAGAGATCGGTAAAATGCTGAAAATGCCGAACCATACAGCTTTGTTGGGACACCCGGGCTCCCTCCATGTCGTGAGCGATTGAAACAGATACAATCGACTAGAATACACGCCCTGCGGGGAGAGGTGGCAAGCAAAGAAACGAAAAGCGGGGAATGCGACAGAAGCAACAACAAAAGGAGGGAGTGGTACCGGTGGTCGGACTCGAACCGACACGGAGGATTAGTCCGGCGGATTTTGAATCCGCTGCGTCTACCAATTTCGCCACACCGGCAGTGTTGCGCGAGGCGTATTATACGAGTCGTGGCCAACACGTCAATGACGCCGACCGCTACCATCCGCTATCATGCCACCCCTTTTACAAAACCGACCCTGATAACCGATGCAGCGCGCCGACTTTCATTTTGACCTGCCCGATGAGCTGATTGCCCGTTACCCCAGCGACCAGCGCAGCGACTGTCGTTTGCTGTGCGTCGATGGCAATAGCGGTGATCTTGAACACACCCGCTTTCCGGCACTTCTTGAGCATCTGGCGCCGGGCGATCTGGTGGTGTTTAACGACACTCGCGTCATTCCCGCGCGCCTTTTCGGCCACAAGGAAAGTGGCGGACGCGTGGAGATGCTGCTGGAACGCCCGCTGGATGCCCATCGCGGCCTGGCCCACCTGCGCGCCAGCAAGGCCCCCAGAATCGGCACCCGCATTGTCTTCGAAGGCGATATCCACGCTGTGGTGGAAGGCCGACGCGACGCCCTGTTCGAGCTGCGCTTTGAGGGCGACACGCCGCTGGTCGCGCTTCTTGAAGCGCACGGCCACATGCCGCTGCCGCCCTATATCGAGCGCGAAGACGAGCACACCGATCGCGAGCGCTACCAGACCGTTTATGCGCGCCACGATGGCGCGGTTGCCGCCCCTACCGCCGGCCTCCACTTCGATGAGGCACTGCTTGAGGCGATGGAAAGCCGGGGTATCGAGAAGGCGTTTGTCACGCTACACGTGGGCGCCGGCACCTTTCAGCCCGTCCGGGTCGACAATATCCTCGAGCATCACATGCACAGTGAATGGATCGAGGTCAGTGAGGCGACGGCAGCACAGGTACGCGCCGCTCAGGACCGGGGCAGTCGAGTGATTGCCGTGGGCACGACCAGCGTGCGCTGTCTGGAAAGCGCCTGTCGACACAGCACCAGCGAGACAATCGAGGCCTTCAGCGGCGACACCGATATTTTTATCTATCCCGGCTATCAATGGCAGTGCGTGGACGCGCTGGTCACCAACTTCCATCTGCCGGAATCCACGCTTTTGATGCTGGTGGCTTCTTTTGCAGGCCATGACCACATCATGCGGGCCTACCAGGCCGCGGTTGATGAACGCTACGCCTTTTTCAGCTACGGCGACGCCATGTATCTCACCCGGCAGTGCGGCTGATTGCACGTCATGACGCCCCTTGTATTGATGATTTTCAGGTACCGACAGGATCTTTCATGAGACAGGACTGCTTTATGCGCTTTGAGCGCATGGCAACCGATGGTCGCGCCCGCCGTGGGCGTTTGACCTTCCCACGCGGCAGCGTTGAAACCCCCGCCTTCATGCCGGTAGGCACCTATGGCACCGTCAAGGGCATGACACCAAAGGATGTTGAGGCCACCGGTGCCGACATCATTCTGGGCAACACCTTTCACCTCTGGCTGCGACCGGGCACCGAGGTGATCGAGGCCCACGGCGATCTTCACGATTTTGCGCAGTGGCACAAGCCGATCCTGACCGATTCGGGCGGTTTTCAGGTCTTTTCGCTGGGCGACATGCGCAAGATTACCGAGGCCGGCGTTCACTTTCGCTCACCGGTCGACGGCGCCAAAATCTTCATGGGCCCGGAAGAGTCGATGGCAGTGCAACGTTCGCTGGGCTCCGACGTCGTCATGATCTTTGACGAGTGCACCCCCTACCCGGCCACGTTCGAGGAAGCCCGGACCTCGATGGAGCTGTCGCTTCGCTGGGCGCAGCGCTCACTGGACGCCCATGGCGACTCCCCTGCTGCGCTGTTTGGCATCATCCAGGGCGGCATGCATCGGGAACTGCGCGAACGCTCGCTGGAAGGGCTGGAACGGATCGGCTTTGACGGTCTGGCCATCGGTGGGCTGTCGGTCGGCGAGCCCAAGGAAGAGATGATCAAGGTGCTTGATTATCTGCCGGGGCTGATGCCGGATGACAAGCCGCGCTATCTGATGGGCGTGGGCAAGCCCGAAGACCTGGTCGAAGGCGTGCGTCGCGGCGTCGACATGTTTGACTGCGTCATGCCGACCCGCAACGCCCGCAACGGCCATCTGTTTACCTTTGACGGCGTCATTCGCATTCGCAACGCCACCCATCGCCACGACACGCGACCGCTGGAAGAAGGGTGCGACTGCTACACCTGTCAGAACTTTTCACGCAGCTATCTGCACCACCTGGACCGCTGCGGTGAAATGCTGGGTGCACAGCTCAATACCATCCATAATCTGCGACATTATCAGCAGCTGATGAGCGGTTTGCGCGGGGCTATCGAAGCGGGTACATTGGCGGACTTCGTGGCAGCGTTCTATGCGCGCCGGGGCCAGTCGGTCCCGCCACTTGAGGCGTAAACGGCTTATAACAGAGCACCACTGAACAAGATCATTCCTAGAGGAAACCTCATGCTCGAGTACCTGATTCCGGCAGCCATGGCAGAAGGAGGCGCCGGCAGTGCCGGTGGCGCAGGTGCCATCGGTCAGATCGTCATGCTGGTCGGCTTTGTACTGATTTTCTACTTCCTGCTCTGGCGTCCGCAGTCCAAGCGTGCCAAGGCACACAAGAAGCTGATGTCCGAGCTTTCCAGAGGCGATGAAGTCGCCATTAGCGGTGGCCTGATGGGACGTCTGACCAAGGTCGGTGACGAATTCATCTCCCTGGAAATCGCCGAAGGTACTGAAGTCAACGTTCAGAAAAGCTCGGTTATCAGCGTACTGCCCAAAGGCACACTGAAATCGATCTGAACCCAGTAACGGCAGGCGAGCGTCGCTTTCGTATCGGCGGGGCCATTACCTGCTCGCGACGTGTTGGACACAACATGTCGTCTTTTACCCGGGGCTCGTTCAGTGGTGATTGAACCATTGGCCGGGCCCTGTGGTCATTGATACGACCCCAAAAGCGCTCTTTGAGCCACCAGCCAATCAGGACAGGGCCACGATGCTCAATCGTTATCCCCTCTGGAAGTATCTGCTGATACTCCTCGTGTTTATTGTGGGCGTTCTTTATGCACTGCCCAATCTGTACCCCAAGGACCCGGCCATCCAGATCAGCGCGGCCAACAGCAGTACAAGCGTCGGCAACGGCGAGATGGATCGTGTCGATCAGATACTCCAGCAGGCAGGCATCGCCATCAAGTCACGAGAGCTTGACGACGGTACCGCCTTGATACGACTGGAGAACAGCTCGCAGCAGTCCGCCGCTCGCGATGTGGTCAGCCAGTCGCTGGGACAGGGCTACACCGTCGCGCTCAACTTGGCCGACTCGACGCCGCAGTGGCTGCAGAGCATCGGCGCCAAACCCATGAATCTGGGGCTTGATCTGCGCGGCGGCGTACACTTTTTGCTCGAAGTGGACATGGATGCAGCCATCGATCAGCGTCTGGATGTCAACGCCAGCGCCATGCGCGAGGCACTGCGCAGCGAAGGCATTCGCTATCGCAACAATACCACCGGCGATAACGAAATCCGCTTCACCTTTGCCAACGCAGAAGATCGCAGCCAGGCGCGAGCCCTGCTCAGCCGGCAGTACAACGAGTTCACCCTGGCCAACAATGACGACGCAGGCCCGGTGCTCGAGATGACGCTGACCGACCAGGCCATCAGCGACATTCAGGACTACGCCGTTAATCAGAACCTCACAACGCTTCGCAACCGCGTCAACGAGCTGGGCGTTTCCGAGCCGCTGGTGCAGCGTCAGGGCCCCAACCGTATCGTGGTGGAGCTGCCGGGCGTGCAGGATACCGCCGAGGCCAAGCGTATCGTGGGGGCAACGGCCAACCTCGAGTTCCGCCTGGAAGCCAGCGACAGCACCAGCGCCGATCAGCAGCAGGCGTTCGATTTCCGTAACGACAGCGGTCGTCGAGCCGCGCTCGAGCGTGATGTCATTATCACCGGTGATCGCGTCTCCAGCGCCAGCACCTCCTTTGATGACAGCGGTCGCCCCCAGGTCAACATCAATCTTGATGGCCCGGGCGGCAGCCGCATGAACCGCGCCACGCGCGCCAATATCGGGCGCAACATGGCCGTGCTTTTCATCGAACACAAGACCCGTACGCGCACCGTCACGCGCGACGGTGAACAAATCGAGGAGCGCGTGCCCTACACCGAGCGCGGCATCATCAGTCTGGCCACCATCCAGAGCGCGCTGGGCAATCAGTTCCGCATCACCGGTCTGGATTCACCGACCGAGGCACGCGAACTGTCGCTGCTGTTGCGTTCGGGCTCGCTGGCCGCGCCCATTTACTTCGCGCAGGAGCGCACGATCGGGCCAAGCCTGGGTCAGCAGAACATTGATCGCGGCGTCATGTCGGTCATCGTGGGCCTGATTCTGGTGCTGGCGTTCATGATCGTGCGCTACAAGGGCTTTGGTCTGATCGCCAATCTGGCCCTGACGGTCAACCTGACGCTTCTGATCGCGGCCATGTCGGTACTGGGCGCCACCCTGACCCTGCCGGGCATTGCCGGTATCGTTTTGACACTTGGCATGGCGGTGGACGCCAACGTGCTGGTGTTCGAGCGCATACGCGAGGAGATGCGGGGTCGCTCCATACAGCAGGCCATTCATACCGGCTATGAGCGCGCCTTTACCGCCATTCTGGATGCCAACATCACTACCCTGCTGGTGGCGGTCATCCTGTTCTCGATCGGTACCGGTCCCGTGAAGGGCTTTGCGGTCACGCTCTCGCTGGGCATTCTGACCTCGGTATTTACCGCTGTCATGGTGAGCCGTGCCCTTACCAACCTTGTCGTAGGCGGCAAGTCGCTCAAGAAGCTGTGGATCTGAGGAGGCCGGCAAATGACGCAAATTGATTTCATGGGCAAGCGCAAGGCTGCCTACATCATCTCCATCCTGTTAACGGTCATCGCCCTCGGGGCGCTGGCCGTCAAGGGCCTGAGTCTGGGTCTTGATTTCACCGGCGGCACCCAGGTCGAGGTGAGCTACGCGCAGGCCCCCTCTCTGGACGAGGTTCGTGACGAACTCGGCGAGGCAGGCTTTGGCAATTACTCGGTGCAGACCTTTGGCGCCGATACCGACGTACTGGTGCGTCTGCAGCAGACCTTCGATGAAGGCATCGGCCAGCAGGTTCTCGGTGCCCTGCGCGCCCAGGGCGAGCAGGTCGATCTGGTTCGTGCCGAATATGTTGGCGCCCAGGTCGGCGACCAGCTTCGCGACCAGAGCGGGCTGGGCATGCTGATCGCCCTTGGCGTGGTGGCGCTCTATGTGGCCTTTCGCTTTCAGTACAAGTTTGCCCTTGGTGCTCTGATCTCGCTGGGTCATGACGTGGTGATCCTGCTGGGCTTTTTTGCCCTGCTCGGTCTCGACTTCGATCTGACGGTGCTGGCCGCGGTACTGGCAGTCATCGGTTACTCGCTCAACGACACCATCATCGTTTATGACCGCATCCGCGAGAATATTCGACGCTCCCAGTCCAACGATCTGGTCAGGATCTTCAACGACGCCATCAACCAGACCCTGTCGCGAACGCTGTCGACCTCGGGCACGACCCTGCTGGTGCTGCTGGCGCTGTTTTTCCTGGGCGGCGACATGATCCATAACTTCGCGCTGGCCCTGATTGTGGGCGTGGTGCTGGGGACGTTCTCCTCCATCTACGTGGCGGCGGCCATGCTGCTGCTGGTCAGGCTGGAGCGAGAGGATCTGATCCCGGCCAAACGCGAAAATGCCGCCGATGATGAAACCCCGTAACGCTGCTTTCGCGTTCTCACGCTGAAACGCACGATAAAAAAGGGCCCGCCTCCATGAGGCGGGCCCTTTTTGGTATCAACCACAGGCGTTTTTGCTGACAGACGTTACAGGTTCACCAGACCGGCGCTGCCCATGGTCTGTACCAGCTGCTTGAAAAGGCGTGGCGAGGCGGCCATGAGCGCCCCTTCCACCTTGATCTGCGGCGTCCCCTGCGGCGTACCGGACAGTGCACCACACTCCTTGAGCACCAGGCTGACGATGTGCATGTCCTGCTCATCGAGTCCCAGGATAAAGGCGGCATCAACATGGCCGGCACACAGCGACAGCATATCCAGCAGCGGGCAACCCGATGCGCGCAGCATATCGACACGTGCGCCCAGCTGAGTGGTCAGAATCTGCCAGGTCGAGAAGTAGCGCTCGCGCATAAAGCTTTCGGGCAAACCCAGTGCGATACGGCTGCCTTCAATGCTGGTGCGCGTGGGCACGCGCATGCGGCGACCGTTGTAGTGGGCACCGCGACCGCGGCTGACCAGATATTCTTCATCGGTAAAGGGAGAGATGATGACGGCATGTTCGGGACGGCCCTTGTAGAGGCAGACCATCGACAGCGCACAGCCCGAGGTGCCGGACGCCAGGTTGGCGTAGCCGTGGAAGATTTCGATCTTCCAGTGGTAATCACGTCCTTCGCCACGGCCGTCGTTCCAGCCGATGTAGCGCCCTGACATGCCGTGTTCCGGGTAGCCCTTGCCAAACTGGGCGGCAATCAGGGTTTCAGCGCGCTGGGCCGTTTCGCTGAGCAGCGTATCAAGCGTGTTGTCTTCACGGGCAATATCAAGTCGGTCGCGAACGCGAACGAACTGTTCCTGGGCGCCACGCAGCGCGCGCAGGGCAAACTGGACCATTGGATGCATGATCAATCCTCGAACCGAGTGCTGTTAAAGAGCGAAGGCGGGTCAGTAGCTGACAGAGTCAAACGCCGCCGGTGCGACATGGCCTCGGGCCATCACACCGGCGACGCGATAAATGAGTGATCTGAAAAAGCGGACTGTCCGGAAAAGTGGCCGACGATGCTAGCAGAGACGCCACAAACGCGCCAGCGCTCAATCAGGGCAGGCGGGGGGCGCACCGTGATAGAATCATGCCCTCTACTGCCCAACGGCCCACGTTTTCTGTATCACGGCGATTTTCATGCTAGAGCGCATTCGTATTGTTCTGATCGGCACCAGTCATCCCGGTAATATCGGCGCCGCCGCGCGCGCCATGAAAACCATGGGGCTTGAGCAGCTTTCGCTGGTCGCACCGCGCTGCGACGGCATCACGCCCGAGGCCATTGCCAGAGCCTCGGGCGCCGATGACATCCTTGAGCGGGCCACGCTGCACGACACGCTGGAACCGGCGCTCACCGACTGCCAGTGGGTGGTCGGCGCCAGCGCGCGCTCGCGCCATCTGCCCTGGCCGCTGTGCTCACCGCGGGAATTCTCCGCCCGCCTGCCCGGCGAGATGCAGGACAACAAAAGCACGGTGGCCCTGGTCTTTGGCCGAGAGGACAAGGGACTGACCAACGATGAGCTTCAGCGCTGCCATACCCATGTTCACATTCCGACATCGAGCGATTACAGCTCGCTCAATCTGGCCGCAGCCGTCCAGGTGCTGGCCTATGAATGTCGCCAGGCCTTCCTTGCCACACAGACAGGCCCGTCAGACGCCCTGCCCGGCTCGGCCTATCCCTTTGGCGTGGAGTGGGACAATCCGCTGGCCAACCACGCCGACACCGAGCGCTTTTTTGAACACCTTGAGCGCACCCTGATCGATATCGGCTTTCACGACCCCGGCAACCCGCGCCAGCTGATGGCGCGCCTGCGCCGTCTTTACATGAGAAGCCGGATGGATGTGATGGAACTCAACATGCTGCGCGGCATTCTGACGCGGGTGGATCGTCTGCAAAACAGTGCTACCAGGCCGACGGATCAGGATGAGGACTCACACTGAGTCGTCCGACCCGCTGCGGCTGCCCTCTGCAATTGTTGACCGGATCGCTCGGGATTATCATAATCAACGATTACTGTCATGCTGCGGAATCTGGATCATGCGTCTGACGACAAAGGGCCGCTACGCCGTTACAGCCATTCTTGATCTGGCCCTGCACGGCGATGGCTCGCCCATCAGCCTGGCCGATATCTCGACACGTCAGGACATTTCGCTGTCCTATCTCGAGCAGCTTTTTGCCAGGCTGCGTCGTCAGGGGCTTGTCACCAGCGTTCGCGGCCCGGGCGGCGGCTATCTTCTGGCCAGAGCGCCCAGGGATATTTCCGTGGCCAGCGTTATCGATGCGGTCAACGAGTCCATTGATGCCACCCGCTGTCAGGGTACGGGCGACTGCCAACAGGGTACGACCTGTCTGACGCACCATCTCTGGAGCGATCTGTCCGATGCCATACATGATTTTCTCGAGCGTATTACGCTCGAGGAACTGATCCATCGTCACGATGTTCAGCGCATCGCCTGCCGACAGCAGGACAGCGCCAATCAGATTGCCGTGCTGCCGGTGGCTTATACGTCATAACGTTATTGTGCGTCGTGTTGATGGTCATGACGCTGAATAAAGGAAAGCATCATGAGCACCATGCCTCTCTACCTTGACTACGCGGCCACGACCCCGGTCGACCCGCGTGTTGCCGAGGTCATGGCACGTCATCTGACGCTGGAGGGCACCTTTGCCAATCCGGCGTCACGCAGCCACATGTCGGGCTGGCTGGCCGAGCAGGCCGTCGAGACCGGCCGTCGCCAGGTCAGTGACCTGATCGGTGCCGACCCGCGCGAGATTGTCTGGACCTCGGGGGCAACCGAGGCCGATAACCTGGCACTGATCGGTTACATGCGCGCTCATCAGGCCCGCGGTCGACATCTGATCACCTCGAGCATCGAACACAAGGCCGTGCTCGACAGTGCCGCAGCGCTGGAACGTGAAGGCTTTGAAGTGACGTATCTTGCGCCTCGCACCGATGGCACGATATCGCCCGAAGCCCTGCAGCAGGCACTGCGTCCGGACACGATTCTGGTCTCACTGATGGCGGTCAACAACGAGCTGGGCAGCATCAATGATCTACAGGCGCTGGGTACCGTTGCGGCAGAACATGGCGCTGCCTTTCATGTCGATGCCGCTCAGGCCGCCGGTCGAATCCCCCTGGACATGAGCGCCCTGCCCGTCGACATGCTGTCGCTGTCGGCACACAAGGTCTACGGTCCCAAGGGTATCGGCGCGCTTTATGTCCGTCGCGGCACCCGGATCGAGGCGCTGATTCACGGCGGCGGTCATGAGCGCGGCATGCGCTCCGGCACGCTGCCAACGCATCAGATTGCCGGCATGGGCAAGGCCTTTGCCCTGGCGCAGGACGAGCAGGCAAGCGACAACGCTCATCTTGAACAGCTTGGTCAGCGCTTTTGCCGGGGCCTTCGTGGTCTTGAGGGCACCTGGATCAATGCCGAAGGCGGCGCGCACGTGCCCAATATCATCAATGTCGGCTTTGAAGGCATTGATGGCGAGGCGCTGATCATGGCGCTGCGAGGGCTTGCGGTGTCCACGGGTTCGGCCTGCAACTCGGCAAGCGTGGACCCCTCCTACGTACTGACCGGCATCGGCGTACCTCGGGAGCGGGCACTGGCCTCGATTCGATTCAGTTTTGGCCGTTTCAGCCAGACCGAGGAGATCGATCAGGCTCTTGAATCAATTTCGAACGCTCTGGAAAACCTGCGCACGCGCCAGAGCGCCTGAACACTTTTATTCTTTCGCGCACTCGATGCGCATCACCGGGGAGGACAACATCATGGCCCGGATCTCGATTTCCGAAGCCGCCGCTCACCAGATTCGCCACGTCCTCGAAGAGCGTGGCAGCGGCGAAGGACTGCGCGTGGCGGTCAAGCCCAGCGGCTGCTCGGGCTACAGCTATGTGCTCGATTATGCCGATCGCATCGATGCCGATGATCAGGTGTTTGAAGATCACGGTGTCAGGGTCATTGTCGATAATGAGGCGCTGTCCGTGCTCGACGGCACCGAAGTGGATTATGTCAGCGAAGGGCTCAACCGCTTCTTTCGTTTCAACAATCCCAACGTCCGTGACGAGTGCGGCTGCGGTGAGAGCTTCAGCGTCTGACCCGACGCTTGCACTCTGGATGCATGTTGCGCCAGCGACAGCTATAATGGCGCGATTTTTGCCGGAGCCGGCAGCTGTTATAGCAGCTGCCGGCTCTGCGCTATCGTGAATCACGAATATTTTTGAACTCATCAGTCTGTCAGGAGCCCTTAACATGGCCCAGGAACGTACTCTCTCCATCATCAAGCCGGACGCCGTTGCCAAAAATGCCGTCGGCGACATCATCTCTCGTTTCGAGAAGGCCGGTCTGCAGGTCGTGGCCTGCAAGATGGTCAGCCTGTCACAGGAAAAGGCCGAGGGCTTTTACGCCGAGCACAGCGAGCGCCCCTTCTTCAAGGATCTGGTCTCCTTCATGACCTCCGGTCCGGTCGTTGTTCAGGTGCTGGAAGGTGACAACGCCATCGCCAAAAATCGCGAGCTGATGGGCGCCACTGACCCGAAAAAGGCCGAAGCCGGCACCATCCGCGCCGATTTCGCTACCTCCATCGACGCCAACGCCGTTCATGGCTCCGATGCACCGGAATCTGCCCAGCGCGAAGTCTCCTATTTCTTCTCTGATGAAGAGATCTGCCCGCGCGGCTGATTGACTGCCGCGTTCGGCCGCCATCTGCCTGCCGGGCAGGTGGCGGCCTTCTTTCTACTACGATACCAGCGAGCTCACTGCCATGACACAGACTGCCACGACGACGCCCGTCAATCTTCTGGGTCTTTCACGCAGCCAGATGGAACAATTTTTCATCGATCAGGGCGAGAAGAAATTTCGCGCCGCCCAGGTCATGAAGTGGATCCATCATGAGGGTGTCGATGATTTCTCGCAGATGACCAATATTTCAAAGGCCCTGCGTGACAAGCTTGCACGCGTGGCCGAAATTCGGGGCCCGAAAGTGGTCTACGAAGGCAAATCCAGCGATGGCACGCAGAAATGGGTGCTGGAAGTAGAAGACGGCAGCTTCGTGGAAACCGTTCTGATTCCGTCCGAAAACAACAGCCGGCGCACGCTGTGCGTCTCCTCCCAGGTCGGCTGCTCACTGGACTGCAGTTTCTGCTCGACCGGCAAACAGGGGTTTCAGCGCAACCTGACCGCCGCCGAAGTCATCGGCCAGCTCTGGGTGGCTCAGGCCAGCGCCGGCGGGCGAATGGGCCATGATGACGGCCGTCGCGCCGTGACCAACGTGGTCATGATGGGCATGGGCGAGCCGCTTTTGAACTACGACAATGTCGTCCCCGCCATGCACCTGATGCTTGATGACAACGGCTATGGCCTGTCCAAGCGCCGTGTAACGCTTTCCACCTCGGGCGTGGTGCCCATGATCGAGAAGCTGGGCGATGAAATCGATGTGGCGCTGGCCATTTCCCTGCATGCCGCCAACGACGAACTGCGCAACACCCTGGTACCGCTTAATCGCAAATACAACATTGCAACGCTTCTGGACTCTTGCCGGCGCTATCTGACCAAAAGCGATGGTACCCGCCATATCACCATCGAATACACCCTGATCAAGGACGTCAACGATCAGCGTGAACATGCCGAGCAGCTGGTTGAAGTACTGGGTGATCTGCCCTGCAAGATCAACCTGATCCCCTTTAATCCTTTCCCGCATGCCGGCTACGAAAAGCCGTCGCGCAATCAGGTCATGCGCTTTCAGACATGGCTTTACGAGCTGGGCCACAATGCCCCGGTGCGCACCACCCGCGGTGACGACATCGATGCGGCGTGCGGTCAGCTGGTCGGTCGCGTCAAGGACCGTACCAAACGTGCCGAACGCTATATCAAGGCGGTTCAGCTCGACGCGTCATGACGACAGCGTCAGACCCTGTCGGTTATCGGCTTGACTTGATGCAGTACCGGCGCTTTGATGGTCAACGCTTTCGCTAATATTTGACAGATTCGGGCATGTTCATCACGTCAGGAAGTCGATGATTCACTTGCGCTGTACCCTCAGGACATTGCTGGTTATAACGGCCCTGCTGACCGTTACAACGCTTTCAGGCTGTGCCAGCCAGGGCAGCAGCATCGCCTCGTCCGAGGAATCGCCGAGTACGGCCTATACCCAGCTGGGCATGGCCTATCTGCAGCGAGACGATCTCGAGCGCGCCCAGCAGGCTTTCAACCGTGCCATCGACATCTCCGCCAACGACCCCGAAGCTCTGCAGGGGCTGGCGTTGATCTATCAACGCCAGGGCGAGACAGCCAGCGCCGATCAATATTTTCAGCGTGCCCTGAGCGCACGCACCCCCTTTACCCAGGCGCGCAATAATTACGCGGCGTTTCTATTCAGCCAGAATCGCATCCCCCAGGCGTGTGAACAGCTCGAACAGGCCACCTCTGACTTGCGCTACGAGCGCCGCGCCCAGCTTTTTGCCAACCTGGGCCAGTGTCGTGACCGCCTGGGCGATCATGTCGCCGCGCTTGCCTCCTATGAGCGTGCGATTCAGCTTGATGAGCGCCTGCCGCGCGCCTGGCTGGGACTGGCCCGGGCACAATATCAACGCCAGCAGCGTGACGCCGCCCGCGTGTCGCTCGAACGCTATGTCCGGCTTGCAGGTGCCGATGACGAAAGCACGCAGCTGTCTCGAAGACTCGATGGCGAGGCGCTGCATGATGGATAGGGCCTTCATGCGTCAAACGCCGGGAAAGGAACATTTCGTGCCACGACCGAACAAGGAATTTTCTGCATGAGCGAACAGCCCGCCTCTTCCGCCGGAGAACCGAGTGCCGGTGACATGCTGCGCGAAGAGCGCGAACGCCAGCGTCTGCATCTGGAAGACGCCGCCGAGCAGCTGAATCTGCGTCCGTCGCTGGTCGCCGACATGGAACGTGACAACTTTGAGCAGATTCCGATTCCGACCTATCGTCGGGGCTATCTGCGCGCCTACGCTCGCCTGCTGGGCATCGACGATCGAGCCATCGTTGCCGCCTATGACCGGGTTCATGGCCGAAGCGATCTGGATGAGCGCCGCGTCGCCCCCATCAGCAGCATCAAGCCCCCCTCACGCATGGGGGCCATCGCATTTCGGGTGGCAACCCTGGCCGTTGTGGTCATACTGGCCGTCATGACCCTGCTATGGTGGGAGGGGCGTGAGAGCGCGCCGGGCTATGGCGACGACACCAACATGTCGGAACCAAATGTGGCGCAACAGGACAGCACCGATGATCGCGATCTGCCGCCGGCGCCTGAACCGCCGAGCGCTGCTGATAACACATCAGGTGACGGCTCGGGTAACATGACCGCCAGTGGCCCGGTGGATACGGCACTCGCCACCCGGGTTGCCGAAGGTGGTGGTGACACCACTCCCGAGCCCGGCACGCTTCAGGTCGACACGCCCGAAGGCCGCAACGGGGCGACCGGCGGGCTGGTCGACACCGGCAGCGACGAGGAGCCGGGGGTCGATCCGGCAATCAGCGGTCGCAACATGCAGATGAGTTTTGGCAGCGAGTCATGGGTGGATGTTCGTGATGCCAACGGCACCACCGTACTGCGCGGTTTGCAGCAAAGTGGCACCACCGCCACGATCGAAGGCGTGCCGCCCTTTCGCCTGACGGTGGGCAATGCCGATCAGGTCACCATTGATTACAGAGGCGAACGCGTTGACATGTCCCAACACGTCGGCAGCAGCAACGTTGCCCGTTTTACCCTGGGGGAGTGATTTATCATGATTAGCCAGTCCCCGATCGTACGGCGCAAGTCGCGCCAGATTTACGTCGGCAATGTACCCGTGGGCGGCGATGCCCCCATTTCCGTACAGAGCATGACCAATACCAATACGCTGGACGTCGACGCCACCGTCGAACAGATCGAGCGTATTGCCGCCGCCGGTGGTGACATTGTCCGCGTGTCCGTCCCGGACATGGACTGCGCCGAGGCGTTCGGCAGGATCAAGCAGCGCACCTCGGTGCCGCTGGTCACCGATATCCATTTCGATTACCGCATCGCTCTGCGCGTGGCCGAACTCGGCGCCGACTGCCTGCGCATCAACCCGGGCAACATTGGCCGGGAAGACCGCGTCAAGGCGGTGGTCAACGCCGCTCGCGACAACGGCATTCCGATCCGCATCGGCGTCAATGCCGGCTCGCTGGAAAAGGATCTGCAGCAAAAGTACGGCGAGCCCACGCCGGCCGCACTGGTCGAATCCGCCATGCGCCATATCGACTACCTCGACCGACTCGACTTCCACGACTTCAAGGTCAGCGTCAAGGCCTCGGACGTTTTCATGGCGGTCGCCGCCTACCGCGATCTGGCCGGACGTATCGAGCAACCGCTGCACCTGGGAATCACCGAAGCGGGCGGGCTGCGCTCGGGCACGGTCAAGTCCTCGATCGGCCTCGGTATGCTCTTGATGGACGGTATCGGCGACACCATTCGCGTATCGCTGGCCGCCGACCCGGTCGAGGAGATCAAGGTCGGCTTTGACATGCTCAAGAGCCTGAAGCTGCGCGCCAAGGGGATCAACTTTATCGCCTGCCCGAGCTGTTCACGCCAGAACTTTGATGTTATCGGCACCATGAACGCCCTGGAAGAGCGCCTTGAAGACATCATGACGCCGTTGAACGTCTCGGTCATCGGCTGTGTGGTCAACGGACCGGGCGAAGCGAAGGAAACCGATGTCGGTCTGACCGGCGGCAGCCCCGCCAACCTGATCTACATCGATGGCAAACCGGCCCAGAAGCTGCGCAATGACCATCTTGTCGACGATCTCGAAAAACTGATTCGGGAACGCGTGGCGCGCAAGGAAGCCGAAGAGCAGGATGTCATCACCCGCGCCTGAGGCCCGGGCGCCCTTTTTTGAAATGCAGCGATAAACGATCAATGTCCAGTAAATTACAGGCCATCCGAGGCATGAATGACCTGCTGCCCGAGCGCTCGCCGCTCTGGCAGTACTTCGAGCAGCACGTGCGCCAGCTCATGGCGCAGTACGGCTATCTGGAGATGCGCACGCCGGTGCTCGAACAGACGGCGCTTTTCAAGCGCTCCATTGGCGAAGTGACCGACATCGTCGAAAAGGAGATGTACACCTTCGACGATCGCAACGGTGACAGCCTCTCCCTGCGCCCGGAAGGCACGGCCTCCGTCGTGCGCGCCGCCATCGAAAACGGGCTGCTGCACAACCAGACCCAAAGGCTCTGGTATGCCGGCCCCATGTTTCGTCACGAGCGCCCCCAGAAGGGCCGCTATCGTCAGTTCCATCAGGTGGGCGTGGAAGTCTTTGGTCTTGAAGGCCCGGACATCGATGTCGAAGTGATCGCCCTGTCTGCCCGCCTCTGGCAGGCGCTGGGTCTGATTGATCACGTGCAGCTCGAAATCAACTCGCTGGGCTCGCTCGAGGCGCGTCATGCCTATCGCGCCACGCTGGTCGACTATTTCAACGCGCATCTGGAACAGCTCGACGAGGATGCCCGCCGCCGTCTGGACAGCAATCCGCTGCGCATTCTCGACAGCAAAAATCCCGATATGCAGGCCCTGATCGAGTCGGCGCCGAAGCTCATCGATCACCTTGACGAGGCTTCCGTTGCTCACTTCGAAGGTCTGAAGCAGCGTCTTGATGCGCTGGGTATCGAGTATGTGATCAACACGCGGCTGGTGCGCGGGCTGGACTACTACAGCCGGACGGTCTTTGAGTGGACCACCACCGCGCTGGGCAGTCAGGGTACCGTCTGTGCCGGCGGACGCTATGATGGTCTGGTCGAGCAGCTGGGCGGCAAGCCAACGCCGGCCGTCGGCTTTGCCATGGGCGTTGAGCGCCTGATCCTGCTGCTGGAAACCCTTGATCTGGTACCCAAAGCCGCCGAAGACATTCTCGACGTCTATCTGACGGGTCAGGGCGAAGGTGTCGACACGCAGCTGCTGGTGCTGGGTGAAACCCTGCGCGGCCGCTTGCCCGGTCTGCGTGTCCAGGTACACTGCGGCGGTGGCAGCTTCAAGAGCCAGCTCAAAAAGGCTGACAAGAGCCGTGCCCGCTTTGCCGTCATGCTGGGCGAAGAGGAACTGGCAGCCGGTACGGCGACGCTCAAGGATCTGCGCGGTGAAACGCCCCAGCAGCAGCTGGATATCGCCTCGCTGGTCGATCGCCTTTCACGCTGGATCGACGAGCGCCCGGCGGACAGCGGCCTGTCGACCCGACTTTAGCGTTTTCTCGACTACCCGGCAGAGACTGTCATGAGATCGAACCTACAGGAGTGCCGCACGTGGCGGATCAGTTGAATATTAACGAAGAAGACGATCAGCTGGCGGCTGCCAAACGCTTCTGGCACAACTACGCCAAGCCGATTCTGGGCGGGATCATCATCGCGGGCGCCGGTCTATTTGCCTGGCACTGGTGGCAGGACCATCAGCAGGCGCAGTCCGAGGCTGCCTCGCTCCAGTACCAGCAGCTGATCCAGCTGACCTCCCGGGACAGCCTTGATGACAGCGGCCGCCAGGCCGCACAGAGCATCATTGATGCCATTCGTGATCAGCACGGCGGCACCCTGTATGCCGATCTGGCCGGCATGATCCAGGCCCGTCTGGCCGTGGACGGCAATGACCTGCCGGCGGCCGAGCAGGCACTTGACGCGGTACGCCAGAGCAGCGATCGCGACGAGATCCGAGCGATGTCGGGTCTGGAGCTGGCCCGCGTACAGCTGGGTCAGGACAAGGCCGAACAGGCGCTTGGTACGCTCGAAGGCCTGCAGCTGCCCGAGGCCATGGCCGCGCGCGGCGCCGACATCCGCGGTGATGTCCAGCTGGCGCTGGGCAATACCGACGAGGCGCGTAGTGCCTGGCAGGACGCCGTCAATCTGGCGCGCGAGAACGACCAGGAGCTCTCCGGCATACAACTCAAACTCGATGATCTGGCGCCTCAGGAGGCTTCATGAGCACGCTTGAAAACGGCTCTTCTTCACGCACGGGCATCAAGCGACTCGCGCTGATGGCCAAACCGCTGGGCGCCCTGCTGTGCGCCACCTCACTGGTGGTGCTGGCTGGCTGTTCGGGCAACGTGCAGACCGGCACCCAGCCCCGCGAGCTGACCAGTATCGATCAAAGCGTCAACGTGAACGGGCTCTGGTCACGGGGCATCGGCTCGCTGACCCGTGCCCGCTACCCGATCTCGCCGGCCATTTCGGGCGACACGATCTATGCCAGCGATGCCGAAGGCAACGTCAAGGCCATCAATCGCGACAACGGACAGATCGAATGGGAAAAGCGGCTGGACACGCCTATCTCCAGCGGCCTGACAGCGGACAGCGGACAGCTTTTTGCCGGTACCCGCAATGGCGAGGTCGTCGTCCTTGACGAGGACAACGGCGAGATCGTCTGGCGCTCGCGAGTGTCCAGCGAAGTGATCGCCCCGCCGCAGCTCAACAGCGGCCAGGTCGTGGTCCAGAGTGTGGATGGCACGCTCACCTCGCTTGATCGCTTTACCGGCGATCAGCAGTGGCTCTACGCCTCCTCCCAGCCGGCCCTGACCCTGCGCGGCACCGGCGCACCACGTACCATTGATCCGGTTTCGTTTGCCGGGTTTGCCAACGGCCGCCTGGCTGCCTTCGACAATCGCAGCGGCCAGCAGCTGTGGGATCTGCGCGTCGCTGTCCCCCAGGGACGTACCGAAGTCGAGCAGCTGGTGGATCTTGACGGCCAGCCGGTGCTGACCCAGGACGGTCGTTTGTTCGTGACCAGCTACAACGGCCGTGTCATGGCACTCGATGCCCGTAACGGCCAGCCGCTGTGGGACCGCGAGCAGTCCAGCTATCACACCCCGGTGCTGGTCGGCGACTACCTCTTCACGGTCACGGCCGACAGCCACATCATGGCGCTTGATGCCAACAACGGCCGCGTCATCTGGAACCAGGACGCCCTGGAAGGCCGATCCCTGAGCGCACCGGTATTTGTTGATAACAAGCTGGTGGTCGGCGACTATCAGGGCTATCTGCACATCATCAACGCCCAGAGCGGTGAGCAGGAAGGCCGCACCCGTCCGGGCGGCGACGGCATCAGCATTACGCCGCTGACCGACGGCGAGCATGTCTTCGTGCTGACCAACGACGGCGAGCTCATTGCCTACGCCCTCACGGAGATGGGCAGCCGGTAAGCCGGTCTCGAGCGGTACTCCCAGCGCGGGCCTTCCGGTATCAAACCGGAAGGCCCGTTCATTTATCACCCGCCCTGACATGGCGTGTCACACATTTCGAATACCCATGCCTTTCGGGTTAGAATGCCTCGATCCGGACGGACGGTATCAGCGCTGTCCTTCGTTAAACCGACAGCCCGCTCCCTCTATTGTGCAGGACCCTCATGAATCCCGTTATCGCACTCGTCGGCCGACCCAACGTCGGCAAATCCACGCTGTTCAATCGCCTCACGCGCTCGCGTGATGCCATTGTGGCAGACTTCCCCGGCCTGACCCGCGACCGCCACTACGGCAATGGTCAGCTGGGCGAAAAGCCCTACACGGTCATCGATACCGGCGGTATCAGTGGTGACGAGATGGGGATCGATGCGGCCATGGCCGAACAGTCGCTGCTGGCCATCGATGAAGCCGATATCGTCTTTTTCATGGTGGACGCCCGTGCCGGGATCATGCCGGCCGATGAGGCCATCGCCAACCATCTGCGCGTCAACCAGAAAAAGACCTGGCTTGTGGTCAACAAAAGTGACGGCCTGCAGGAAGAGATCGCCACCGCCGATTTCTGGGCGCTGGGACTGGGCGACCCCCATGCCATTGCCGCCGCCCACGGACGCAACGTTACTACCCTGATCGAACACGTTCTCGAGCCCTTCCCCGAGGTAGCCGAAGAGACCCACCCGGACCTGGTCGCCAACGGCATCCGAATCGGCGTGGTCGGCCGCCCCAACGTGGGCAAGTCCACTCTGGTCAATCGGCTGCTGGGCGAGGAGCGCGTCGTGGTCTTTGACGAGGCCGGTACTACGCGCGATGCCATTGAAATCCCCTTCGAGCGCCGCGGCCAGCCCTATGTGCTGATCGACACGGCCGGCGTGCGGCGGCGCAAGAACATCAGTCTGGCCGCCGAGAAATTTTCGATCATCAAGACTCTGGATGCCATCAAGGAGTGCAACGTGGCCATCGTGGTGCTCGATGCACGCACCGGGCTGGTCGAGCAGGATCTCCATCTGCTGGATTATGTGCTGACCACCGGACGGGCACTGGTGCTGGCCGTCAACAAGTGGGACGGCCTCGAGCAGGAAGCCCGCGAGAAGATGCGCTCTGACATCAAAAGACGTCTGGGGTTTGCCGATTACGCCGACCTGCACTTCATTTCGGCGCTGCACGGCACCGCTGTGGGAGACCTTTATCCCTCCATCGAGCGCGCCTTTGCCTCGGCCACGGCACGCTGGTCTACCAACCGATTGACGACGCTTTTGCAGGACGCGGTCAGCGAGCATCAGCCGCCGCTGGTCAACGGTCGTCGCATCAAGCTGCGCATGGCACACCAGGGCGGCGCCAATCCGCCATTGATCGTGGTTCACGGCAATCAGACCAATTCATTGCCCGACGCCTACAAGCGTTTTTTGATTAATACCTTTCGCAAGGTGCTCAAGGTGAAGGGCACGCCGATTCGCTTCGAGTTCCGCTCCGGCGACAACCCCTATGACAAAAACAGCGGCGACAGCGACCGTGAAAAGGCCAAGGCGCGCCAGCTTGCCCGCACGAAGGAAGCTCGCAAGAACCGACGCTAAAAGTCTGTCAGACTCATGATTAAAAGACCTGGTATGACTTTGACGTCAATCCAGGTCAGACTTTCATCAGAAGGCGTTCATTCAACGCCCGATGGATGGGAGTCCGTGATGAGACAGGGCAAGCCTCGATACCGACCGACACTGCTGATGGCCATCATCCTGTCCCTGGCCGGCTGTTTCGCCCTGCCACAGGCAAGCTTCATGCTGGGCCGGCTGGCGCTGCAGTCAATGGGCGTGGAAAACGTGCGCATCGGCCGCTGGGCGGTCCCCGTGGATGCGCTGACGCTGGAACCCACGGCGCTGGCCCGGGCCGGACTTGATCTGGCCGGCATGCCGGTCAGCCTCGATCTGCCGCTGTCTCTGACCCCACCGGACGCCGCACCCGATGTGACACTGGCAGGCTACGCCTGGCGACTTGTGGTGCCGGGCGCCGAGCCGGTCACTGGCGACGTGAACGAACCCGTGGCACTGCGCGGCGGCGAGCCGACCACCCTGCGTTTGCCGATCGAGCTGTTCCCCGACACGCCTGAACGCGAAGGCACTGCCTACGACCAACAACTGCTGACACTGGCACAGCGTCTGGCCGTTCGTCAGCAGCTGCCGGCGGGCAGTACGCTTTCCCTGACACCCCGCCTGGATGGCCAGATGGCGCAGCTGATTCCAGCCCCGACCATTACGCTGGACATCGGCGATGGCGGCACACAGGACAGCGCCGCCACGCTTCCCGCACCGCCGGAACGCGCCACACCTGCAGCCGACACAGCGCCGGCATCACCCGCCCCGACCGCCAGAGACCGTGACACCCTGCAGCCATGAAAAAACCGACGCCAGAGCGCCGGTTTCCATGTTACCCAGAGATGTTATTCGATCTACCCAAAGGGGTTACTCGATCGCGCTCAGGGTGCCCTCTCCCACCACCTCACCATCGGAAAGCCACTCGATGCGGTTGTCTCCTGTCATGCGGATCTGATAACAGGTGGTCTCGCCGCTGCCGTAGTCAAGACACATCCGATCATTTTCGATCGTGGATTGACCGGTATAGTCCTCGCCTTCGATGGTGCCATCGACGCGGTAGGCTTCACTGTATTGACTGCCGTCGGCCATGGCTCCGGTCACACGATGGCCCAGAATGTTGTCGCGAATGGCACTGCCGGAAAGACGTTCGCCCTGCTCGCTGCTCCGGGATTGCTGCTCGCTGTGGCTGTCGGAAGCGCCGGCCAGCACCGGCCCTGCCGCCATGCCGGTCAGCAGCAACATTCCCATGACCGCTTTTGTCATTGTTCTCATCAAATCACGCTCCATTGATCAAAGCATTCAGTGTGGCATCAACGACCGAACATGCTGACTCGGGACACGCCACTTTCAGCCCTGCTTTAGTCGACCCCGGCGTTCTCGAGGGTATTGTCGCGCCCGGTCCAGGCGATGGCGAACTGCCAGGCCGCGCGGCCACTGCGCACGCCCCGTGCCAGCGCAAAGCGACGCGCTTCGGCGTCTGCCGCCTCATCGAACATCCCCCCCAGATGGGCAACCCAGTGGGCGCAGGTCGCAAGATAGGTCTCCTGATCAAAGGGATAAAACGACAGCCACAGCCCGAACCGGTCGGAGAGTGAAATCTTCTCCTCGACAGCGTCACCATGGTGAATTTCGCCGCCCACGACCTGCGTATTACTGTTGTCGGCCATGCTCTCCGGCAGCAGATGACGCCGGTTGGAGGTGGCATAAAGCAACACATTGTCCGGCGGTCCGGTCAGGGTGCCATCCAGCACGCTCTTGAGTGCCTTGTAGGCGTCATCGCTGCCTTCAAAGGAGAGATCGTCACAGTAGACGATAAAGCGATAGTCACTGCCTCTGAGCGTTTGCACCAGGGTGGGCAACCCCACCAGATCGTGGCGGTCGACCTGAATCAGGCGCAGGCCCTCACCGGCCAGATCGTTGATCAGCGCCCGGATCAGCGAGGACTTGCCGGTCCCGCGGGCGCCCCACAGCAGCGCATGGTTGGCCGGCCGTCCGCGCAGAAAGGTGCGGGTGTTCTCGACCAGCGCCGTTTTCTGACTCTCGATGCCGATCAGCTCGGCCACGCTGACGCTATCGCGCGGCGCCACCGGCGTCAGCCGTCCGCCCAGCGCATGGCGCTGCCAGAGGGCGGCCACATCGCGCGACCAGTCGATGGGGGCCTGCTCGGGCGGTAACAGCGGTTCCAGTCGGTCCAGCAGGTTCAGAAGGCGTGTGCTCAACTGCTCATTCATTCAGGGCTCCGCATCGGGTTATGCTGTCATGTGACAATGATCCCGCTATCCTGCCGTGCCCTCCTGGCGCGCGTCCAGTCGGGTCCATCGACCATTTACAGGAGTGTTGCCGTTCATGATGCGCAAGACCATGCTGAGCGCACTGGCTCTGAGCCTTGGCCTGAGTGCCTGCACCACCTCGCCGCTGGGACGCTCTCAGCTGTCGCTGTTTGACAGCAGCGAGATCGACCAGCAGGGCCAGCAGGCCTTCGAGGAGTATCGCCAGAATCACAAACAGGCCACCGGCCGTGATGGCCGCTATGTCACCTGCATTGCCGATGCCATCATCGACACGCTGCCCGAGGGCCAGGGACCGTCGAAATGGACCGTTGGGGTCTATCAGGATGAGGAACCCAACGCCTTTGCCCTGCCCGGCGGCTACGTCGTGATCAATACGGGGTTGATGAAGGTGGCAAAGGATCAGGACCAGATCGCCACGGTCGTTGGTCACGAGATGGCCCACGTGCTGGCCAACCATGCCAACGAGCGCACCTCGACCCAGTCCTTGACCAGTACCGGACTGGGCGTGGTGCAGTCCGTGACGGGTAACAACGCGCTGGCCCAGCTTCTGGGTGCCGGCGCTCAGTATGGCGTGCTGCTGCCCTACTCACGCCGCCAGGAGAGCGAGGCCGACCTGTTGGGTCTGGATCTGATGGCACGCGCCGGCTTTGACCCGCAGGCCAGTATCGCGCTGTGGCAGAACATGGCCAGCGCCGGCGGCGGCCAGCCCCCGGAGTGGGCCTCGACCCACCCCAACAGCGGCGAGCGCAGCGAGGCCCTCAAGGGCCGCATGCAAAGCGCGCTCAAGCTCTCGGAGCAGGCACGCGCGGCCGGCCATACCCCCAGCTGCGGCAACGTCAGCTCCTGAGCACTGCCGGGCCGGTCAGCGAAGATCGGCCCGCAGCGCGTCCAGCACGGGCGTGGTATCAGGGCGCGTACCGCGCCACTGATACCAGGATTCGGCCGCCTGGCCGACCAGCATGCCCAGCCCGTCCACACAGCGCACCCCGAAGGCCTGCGCCCACTCGAGAAAGACGGTGGGGGCAGCGCCGTACATCATGTCGTAGGCCAGCGCCCCCTCGTTGAACAGCGTCTCCGGCAGCGGCGGCAGCGCACCGGCAAGGCTGGCACTGGTGGCATTGATGACCAGATCAAAGCGGCCATCGATCGCTTCAAAACCGCAGCCGCATACCCTGCCCCGGGCATTAAACAGCTCGGCCAGTGCCGTGGCCTTTTCCACCGTTCGATTGGCAATGACCAGCTCGGCCGGCCCGGTTTCAAGCAGCGGGTCGATGACCCCGCGCACCGCCCCACCGGCCCCCAGCACCAGAATGCGCGCGTCCGCAAGCGGTGCCCCGAGCCGCTCAAGATCCAGCAGCAGCCCGGCGCCGTCGGTATTGTCCCCAACGACCGTGCTGTCTTCGGTCACGATCAGCGTATTGACCGCGCCGGCGAGTCTGGCGCGCTCGCTCAGCCGGTCGGCCAGCGCCGCGGCTTCCTGCTTGAAGGGCACGGTGACGTTGGCGCCCAGACCGCCCTCGGCCATGAAGGCCCGCCAGCACCCCGGGAAATCATCAACCGGTGCCAGGCGGGCCTCATAGCACACCGGATCCCCCAGCTGCGCGGCGAAGCCGGCATGGATCATGGGCGATTTCGAATGCGCCACGGGATGACCAAAGACAGCGTAAAGCGGCGACTCACTCATGCCGGATCGCCCTCCTCGAGCCAGTCACGCGCATGCAGATAGTGCGTATACAGCTCGGCCTCGGGAGAGCCCTCCTCGGGCTGATACTGATAGGCCCAGTGGGCCACCGGCGGCATCGACATCAGAATCGATTCGGTGCGCCCGCCGCTTTGCAGCCCGAACAGCGTGCCGCGGTCGTAGACCAGATTGAACTCGACATAGCGGCCGCGCCGATAGTTCTGGAAGTTGCGCTCCCGCTCGCCGTAAGGGGTTTCGCGGCGCTTGTCGACGATCGGCACATAGGCCGGCACGAAGGATTCGGCCACCGCCTGCTGAAAGGCAAAGCTCTGCTCAAAGCCCTCTTCGTTGACGTCATCAAAGAACAGACCGCCCACACCGCGGGTTTCATCGCGGTGCTTGAGATAGAAATACTCGTCGCACCAGCGCTTGTAGCGGGCGTAGACATCATCGCCGAAAGGGGCGCAGGCATCATGGACGGTGCGGTGCCAGTGCACCACATCCTCAAACACCGGATAGTAAGGTGTCAGATCGATGCCGCCGCCGAACCACCAGACCGGGTCTTCCCCTTCCTTTTCGGCGATAAAAAAGCGCACGTTGCCGTGGGTGGTGGGCAAATGCGGGTTATGCGGGTGCAACACCCAGGAGACGCCAACGGCATGAAAGCTGCGCCCGGCCAGCTCCGGGCGCGCGGCGGAGGCCGACGGCGGCAGGTTCTCACCAAAAACGTGGGAGAAATTGACGCCGCCCTTTTCAAACACGGCGCCATCGGTGATCACTCGCGAGCGACCGCCGCCGCCATCTTCGCGCGTCCAGGCATCTTCCACGAAATCAGCGTGGCCATCGGCGCGGGCCAGCGCCTGACAGAGCCGATCCTGAAAGTCCAGCAGGTAGTGTTTCACCCTTTCGAGATAGGCATGTGACACGGTGTCTCTCCAGCAGGGTCATGGCGATCGTTTCAAGCCATGACGGGCAGTGTATGGCGGGGACAGGGCTAGTCGCGCAGCACATCATCGGTGAGCAGATCGCGGATCTCGCTGGGTCGCGTCCGACCGCCCAGCGGGCCGTCCACGATCAGGACACGGGTCCCGAAGACGCTTTTGATCTCCGAGGCAGAGCGACACGGCGCCTCGGTGGCCCGGTTGGCCGAGCTCGATACCAGCGGCCCGCCGAAGGCGTCACACAGCGCCCCGACCAGCGGGTGGTCGCTGACCCGCAGGGCCACGCTCGCATGCTCGCCGCGCACCAGCGGATGCGCGCGGCCATTGTCCGGTACCAGCCAGCTCACGGGTCCCGGCCAGCTGGCCTCGAGCCGAGCGTGTTGCGCGTCATCAAGACCGGCAAGCCAGGGGGCAAACTGCTCGATGCGAGAGGCAATCAAAATCAGCCCCTTGGCGGGATCACGTGCCTTGAGGGCTACGAGACGCTCAAGTGCGGCGGTGTTGTCGGGATCACAGCCCAGCCCCCAGACGGCCTCCGTCGGGTATGCCACGACACCGCCGGCCTGCAGATGCATGGCGGCGTCCTTCAAAAGCTGAGGTTGAACAGGAGAAGCGTTGACGTGTGAAGACATGCTGCGTGAATACCATTGCCCCAATCAGGTGGGCAGTGTATCTCATGCCAGCCTGCGGACCCAGCCGCCGGCGACCTGCGCCGCCCAGCCATCAAGCTCCAGCATGAGAAGCCGCGACTGCAGCGCGGTGATCGAGTCGCCGGTGCGCTCGACAAGCGCATCGACCGGAACGGGGGTATCGTCAAGCCACTGCCAGAGCGGGTCCTCGGGGCTTTTTTCCAACGGTGGCGCAACGGTGGCAGCAATGGATGGAATAGCATCAGGCGCGCCAGGTTCGGGGGCCGCGGGAGCGAGCGTCGCGCCACACCACTGCCGCTCGGGGAGCTCCTGAACAATGTCCTCCAGACAGGTGACCAGCCGGGCGCCTTCACGAATCAGCCACAGGCAGCCGCGCGCCTGCGGGTTATGCAGCGACCCTGGCAGGGCAAACACCTCCCGGTTCTGTTCCATGGCAAGCCTGGCGCTGACCAGCGAGCCGCTGGCCATGGCCGCCTCGACCACCAGCACGCCCAGTGACAGTCCCGTAATAATGCGATTGCGCCGCGGAAAGTGCTGCGGATGGGCCCTTGTTCCGGGCGGATGTTCGGACAGGAGCAGCCCGCCACCCGCCAGCAGCTGCTGACGCAGGCGAGCATGCGTGCGCGGGTAGAGCACATCGACGCCACAGCCCAAAACGGCGATGGTCGCACCTCGCGCCTCCAGCGCGCCATGATGGGCGCAGCCATCCACCCCCAGTGCCAGCCCGCTGACAACACCATAGCCGGCGGCCGCCATGTCACGCGCCAGTCGCCAGGCGTTGTCCTGCCCCTCGCGGGTGGGCCGTCGCGTGCCCACGACTGCCAGCGCCGGAGACGACAACGCCTCGAGCCTCCCCCAGGCCCACAGTACCGGCGGTGGGTCCGGCAGCTCCTCCAGCATGGCCGGCCAGGCCGGATGACCCGGCGTCAGCAGGTGATGCTGCTCATCGTGTTCAAGCCACGCCATGGCCGCCTCGACCCGGTCGTGCAACGCGCCCTGTCCGGGCATTTGAAGATAGTAACGCAGCATCTGTGCAGCCTCTTCGGGTAGCCGGGCAAGCCACCCCTCGGGCCAGACAGGGGCAGCCTGTCTGAGTGCCATGAGACGCCGCGCGCCCACCCGTGGCAGCATCGACAGCGCCAGCCACTGGCGAGGCGTATCGGGTTGCGTGGTCTCAGTCATCACCGATTGCCTCCACGCGATCTCCCGTGGCCATGGGCAGCCCGGCGCGCGTTACCAGCGCCAGGCTTGCCTGCTCAAACGTGCGAACGACCAGCAGCTCTCCGAGCACGCCACCGTCAAGCGCCAGCGACTCATGGGTCACCGGATCAGTCACGCTTTCGGCCTCGCCCTGTACGCGCAGACGCATGCCGGGTGTGACCCGGTGGCGACCCAGATCGATCACCACGATATCGCGCAGCCCCACCATGCGTCCGGCACCGGGACGGTCAATAATGCGTCCCTGCGTGCCGGCGGGGGCCGCCCGGGGCACCAGCTGCGCCGGGGGCACCCAGCCATCGAGCGCCATGAGATGCGCCCCGGCACTCACCTCCCGCGGGCTTTTTTCAACGGTGAGCGTCGACAATGGCGACCCCGAGCGCTCAAGACGCACCACCCCCTGACGGATCATGACCTGTCCCAGCGCCCGGCCCTGATCATCTTCAAGCAGTGCCCCCGGGGTATAGAGGCCAAACCGCTGCCCCGGACGCCCCTGAACGTGGCGTGCCAGCACCTGATCGCCAGCGCCGCTGAGCAGACGCCCCTCGCTGCCGCTGACCACGTAGGCTGCTGGCGAAACGGCTTGTGACTCGACAATGCGATAGTCCATCAGTGCCTGCGACCAGGCCGAGATATTGACGGGCTCGCCCGGCTGATCCAGCGGCAAAAAGCGCAGCCGGGGCGACAGGGTCGTGACATTGTCCGACGCGCCGGCCGGTGACGCATCCACCCTGCCGGAGGAGACGACAGCGACCGCCGCCATGACCACCGTCAGCGCCACAAGCCCTGCTCCCTGCCGAACGCCGCGGCACCTGTTCCCTGTCCCTTGCCGTTTCATGTCATCTTCGCTCTGCTGTCGGTTCCGTTGCCAACGCCTGCGCACTACAATGGGCGCCATACGGAGTGAATCCATTCATGCATTTACGGCCGCCATCCTGACCTTCTTGACCCATAGTGACCCTCGAATCGCTCGGATGGCGACCCCACAACAGATACGAACATGGCTCTACTGACGATTCTTGAATATCCCGATGAACGCCTGCGAACCCGTGCCGAGCCCGTAACCGAGGTCGATGACGAGGTGCGTCGCCTGATCGATGACATGTTTGAAACCATGTATGACGCCCCGGGCATCGGCCTTGCCGCCACGCAGGTCGACGTGCATCGCCGCGTGATCGTGATGGATGTCAGCGAAGAGAAAAACCAGCCGCTGGCGCTGGTCAATCCGGAAGTGACCCTGCTGGGCGAGGAACGCGAACCGCTGCAGGAAGGCTGCCTGTCGATTCCGGAATACTACGCCGAAGTGCCCCGTGCCCTGCGGGTGCATCTCAAGGCGCAGGATCGCAACGGCAAGTCCTATGAGCTGGAAGCCGATGGCCTGCTCGCTCACTGCATCCAGCATGAAGCGGACCATCTGGAAGGCGTGCTGTTTGTCGACTATCTGTCGCCGCTCAAGCGCGATCGGGTCAAAAAGAAGATGCTCAAGCGCCAGAAAACGACCTCCTGAGCCCCTTTGCCGCTCGTCGCTGACGGCCCGTTCCCTTTATCAGCGCCCCCTGCAGGGGCGCTGACGTCTTTCAGGACCACGCCATGCCCAGCCCCCTTCGCATTGCCTTTGCCGGCACGCCGGAGTTTGCCGCCGAACATCTTCGTGCCCTGCTCGAAAGCCATCACGAGATCTGCTGTGTCTACACCCAGCCCGACCGCCCGGCCGGGCGCGGCCGTCGCCTGACGCCCTCCCCGGTCAAGGCACTGGCACTGGAACACGACCTTGCCGTGCATCAGCCCGAGAAATTGAAAACGCCGGACACCCACGCGCCGTTGATCGAGGCCGACATCGATGTACTGGTCGTGGTCGCCTATGGCCTGATTCTGCCGCGCGCCGTGCTGGATATCCCGCGACGCGGTGCCATCAACGTTCACGCCTCCCTGCTGCCGCGCTGGCGCGGGGCGGCGCCGATCCAGCGCGCCATCGAGGCCGGCGATCGCGACAGCGGCGTGACCCTCATGGCCATGGATGAAGGCCTTGATACCGGCGACATGCTGCTGACGGTCCACACGCCCATCGATGACACCACCACGGCCGCCACGCTGCATGACCGCCTCGCCGGCATTGGCGCCACGGCCCTGATCGAGGCGCTTGATCGCCTCAGTGACGATCAGCTGCCGGCCACGCCCCAGCCCGAAGACGGCGTGACGTATGCCGCCAAGCTGAGCAAGGCCGAGGCCCGGCTCGACTTCAGCCAGAGCGCCACCGCCCTTTCGCAGCGCGTTCGGGCGTTCAACCCCTTTCCGGTCGCCTGGACCACCCTTCATGGCGAGACGCTGCGACTCTGGCATGCCCAGGCGCGTGACGCGCGGGAGGGCGAATCCGATGCCCTGGCCGGTCAGCTGCTGGACGCCGAGGCAGATGCCCTGTGTGTGGCCTGCGGCGAGGGTGTGTTGCGCATCACCCATGCCCAATTGCCGGGCGGCAAAATGCTGCCGGCCCATGAACTGCTCAATAGCCGGCGCGATCAGTTTGCCGCCGGTACACTGCTGGGAACCGATCAATGAGTCGTCAACGTACGCAAAAGCCAAAATATCCCATGGGCGTGCGGGCCCATGCTGCGCAGAACCTGGCCCCCGTCCTGAGCCAGCAGGGGTCGCTGTCCGGCGAGATCCCCGAGGGCATTGCCGCGCGGGATCAGGGTCTCTACCGGGCGCTGTGCTTTGGTGTGTGTCGCGCCCTGCCCCAGCTTGAAGCCGTCGCGGCAAAACTTCTGAAATCGCCTTTCAAGCAGCGCGATCAGGACATTCATGCCCTGCTGCTGGTCGGGCTGTATCAGCTCTTTCACATGCGCATCCCCACTCACGCCGCCGTGGGCGAAACCGCTGGCGGCGCGCGCGAGCTCAACAAGGAGTGGGCCACCCGGGTCATCAACGGCTGCCTGCGCCGCGCCGATCGCGAACGTGACACGCTGCTGGCAGAGGTCGAAAAAACATCTGCTGCCGCCCACTGGCATCCGCAGTGGATGCTGACCCGGCTGGAGAAAGCCTGGCCCGATCAGTGGCGCGAGATTACGGCGGCCAACAATGTGCCCGGCCCCATGACGCTGCGCGTCAATCGAGCCCATCAGTCGCGTGCAGACTGGCTTGAGCGCCTGGAAGGGGCCGGTCTGGCCGCACGCGCATGTGCGTTCAGTGATGACGGTCTGACGCTTGAGACGCCCTGTGATGTTGAACAGCTGCCGGGGTTTCAGGACGGTGACGTCAGCGTTCAGGACGAGGCGGCCCAGCTGGCCGCTGCGCTGCTGCTGAAGGATCTTGACGGGCGTGCAACACCGCTGCGCCTGCTTGATGCCTGCAGCGCGCCGGGCGGCAAGAGCGCCCACCTGCTGGAGTGCGCCCCCGACAGCGCCGTGACCGCGCTGGACAGCGATGCTCACCGCCTTGAGCGCGTGCGCGAGACGCTGGCTCGCCTGAAGCTTTCGGCCACTCTTGAAGCCGCGGATGCCACCACGGATGACTGGTGGGACGGGACACCCTTTGATGGCATTTTGCTGGACGCCCCCTGTTCCGGCACCGGCGTCATACGCCGTCATCCCGACATCAAGGCGCTGCGCCGGGACGAGGACATTGCCGAACTGGCCGCGCTGCAGGCGCGCCTGCTGGAGGCCCAGTGGCAGCGTCTGGCGCCCGGCGGGCGGCTGCTTTATGCCACCTGCTCGGTGCTGCCGGAGGAAAACGCCGAGCAGATTGCAGCGTTTCTGGCCCGCACGCCGGATGCGCGCGCATGCCCGATCACGGCCGACTGGGGCCAGAGCGCCGGTGAAGGCCGCCAGCTGATGCCGACACCCGACGGCCATGACGGCTTTTTCTACGCGCTGCTTGAAAAGTCCACCGCCTGATAAAATGCCCCGACCGGCGCCGGCAACAAGCTTTCACATGCCGGCGCTTGTCAGATGGGCAGGCGCCTTCGATACTAAAGGCCATCCTGACTGCCGGACACCTGACACCCCATGGCCTACTCACATCGCGATACCGACATGCCCGGGGCAAGGCCGCCAGTTGAACAGTGCGCGCTGATCGTGGTGGACCTGCAGGTTGATTTCATGCCCGGCGGCGCGCTGCCCTGCGCCCGCGGCCATGAAATCGTCGAGGGGATACAGGCTGCCATGCGCAGCGGCGAGTACGGCCACATCGTGGCCACTCAGGACTGGCATCCGGCCGGCCATATCTCCTTTGCCAGCAGCCATGGCAACCATCAGCCTTTTGATACGATCGAGCTGTATGGTGAAGAGCAGACGCTCTGGCCGGATCACTGCGTGCGTGCCACTGCCGGGGCCGTGCTGGACACACGACTCGACTGGTCGCTGGCCGATGTCATCATCCGCAAGGGCAGCGACCCGCGCGTGGACAGCTACAGCGCCTTTCGTGACAACCCGGGGCCCAGAGGTACAAGGCCGTCCACCGGACTTGCCGGCTGGCTGCAGGAGCGAGGCGTGACCGAGGTATCCGTCTGCGGGCTGGCTCGCGAGGTCTGTGTGCTCTGGACCGCCGAGGATGCCCACAGCGCAGGATTCAATACCCGATTTCTCTGGCCGCTGAGTCGTCCGGTGTCCTTTGACTCCGACACCGCGACATATCGGCGGCTGGAACACAGCGGTATCGCGATCGTCGATACCACATCAATGGACCCCCCTGACGCCTGACGCACAGGGGCCACGTTAAAGGAAAAACACCATGAGCGATCATGTCTACAAGTCCGTCGAACTGACCGGCTCTTCCGAGACCAGCATCGAGGAAGCCGTGCAAAATGCCCTGACCAAGGCCAGCCAGTCCATCGAGAACATGCAGTGGTTCCAGGTCACCGAGACCCGCGGCAACATCGAAAACGGCACAGTGGCCCACTGGCAGGTCAGCATCAAGGTCGGCTTCACCCTCGAGTGATGCCCGCGCGGCAGCCAGCTTCTGGCTGCCGCTTTTACGTTTTTGTCAGCCCCCTTCTCACCCTTCCCCTGGTCGCCGTTTGGTGCCAACATTCCCCGCCATTGATCTTGCCTCATCACCTTTCGGACCCTCGTCATGAAAATCATCATTCTGGGCGCCGGCCAGGTAGGCGGTACGCTGGCCGAGCATCTGGCGCATGAAGACAACGACATCACCGTGGTGGATGTCGACAGCGTTCGCCTGCGTGATCTGAGCACGCGTCTGGATCTAAGGACCGTGCAGGGCGTGTGCTCCTACCCGATCACCCTGAAAGAGGCCGGGGCCGAGGACGCCGACATGCTGATTGCGGTGACCAACTCCGATGAAGTCAACATGATGGCCTGTCAGGTGGCCCATACGCTTTTCAGCACGCCGACCAAGATTGCCCGGGTGCGCGCGACCCAGTATCTGACCAGCAAGGGGCTGTTTTCTCAGGACGCCATCCCGATCGATGTACTGATCAGCCCCGAGCAGGTGGTGACCAACCACATCCGTCGTCTGATCGAGTATCCCGGCGCGCTGCAGGTACTGGATTTTGCCAACGGCCTGGCGCAGCTGGTGGCGGTCAAGGCCTACTACGGCGGCCCGCTGGTGGGTCAGGAGCTGGCATTTCTGCGTCGCCACATGCCCAACGTCGACACGCGGGTAGCGGCCATCTATCGGCGCAACCGACCGATCATGCCGCGCGGCAATACCGTGATCGAGGCCGATGACGAGGTGTTTTTCATCGCCGCGCGCAAGGACATTCGCACCGTCATGGGCGAGCTCCGGCGCGTCGACCGCGGCTTTCGCCGGGTGATGATCGGCGGCGGCGGCAACATCGGCGAGCGACTGGCCGAAACGCTCGAGCAGGACTATCAGGTCAAGATTCTCGAACAGAATCTCGAGCGCTGCACCCAGCTCTCCGAAAATCTGAAACGCACTGTGGTGCTGCACGGCAGCGCCACCAGCAAGCGGCTGCTGCTCGAAGAAAACATCGAGGAGTGCGACATCTTCTGCGCGCTGACCAACGATGACGAGGTCAACGTCATGTCCTCGATGCTGGCCAAGCGTCTGGGCGCCAAAAAGGTGCTGACCCTGATCAACAATCCGGCCTATGTGGACCTGGTGCAGGGCGGCGAGATCGATATCGCCATCTCGCCGCAGCAGGCGACCATCGGCGGGCTATTGACCCACGTGCGCCGCGGCGACATCGTCAACGTCCACTCCCTGCGCCGCGGGGCGGCCGAGGCGATCGAGGCGATTGCCCACGGCGATTCGCGCTCATCGCGCGTGGTCGGGCGCACCATCGGCGACGTCAAGCTGCCCGAAGGCGTCAGCATCGGCGCCATCGTACGCGGGCGGGATGTCATGATTGCCCATCGCGACATCACCATTCAGACCGATGACCACGTCATCCTCTTTGTGGTCGACAAGCGCCGGCTCAAGGAGGTCGAGCGCCTCTTCCAGGTGGGGCTGAGCTTTTTCTAGCCGCCATCTGCCGGGGCTATCGCCGGGCCTGTCGTCGCTGCCACCATCGGCGGGCCAGCCACACATAGGGCGGCAGGTTGATCAAAAGCGCCCCCAGGCCCAGCCACAGCTGGATTGTTGGCGTCAGGCCGGCCGGGTAGATCACCCCCAATAGATAGTGCTCGATGAAGCCGCCTTCAAACCCCGCCTGGCCGGCGTACCGACGCAGCAGGTTCTCCAGCGGGGTCAGCGGACAGCGCCAGCCGTTGAGCTCCAGCGCCACGGCCCAGGCCAGCGCCGGTAGATGCAGCCAGGCAAGTTTCGGGCGCCACAGCACCATCAGCGCCCCGAGTATCACCCAGAGGATAAAGGCCAGATGCACGATCAACACCGCATCGGCCGCCAGTCGATAAATCATGGCTCACCTCCCGTCGAACGTCGTCGTGGATCCCGTCAGGTTTGATGCAGCGGCCATTCAGCATCGATTTTTGTTCATTGGCCAGGCTTCGGCGATAATGCAGCCTCCCGCATCGGCACCGCCAGGTGTCGCCCCTTATTGATGCCAGTCTGTGAGCCACCATGCCCAACCAAGGACAGGGTCCGCGCGACACCCTCGATCTCGGTGATCATCACCTGACCCTCGTGGGCACCGCCCACGTCTCCCGTGACAGTGCCGATGAGGTACGCGAGCTGATTCAATCCGGCGAGTTCGATGCTGTAGCCATCGAGCTGTGCGCGTCGCGTCATCAGAGTCTGGTCGACCCCGACGCCATCGCCCGGCTCGATCTCTTTCAGGTGCTGCGCCAGGGCAAGGCCGGCATGGTCGCGGCAAGTCTGGCGCTGAGCGCCTTTCAGCAGCGCGTGGCCGAGCAGTCCGGGATCGAGCCGGGCGCCGACATGAAAGCCGCCGTCGAGGCGGCGCAACACGCCGGTCTGCCGCTTTATCTGATCGACCGCGAGATCGGTGTGACCCTCAAGCGCGTCTATCGCAATGTGCCATGGTATCGGCGCATGACGCTTGTATCGGGCCTTATCGGCAGTGTGCTGTCACGTCAGAAGGTCTCGAGCGAGGAGATCGAGCGGCTCAAGGAAGGCGATGTGCTGGAGTCCACCTTCACCGAATTTGCCCAGCACTCCCGCCATCTTTATACGCCGCTGATCGAGGAGCGCGACCGGTACATGGCGCTCAAGCTTGTCGAGACGCTGCCCGAAGGCGGTACCCGACGCGTGCTGGTGGTGATCGGCGCCGGCCACCTCAAGGGCATGAGCGCCCACCTGCGCCAGCTGAACGCCGAGACACCGACGCCGAGTGCCGTCACTGACGAGCGTCAGACCCTGGATACCCTCGCGCCCTCGGGCCGGCTTTTGAAGCTGCTGCCCTGGCTGGTCGTGGCGCTGGTGGTAGCAGGCTTTGCCGTAGGGTTCAGCCGCGACACGGGGCTTGGCTGGTCGCTGGTCGTCGAATGGGTACTGATCAACTCGACGCTTTCCGCGCTGGGGGCACTGATTGCGCTGGGCCATCCGCTGACCATTCTGGCAGCGTTTGTGGCCGCGCCGCTGACCTCGCTCAATCCCACCATCGGCGTGGGTTTTGTCACGGCTGGTGTCGAGCTCTACATGCGAAAGCCCACGGTGGGCGATTTCTCCACCCTGCGCCACGACGTGAGCCATTGGCGCGGCTGGTGGCGCAATCGGGTGGCCCGCACGCTGCTCGTCTTTCTGCTGTCCACGGCAGGCTCTGCCGCGGCCACCTGGATTGCCGGGCTGCGCATTGCCGGCCAGCTCTTTGGCTGATTCAGGACGACATGACAAAAAAAGCGCCGTGACGGTGTCACGGCGCTCGACGGCCTGATCAAACGTTTCAGATCTCAGGTCAGCACGTCGTACTCGCGCACTTCCATCTGCTCGATGGCGTTTTCAAGCGTCTGCGCCATGTGCTTGTAATGCTCGGTGGCAATATGGGCATCAAGCGCGGCGCGATCACGCCACTGTTCGACCATGATAAAGCGCGACGGCTGCTGGCTGTCGCGCGTCAGGGTATAGAGCAGGCAGCCGTCGTCGGCTCTGGACGGCTCGACAATTTTGGTCAGCTCGGTCTCGACGAGGGCTTCCTCACCCGATTTGGCATCAATGGTGGCCAGAATTCCCAGTGTCATATCGCCTCTCCTGTCATGAACATGCGCTCCAAGGATAGTCGGCTCAGCTCGCGTGTGCGCGCCGCTTTTCCAGCAGTCGCTGTGCAGCACCGGATTCGTGGGGCGTGCCCGCATCGCGCCGGGCCGCGGCGTACTGCTCGTTGAACACCGTGAAATAATCATCCAGCACCTGCGCGCCCTCCTCTTCGCCGGCCTGCTGCAGCAGTTCAACGGCAACTTCTGCCGTGCACAGATGCTCGGGGCTGGCCGGCTTTCTCAGCCGGTAGCGGGTCAGGCGCTCGGTGCGCAGGGCCACGATCGGCAGCTCGGCGAGATAGTCGCTGCGGCGAAACATGCGTCGTGCCTGACGCCAGGTGCCATCGAGCAGAATAAACACCGGAATGCGCGATGTGTCGCAGGCACGATCCATATCCACTACCCGGTGACGGTAATCTTCCTGATCGTCGGGAAAAACCAGGCAGGGCGCAAAACGCGGGTCCGCCAGCGCGGCCAGAAGCGTCGGGTCCGGCTCGGTGCGCGACCACTCGAACACTCGGGTATCAGCGATGCAGTCACCGATCAACCGACCGGTGTTGGTCGGCTTGTAGTGCTCGATACGATGGGTGATCAGCCAGAACTGCGCCCGCGTTGCCACCTGAAGCCGATATGCACAGATGCAGTGCAGCCCCGGCATGCGGCACTGCTCGCAGCGTTTGACCAGGCTGCCGCGCGCATTGAACGGTTTGCGCGGCGCCTGCGGGTCATGGCCCTGACTCATGAGGCGTTCTGCGCCTCATCCGTGGCAGCCGTTGGACGTCTTTTCCAGTAGCCGGCCAGAATCGAGCCGGAGATGTTGTGCCATACCGAAAAGAGCGCGCCGGGCAGCGCCGCGGCGGCCGGGAAGAAGTTGGTCGCCAGCGACACGGCAAGCCCCGAGTTCTGCATGCCGACCTCGATGGCCACGGCCCGACAGTCGCGCGCGTTCAACCCCGCCAGACGCGACAGCCAGAACCCGCCGATCAGCCCGCAGGCGTTATGCAACACAACGGCCAGTGCAATCACCGGACCCAGGCTTGCCAGGCGCCCGGCGTTAAGCGCCACCACGATGGCGATGATCATCACGATGGCCGCCATGGCCACGGTCGCCAGCGCCGGCTCGATACGCCGGATCGTGCCGGCCAGAAAGTGATTGACCAGACTGCCCAGCGCAATCGGCACGATCACGAGTTTGGCGATGCTTAACAGCATGCCGCCCACCGGGACATCGATGCTGGCGCCCATCCAGATCCAGACCAGCAGTGGCGTCATCACGATCGACAACAGTGTGGAGATCAGCGTCATGCTGATGGACAGCGCCACGTTGCCCCCGGCAAGCCAGGTCATGACGTTGGAGGCCGTGCCGCCCGAGGTGGCGCCGACCAGCATCATGCCCACGGCAAGCTCCGGCGAAAGCCCCAGTAGACGCGAGATGCCAAAGGCGGCTGCCGGCATCAGAAGGTATTGCAGGGCAATCCCGATCATTACGGCGCGCGGCGCGCGGGCCACGCGCGCGAAGTCATGGCGTGACAGCGTCAGCCCCATGGTGAACATGATCAGCGCCAGTAGCGGCGGCACCCAGTCCTTCAACGAGACCAGGGAATCGGGAAACAGGGCGGCCAGCAGGGCTGCACCCAGCGCCCACAGCGGAAAGAATCGATTGATCTGCTCAAACATGGAAGTGTCTATTCGGTAGCAATGACGAAATGCGTTTCCCGGCGATGGGAAACGCTCGAAAATCGCGCGGTGTCGTAGGGCTCGATCAGAGTCTCAGGACGACAGCAGCGCGTCAGGATCGGGCTTGAGCAGACGGCCATGTTGTGACCAGAAATCGCGCAGGCGGGAGACCCCTTCAGTGGCGCTGGTGGCCAGCGGCACCACGCCTCGTACGGCCAGCTCGCGCGCCCCGGGATCAACCAGTACGCGCGGGGCCTCGATCGGCGCCTCATCCATCAGCATCGAGGCCGGGGTGACCGCCAGCGATGTGCCCACGATCAGCAAGAGATCGGCCTCTGCCACGATATCGCAGGCGGTGGCATACAGCGGGACATTTTCCCCGAACCAGACCACGTGCGGGCGCAGCTGAGCGCCGTCGTCACAGCAGTCGCCCATTTCGATGCTCTCGTCCTCACCGAGGCGATAGACCAGTCTGGGGTTGCGGCTGGAGCGCGCCTTTAAAAGCTCGCCGTGCAGGTGCAGCACATCGCGGGAGCCGGCACGCTCGTGCAGATCGTCAATATTCTGGGTAATGATGCTGACCCGAAAGTGCGTCTCGAGCTCGGCCAGCGCCAGATGAGCGGCATTGGGCCGGGCCGCGCGCACCTGAGCGCGGCGCTCGTTGTAAAAGCGCAGCACGGTGTTTGGGTCACGTGCCCAGCCCTCGGGCGTTGCCACATCCTCGACGTGATGGTTCTCCCAGAGACCATCGCCATCGCGAAAGGTCTTGATACCGCTTTCGGCGCTGATACCGGCACCGGTGAGAACGACCAGGTGAGCCATGTGCTTTCCCTCATGAAGATATGCCCGCAGCAGTGCCACCGATACGGCCCTGGTCAGGGCGCTGCCAATGGCGCCGCGATTTTAACAGAGTCCTTTCATCGCGCCATCCCGGCCCTGTACATCGGGCCATGCAATTGCCGACAATAGCGACTGATGCCCGGCCACGACAGTTCAATGACCACGCCCATACCCGTGATTTATCGCGACGACCACCTGGTGGTCGTCCACAAGCCCTCCGGCGCTCTGGTCCACCGCAGCGCGCTGGACCGGCACGCGCCGGTGGTCATGCTGCAGGCCCTGCGCAACCAGCTGGGCCAGCACGTCTACCCGGTTCACCGGCTGGACCGCCCGACCTCGGGCGCGTTGCTCTTCGCTCTGACGCCCGAGATGGCGACCGCCCTGGGCCACCAGTTCCAGCACCAGCAGGTACAAAAGCGCTATCTGGCCGTCGTGCGCGGCATCGGCCCCGAAACGGCCACCTATGACTGGGCGCTGCGCGAGGAGGACGGCAAGCGCCCCAAGGCCGAAATGCCGGCCATGGACGCGCTGACCCATGTCAGGCGCCTGGACAGCGTGGAGCTGCCGGTCGCCATCGACCGCTACCCGACCAGCCGCTACTCCCTGATGTCGGTGACCCCCACCACCGGGCGGCGCCATCAGATCCGTCGTCACCTGAGCCGGGGCGGCTATCCCATTATTGGCGATGCCCGGCATGGCAAGGGCATTCACAACCGCTTTTTTCGCGACAACTTCGACGCCGGGCGCCTGCTGCTGGCGGCCGTCACGCTCGAGTTTTACCATCCGGCCTGCGAGCAAAGACTCAGGGCAAGTGCCGCCGTGGAAGCGGACATGGCTGCGCTGATGGATCGATTCGGCTGGGCCGGTCACTGCCCCGTCAATCAAATACAGTGGCAGGACATGCCCGACACGCCTGACAGGAGAAACGCCGCATCATGAGCGATTCAGCCAGCGCCGAGAGTCTGAACGCCGCCCGGCACGAGGCCGATTTCGCGGCCCGCTTTGACGGCATGCGCCGTCTTTATGGCCATACGGGCATCGAGCGCCTGCGTCGTGCCCACGTGGTGGTCATCGGAATCGGCGGCGTGGGCAGCTGGAGCGTCGAGGCGCTGGCGCGCTCGGGGTTTGAGCGCATCAGCCTGATCGACCTTGACGATGTCTGCACGACCAACATCAACCGCCAGCTCCACGCCCTTGATGGCACCATCGGCCGCCCGAAGGTCGAGGTCATGGCCGAGCGCTGCCGACTGATCAACCCATGGGTACAGGTCGAGCCCATTTCGGGCTTTATCACGCCGGACAATATCGAGCGCATGCTGCCCCACGATACCGACCACGTGATCGATGCCATCGACCACGTGGGCGCCAAGTGTGCGCTGATCCATTACTGCAAGCGCCGAAAGATCGGTCTGACCGTGACCGGCGGTGCCGGCGGCCTGACCGACCCGACCCGCATCGTGACCGCCGATCTGACCCGCACCGAGCATGACCCGCTGCTTGCGAAGGTACGCAGCCGGCTGCGACGCGACTACGGCTTCAGCCGTAATCCCAAGCGCCGGTTTTCGGTGGCCTGCGTCTTTTCCCCCGAACAGCGGCGCTACCCGGACGGCGCCGGTGAGGTATGCAATACGAAACCGGGCGACGGTGACGCCCTGAGACTGGGCTGCAGCGCCGGCTATGGTTCTGCCACCTTCGTCACCGGTGCCTTCGGCTTTGCCGCCGTCGGGCACGCCATTGAGCGTGTCATTCGAACCGGCCTCGATACCGGCCACGTCGATGACGATGCCGAACCTGCCACTCAGGAGCCTGCATGAAACGAGAACACGAACACGCCGTCACACCCGGCGTCTATCGACACTACAAGGGCAGCGACTACGAAGTGCTGGGGGTGGCGCATCACAGCGAGACCGAAGAGGCGCTGGTGGTGTATCGCGCGCTTTACGGCGAATTCGGTCTTTGGGTCAGACCGCTTGCCATGTTTCGCGAAAACGTCGAGATCGACGGAGAGCCGGTGGCGCGCTTTTCGCTGATCCGGCCCTGCTAGCGCTTTTGAGCAACGCCCGGGGCTTTCAAGCCCTCAAACGCCAGCGGGCCGCCCAAAGGCGGCCCGCTGTCATGCGTGCGCAAAACCATCGACTCAGGTCGCGGTTTCGCCCTCTTCGCGCTCGTTGGCCGGGCGCATCTGACGCTGCTTGTAGTTTTCCAGCCCGACCTGCTCGAGCAGGTGCAGCTCGGTTTCGATGATGTCGATGTGTTCTTCTTCTTCGGCCAGAATCTTTTTGAGCATCTCGCTGGTGGGATAATCGGCCACGGACTCGCAGTGGCGAATGGCCTTGATCAGGTCATCGCGACCTTCATGCTCGATGCGCAGATCACACTCCAGCATTTCCTGAACGTGCTCGCCGATGTGCAGCTTGCCCAGATCCTGCAGGTTGGGCAGACCATCGAGAAACAGAATGCGCTCGATGAGGATATCGGCATGCTGCATCTCTTCGATCGATTCCTTGTATTCCCAGTCGTTCAGGGCATGCAGACCCCAGTTGCGATACATGCGGGCATGCAGGAAATACTGGTTGATGGCAACAAGCTCATTGCCAAGGATTTTGTTGAGGTGCTCGATAACCTGAGGATCGCCTTTCATGTGTTTCTCCGCCATCAGTGGTCATGGCGGTCGCCGAAACCTGCGTCCGCCTGTGGAGGCAGTATCCATCAAACGCGCAGGGATTTCGACTGGAAAAACACAAAAAAAGGCTCAATGAGAGCCATTATCACAAGATAATTCAAACAGTTAGCAATCAGGATTGCTGCAACCCCTGCCTGGGCAGACCTGTCATCGCGCGGCGTAGGCCAGCTCATCAAAGTGGCGGGCCGGAATGTGCTGCGTCATGTGGCGACTCAAAAGGGCCTCGTCGACAATCTCCTGAGCAAGACAGGCGCACTTGCCACACTGGGTGGCACACTGCGTTGCCCGGGAAACGTCTTCCCAGCTCGACGCGCCCAGCGCCACCGCCTGCTTTAACTGCCCGTCCGTGACCTTCTTGCACATGCATACAAACATGGTGACCCCCACCGCAAAGAGAATACAAATGATTCTCATAAGAGATTGCATCGGTGCAATATGCGAAACATTTTCATTCGCGTCAATCTCTAAAGTGGTGAGGCCATAAAAAAGGAGCGACCGAAGTCGCTCCCTGATAGATAAAGATCGTATTCAGTACAGACCGGCTGGGCTGTCGCTATAGGAAATCAACTGGCACTTGATCTGCTGATAGTTGCCCAGCACCGCCAGATGGGTCTCCCGCCCGATGCCGGATTTCTTGTAGCCCCCGAAGGCGGCATGCGCCGGATACTGGTGATAGCAGTTGGTCCACACGCGGCCAGCCTGAATGGCGCGTCCCATGCGATAGGCACGGTTCATGTCACGCGTCCAGACACCGGCACCCAGGCCGAATTCGGTATCGTTGGCGATCGCCAGGGCCTCTTCTTCGGTTTTAAAGGTCGTCACCGACAGCGTGGGGCCGAAAATTTCCTCCTGAAAGATGCGCATGTCGTTGCGCCCCTTGAAGATCGTGGGCTGCACGTAAAAGCCGTTTTCGTAATCGCTTTCGACCGAGGCGCGCTCGCCGCCCAGCAGCAGCTCGGCGCCCTCGTCGCGCCCGATCTCCATGTAGGAGAGGATCTTGTCGAACTGCTCCTTCGAGACCTGGGCCCCCATCTCGGTGTCGGTATCCAGCGGGTTGCCCGACTTCAGTCGTTTGGCCCGTTCCACGGCGCGCGAGATCAGCGTGTCATAGACGGATTCATGAATCAGCGCTCGTGACGGGCAGGTGCAGACCTCGCCCTGGTTGAGAAACGTCATCATCAGCCCTTCGACGCACTTGTCGATATAGGCATCACCGTGATCGAGTACGTCTTCGAAATAGATGTTGGGCGATTTGCCGCCCAGCTCCAGCGTGGCCGGAATGATGCGCTCGGCCGCCCGGGACATGATGTGACTGCCCACTGGCGTGGAGCCGGTAAAGGCGATTTTCTGAATGCCCGGATGGGTCGCCAGCGCCTCCCCGGCCTCCTCGCCGATGCCCTGGACCACGTTCAAAACGCCCGGCGGCAGCAGATCACCAATCAGCTCCATCAGTACGCAGATGGAGGCCGGCGTCTGTTCGGCAGGCTTCAACACGCTACAGTTACCGGCCACCAGCGCCGGGGCCAGCTTCCAGCCGGCCATCAGCAGCGGGAAATTCCAGGGGATGATCTGCCCCACCACGCCATAGGGCTCGTGGTAGTGATAGGCCACCGTCTCGCTGTCGATTTCGCTGATGCCGCCCTCCTGGGCGCGAATGCAGCCGGCAAAGTAGCGAAAATGATCCACGAGCAGGGGCAGATCGGCCGCCAGACATTCCCGGATCGGCTTGCCGTTGTCCCAGGTTTCGGCCACGGCGAGCATCTCGAGGTTGTCCTCGATGCGATCGGCGATTTTAAGCAGGACACCGGCACGCTCGGCAGGTGATGTGGCGGCCCAGCCGGGCGCGGCCTTCTGTGCGGCCTTCACGGCGCGGTCGATATCCTCGCGCCCCGATCGCGGCACCTGACAGAACACCTCGCCGGTGACCGGCGTCACGTTGTCCATATAGCGGCCATCGTGCGGGGCGCACCACTCACCACCGATAAAATTGTCATAGCGGTCGCGAAAGTGTACGAGGGCGTCTGAACTGCCGGGTCTGGCGTATTGCATCTGTCACCTCCAGAGAATCAGGGTAGCGGTCGAAGGATGTGTTCTGCTCTTTCACTCTGGCACTGTGACGACAGCGCAACAAACGGCTATTGGTCCAACACGTCGGGTGGACGCAAAACGCCCCGAAGCGCTTGCTTCAGGGCGTATAGACAATGCCGGAGACTGGCGGCGAGTCAGCCGGCGCGGCGCAGCAGCCAGAAGCCAAGGCCATAACACACGGCCATGGGCACTAAAATGGCCCAGATGGGCGAAAACCCGAAGATGGTCGCCGCCGGTCCCAGCAGGTCCTGAACATACTTGAAGACCAGCCCGACGACCGTGCCGTAAAACACCCGCGTGCCTGCCGCGACGCTTCTCAGCGGCCCGAAAATGAACGAGGCCGCAATGATCACCAGCGAGGCCAGCGTCAGCGGCAGCAGCACCTTCTGCCAGAAATAGAGCCAGGTATCGGTGGCGCTGATGCCCTGCTCGTTGAGATAGCGCCCGTAGCGCCAGAGATCCTCGATCGACTGGCTGTCGCGATCGGTGATGATCAACCGCAAAAGCTCTGGATCCAGCGAGGTGTCCCACTCGAGCCGGTCGAAATGCGCCGACTCCGTGGCATCCTCATGGATCAGGGTGCGATCCACGTCCTCCAGCGTCCACTCATCGCCCTCCAGGACCGCCCGCGAGGCGTGGGTTGCCTCTACCAGCCGGTCGTCGTCATAGCGAAAGCGGTTGACGTCCAGCAGTGTATTGTCCGAGCGAATCGAGCCGAAGCGGTAATAGCTTTCGCCTTCACGCTGCCAGCCGCCGCGACGGGAGATGGCGTTGCCCTCCTGCAGCTCGGTACGCCAGGCCTGGCCAAACATTTCGGTGCGGGGCGCGGCAAACTCGCCCATGGCCATGATCACCAGCACCACCACCACCAGCGGCTTCATGACCCCGAGCAGAATGCGCCACAGAGAAAAGCCGGCCGAGCGCATGACCGTCAGCTCGTTGCTGGAAGCCATCGCTCCGAGCCCCACCAGCGAGCCGATCAGCACGCTGACCGGCGCATACTGATAAAAGCGCCAGGGCAGGCGAATGACGCCATACATCAGAACCTGCAGGGTGCCGTAGTTGCCCTCGGTATCGCCCAGGTCATTGATGAAGCTGATAGTAAAATCGAGCCCCAGAATGATGAGGTGCACGATCAGCATGCCCATGAGAACGTTGCGCGCGATGTAACGATCAAGCTGATTGAACATCATCGCGTCCCTCCATGGCGGCTACTGCGATACAAAAGCCAGGCCCCGATCAGGGCAAAGACCACGTGGATGGGCCACAAACCGATACCGGCTGCAAGACTGCCGCTGCTCACAGCATCCTGTGCGGCCAGCAACAGACTCATGTAGGCCACATACAAAATGATGGCCGGCATCATCTTGGCAAAGCGCCCCTGGCGCGGATTGGCCCGCGACAATGGCAGCGCGATCAGGGTCAGGATTGGCACCATCAATGCCAGCGAGATCCGCCACTGAAGCGCCGCGCGCGCCTCGTCACTGTCATCGCCCAGAAGGCGCCAGGTGGGCTGAAGCTCGACATCGTCGACATCCATCTGTGCCGTACCGTTTTCCAGTCGGGCGGCGTAGGTCTTAAACACCAGACGCTCGGCGACCGGGCTGCCGGGCCTGACGTTTTCACGAGTGCCATCGGAGAGCACCAGAAAACGGCTTTCGCTGTCCGGATCGGTGGTTTGATAGCCACTCTCGCCCCGGGTCAGGACGTCCACTCGCTGGCCCTGCTCGTTGCGGGTCTGCTCGGCAATAAAGACGTTTTCCATCCGGCTGCTGCCCTGCTCGACGCGCTCGGCATAGATGGTGCGATCGCCAAGCTTTTGAAAGCGCCCGGGCGTGAGCGCGCTGAAATCGGCCCGCTCCTGCTGCTCGGTCAGCGTTCTTTCGTTCTGGATCAGCCCGGCCGGCGTCAGCCACAAACTGCAGGCGCCGACCACACAGGCCATTAAAAGCGCCGGCCAGCACGAGGCGCCCAGAATGCGGGAAGGACTGACACCGCAGGCTGCCAGCACGGTCATTTCGCTGTTGAGATAGAGCTGCCCGTAGGCCAGCAAAATGCCCAGAAAAAAGGCCAGCGGCAAAATCAGCTGGAGGAAGCTGGGCAGATGAAACAGCATCAGGCTGCCCAGAAGGCTGGCCGGGAAGTCCCCTTCAGCGACATCGCTGAAATAACGAATGAACCGATTGCCCATGATGACCAGCAACAAAATGCCGGTCACGGCACTCATCGTGGTCAGTATTTCACGAATCAAGTAGCGAAAAACGATCAAGCGCAGACTCCCTCATACATCAATATCGAGCGATCGTTTCCGATGCATCTTCTGCAAGGCAACGCCTGACCATGCAATGGCGCAGGGGTTTGCGTACACTGAAGGCCTGTTCGGACCCACCTGTTCAACGCGTCGATCAGCCGTTTACCGTACTCGACGACGTGTCTGTTCAAAACAGCCATTATCACTAATACCCACCGTATTGTCTTGGGGAGACACCATGGAATTTCCCGTGCTCACCGCCAACCCGGCCCGCTGTGAAACCGACTGCATTATCGTGCCGGTGTTCAAGGGCGGTGATTTGCCCCCCGCCAGCGAGCGCCTGGACGACGCCAGCGAGCGTCTGATCACACAGCTCATGGAACGGGGCGACTTCGACCCGGTGACCGCCAGCACGCAGCTGGTCCCCTTTGCCCCCGGTCTGAACACAGCCCGCCTTTTGCTGGTGGGCTGCGGTGAAACCAGAGCGTTCAATGAAGGTGCCTTTCGAAAGGTGCTCGACGCCGCCTTTGGCGTGCTTTTGTCCCTGCCGGTTGAAAATGCCGCCATCGCCATGCTGGACCGGGAAAACGGACCGCAGGACGTCGTCTGGAAGGCGCGCATGATTGCCGAGGCCACCCTGCGCGCCACCTACCGCTTTGACACCTTCAAATCGAAAAAGCGCCCGCCGATTGCACTGACCCGGCTGTCACTGATGGTCAGCGATGCCGGTGACGCTGCCGGTGCCGAGGCGGGTGCCCGCATCGGGGCCGGTATCGGTGCCGGCATCAATCTGGCCCGGGAGCTGGGCAATCTGCCGGGCAACGTCTGCACGCCGCGCTATCTGGCCGACGAGGCCGAAAAGCTCGGCTCACAGGGTGATTTCAAGGTCACCATTCATGACGAAAAGGCGCTCGAGACCATGGGCGCCGGTGCCATTCTGGCCGTGGGCCAGGGCAGCGACGAGCCCTCGCGTCTGATCGTGATGGAGTATCAGGGCGCCGACGACCCCGAGGAAGCGCCCCACGTACTGGTTGGCAAGGGCATCACCTTTGACAGCGGCGGCATCTCGATCAAGGGCGGTGCCAACATGGACGAGATGAAGTTCGACATGGGCGGCGCCGCCAGCGTCATGGGTACCATGAAGGCCCTTATCGAGCTGAAGCCGAAGATCAACGTGGTCGCCATTATCGCCTCGGCCGAAAACATGCCGGACGCCAGAGCCTTCAAGCCCGGTGACATCATCACCACGCTCAAGGGGCTGACCGTCGAGGTGCTCAACACCGACGCCGAAGGCCGGCTGGTGCTGTGCGACGCCCTGACCTATGCCGAGCGCTACAAGCCCGCCTCGGTGGTGGATATCGCCACCCTGACCGGCGCCTGTATCGTGGCCCTGGGCCATCAGACCACGGCGCTGCTGGCCAACGATGACACTCTGGCGCAGCAGCTTCTGACGGCGGGCACCACCGCCTGGGACCGCGCCTGGCAACTGCCGCTGTGGGACGACTATCAAAGCCAGCTCGATTCCGAATACGCCGATTTGTCCAATCTTGGTGGCCGACCGGCCGGCACCATTACCGCAGCCTGTTTTCTGTCGCGCTTTGCCGAAGGCTACGCCTGGGCGCATCTGGATGTCGCCGGCACCGCCTGGGATGGCAAAAAGGGCGGCACCGGTCGACCGGTCGGGCTTTTGAGCGAATACCTGCTCTCACGTGCGAACGACTGATCGTGTCCAGAGTGCCCTGCGCCCGTCGCCTCGCGGCGGGCTTTATTGGCGCAGGGCGCCTGTGTCATTCTTGATACCCTGTTTCTGACGTTTCCCTTAATCATCTGTCGGACCAGCGTTATCGGATACGCCGTTGCCGATGATCGACAGCGATGTGTACTTCTCGCCTGGCCACCGTACGAACGGAGAATCCGAATCGTGTCTTCCTCTCAAGGCCTTGAGCTTCGCCCCACGACTACGCCCACCGACGCCGGTCAGCGTGACGAGATCCTGAAAAACCCCGGTTTCGGCCGCTATTTTACCGACCACATGGTGCACGTGCGCTGGACCCATGCCGACGGCTGGGGCGGTGGTGAGGTACGCCCCTACGGACCGCTGACGCTGGACCCGGCAGCGTCGGTTTTGCATTACGCCCAGGAGATCTTTGAAGGGGTCAAGGCCTATCGCCACGCCGACGGCTCGGTCTGGACCTTCCGGCCGGAGAAGAACGCGGCCCGTTTTCAGGCCTCGGCACGCCGTCTGGCCCTGCCGGAACTCGATGCCGATACTTTCATTGCCTCGCTCAAGGCGCTGGTCAGCCAGGACGTCGACTGGGTGCCCACGCCCGCCTCTGAGGCCGAGGAATCCAGTCTCTATCTGCGCCCCTTCATGATTGCCAGCGAGAAGTTTCTGGGCGTGCGTCCGTCAAAGGAGGTCGATTACTACGTGATCGCCTCGCCGGCGGCGGCGTACTTCAAGGGCGGCGTCAAGCCGGTCTCGATCTGGCTTTCCTCGAACTACAACCGCGCCGCGCCCGGCGGCACCGGCTTTGCCAAGTGCGGCGGCAACTACGCCGCATCGCTTGCCGCCCAGAAGGAAGCCGAAGCCCACGGCTGCGACCAGGTGGCGTTTCTGGACGCCGTCGAGAACAAGTGGGTCGAGGAGCTTGGCGGCATGAACCTGTTTTTCGTGTTCAAGGACGGGCGCATCGTGACCCCGGCCCTGACCGGCACCATTCTTGAAGGCGTTACTCGCGACTCGGTCCTGCAGCTGGCCGCCGATGCCGGGCTCAAGCCCGAGGAGCGTGCCATCAGCATCAATGAATGGCGCGACGGGATTCATTCCGGCGAGATCACCGAAGTGTTCGCCTGTGGTACCGCCGCCGTCATCACGCCCATCGGTGAGCTGGTCAGCGACAATGACCGTCTAAGCTGCAGCAGCGGCAATGGCGGCGAGGTCGGCAGGTCGATCCGCAAGCAGCTGCTCGATATTCAGTACGGTCGCGTTGAAGACCGTCATGGCTGGCTGACCCGTCTGGCCTGAGCCGTTTTGACGCCGCCTGCGGGCGGCGTTTTGCATTAACGCCTGCCTTACCCTACAGGAGAGCTTCAATGAGCAACGTCATGATCGTGACCGGCGGCAGCCGTGGTATCGGTGCCGCTACTGCCCGTCTGGCCGCCGCCCGCGGCTATCAGGTGGCCGTCAACTACGTCAGCAACCGTGACGCCGCCGACCAGGTCGTCAACGACATTACCGCAGCCGGTGGCCGGGCCGTGGCGGTACAGGCCGACATGGCCGTGGAAGCCGATATCGTGGCGCTTTTCGAGACGGTTGATCGCGAGCTGGGCCCGGTGAACGTGCTGGTCAACAATGCCGGCATCGTCGATCAGATCTCGCGTGTAGAGGAGATGAGCTTTGAGCGTGTGGACCGCATGATGCGTATCAACGTGACCGGTCCGTTCATCTGCGCGCGCGAGGCGATCAAGCGCATGTCGACCCGTCATGGCGGCAAGGGCGGCGCCATCATCAATATCTCCTCGGCGGCAGCCCATCGCGGCGGCTCGGGAGAATACGTGGACTATGCCGCCTCCAAGGGCGCGATCGACACCTTTACCGAAGGCCTTGCCAAGGAGCTGGCGGGTGAAGGTATTCGTGTCAACGGCGTGCGGCCGGGCGTGGTCAACACAGAGATTCATGCCAGCGGCGGCAACCCGGACAAGCCGGAAAAATCGAGCAAGAGCATTCCCATGGGGCGTGCCGGCAATGCCGACGAGATCGCCAACGGCATCCTGTGGCTGGCCAGCGATGAGGCCTCCTTTACGACCGGGGCGCGTCTGGACATCGACGGCGGCGTCTGAGCATGACCCGCATCGATTTCTATGTGCTCTCGGCCACGACCCTTGAGGCCCGATTCGACTTTGCCTGTCGGCTGGCCGAGACCATCTACCGCAAGGGCTATCGGCTGCACGTGCATCTCGAAGATGAAGCCATGGCCCGCGAGTTTGATGATCGGCTGTGGATCTTTCGCCGGGACGCCTTCGTGCCGCACGTGCTCATCGATGATCAGAGCTTGCCGCCGGCGCCGGTCACGCTGGGATGGGAGACTCCGCCCGACCCGGGTATCGAGGCACTTTTGAATCTCAATGCGGCCATCCCGGCCTGGTTTTCGCGTTTCGAGCGTGTCGCCGAAATCATCAATCAGCATCAGGAAGTGCTCAGCGCCAAGCGTGCGTGCTGGCAGACCTACAAAAGTCGTGGCTATGAGGTGAAGGCGCACCACATCAACAGTTGATGACGACAGGTGCCGTCTCATTACAAGGGGCCGGCGATTGCCGGCCCCTCTTTATTGTGCCTGTTCCAGACGGTCTGAACTGGCAGCGTCTCAGTGCTGATGCTCTACCCTGAAACGGCGCGTGAATTCACGAAGCTCCTGCGCGCGCCCTTCAAGCTCTCCGGCTGCAGCAGCGGTCTGCTCCACCAGCGCGGCGTTGTGCTGGGTAGACTGATCCATCTGACTGACGGCCTGATTGATCTGTTCAATGCCACTGCTCTGCTCGCGGGCACCGGCGGCAATGTCACTGAGCAGGTCGTTCATGCGCTGAATGCGCGTATCGACATCGCTCATGCGCTCACTGGCCGACTGCACCCTTAGGGCGCCCTCTTCCACCTGCTGTCCCGAGGTGTTGATCAGCGTCTTGATATCCTGCGCCGCCGAGGCCGAGCGGTTGGCCAGCTGGCGTACTTCACCGGCGACCACGGCAAATCCGCGCCCTTCCTCCCCGGCGCGGGCAGCCTCAACCGAGGCGTTGAGCGCCAGCAGGTTGGTCTGGAACGCGATACTGTCGATCAGCGAAACAATATCGCCAATTTTCGTTGAGCCTTCGGTAATCGCGGCCATCGACTGGACGGCCTCGTCGATGGCCTGCTGGCCTTCTCGCGAGGTATCACGCGCCTGCTGGGCCAGTTGCCGTGCCTGATCGGCACTTTCGGCACTCTGGCGTACGCTGGCGGTCATCTGCTCCATGCTCGATGAGGTCTCTTCAAGCGCGGCAGCCTGCTGCTCGGTGCGCGAGGAGAGCTCCTGATTGCCCGAGGCGATTTCACCGGCGCCCTGATCGACCGACAGGGTGGTGGTCTGAATGGCCCGTACTGAATCCGCCAGCGTATCGCGCATGCTGCCAATATTGGCCAGCAGACTGGTGCGGTCTCCGTCACGCAGCGTCACGGGGGCGGTCAGATCACCATCAGCAATCTGTCGGACCACGCCTGCGGCATACGCCGGCTCGCCACCCAGACGACGCAGCACGCGCTGCATGCCCCACCAGAACATGGCCGTGAGTAGCGCACCCGCGATCAGTACCACCAGTGCCGATTCCATCAGGTTTTCCAGCACGGTGGCGTTGACATCCCCCATGAACACGCCGCTGGCCAGATAAATATCCCAGGGCTGATATTGGGAGACAAAGGCCCTGACGCGCGGCTGCGCCTCGGCGCCGCGCGCAAAGTTGGAGCGGTATTCGGTAAAGCCCTGTCCGTTGGCGCGGCCTTCAGTGACCAGATCCTGAAACAGCGCCCGCCCGGCAGGGTCGGTCACGCTGGAGACATCCTGGCCGTAGGGACGTTTGGGGTGGGCCATGATCTGCAGATTGCCGTTGACGACGTAGACATAGTTGTCGCCCCCATCAAAGCGAAGATCACGCAGTTCATCAAAAGCCTGCTGCCGGGCGGCGCTTTCTGTCAGCTCGCCGCGTTCGACCCGTGCCTGATAGTGCTGCACCAGACTTTCTGCCATGTCCACGGCACTGGTGAGGCGCGCCTCACGCTCGGCGTACATGACGCCGCGGCTTTGCCAGGCATTGACCATGAGCATGCCCACCAGAATCAGCCACATGATGGCCATGCCAACCATCATCTGACGACGCAGGGTCATGCCCTGCGGCTGGCCCGGTACTCCCGTCAGCGCCTGATTTCCGGCAGGGTCTGTCTGCTTTCGAAGCCCCGAAAGAAGGTTTGAGCGTGATGTCCCTGTTACCTGCATATCTGCATACTCACTTGAATACCTGCCAAAGAAAGGAGCGATCTCACCGGGTACCGCCACCTCATCATGTTTTTAGACTTTAGTATTATCCGGTGGCGCATTATCGGCATTGTTCAACAATTCTTTAACCGCACCATGCCATGACGGCAGCCCCCCGGCGGCGCTATAATTGGCGCCATTTTTCGCAGACTCGCGCGGGCACTGAATCTTCGCGAGCACTTCACAGTTTCAAACCGAGCCGGTCCATGGAAAAAACCTATCAGCCTGAATCGATCGAACGCGCCTGGTATCAGCACTGGGAATCCAGAGGCTATTTCGCGCCCTCCGGTCAGGGCTCGCCCTACACCATCATGATCCCGCCGCCCAATGTGACCGGCAGTCTTCACATGGGCCATGCCTTTCAGGACACGCTGATGGATACCCTGATCCGCTATCAGCGCATGAAGGGGCACAACACGCTGTGGCAGATCGGCACCGACCACGCCGGTATCGCCACGCAGATGCTGGTCGAGCGCAAGCTGCAGCACGAAACCGGTCAGTCGCGTCACGACCTGGGCCGCGAGGCATTCATCGACAAGGTGTGGGAGTGGAAAAACGAGTCCGGCGGCCACATCACCCGCCAGCTGCGGCGCATGGGCACCAGCGTTGACTGGAGCCGCGAGCGTTTCACCATGGACGACGGGTTTTCCAACGCCGTGCGCGAAGCCTTTGTGCGACTGCATGACGAAGGGCTGATCTATCGCGGCAAGCGGCTGGTCAACTGGGATCCGACGCTGGGCACGGCGATCTCGGATCTGGAAGTGGAAAACCGCGACCAGCAGGGCCAGTTCTGGCACTTTCGCTACCCGCTGGCCGAGGGCGTGACCACAAGCGAAGGGCTGGACCATCTGGTGGTCGCCACCACGCGTCCGGAGACGCTTTTGGGCGACACCTGCGTGGCGGTCAACCCGAATGATGCGCGCTACGCCTCGCTGGTCGGCAAATACGTCACCCTGCCGCTGGTGGGCCGGCGCATTCCGGTGATTGCCGACGAACACGCCGACATGGACAAGGGCTCGGGCTGTGTGAAGATCACCCCGGCGCACGACTTCAACGACTATGGCGTGGGCCGACGCCACGACAGTGCCCTGATCAACGTTTTCACCCAAAGCGCCTGCATCCGGGACGCCGCCGAAGTCTTCAACATGGACGGCACCCCGCGTGATGACATCGACACCGCCCTGCCCACGGCGTATCAGGGCCTGAACCGCTTTGAGGCGCGCGAGAAGATCGTGGCCGACATGGACGCGCAGGGTCTGCTGGCAAAGGTCGAAACCGTGACCAACACCCTGCCCCATGGCGACCGCTCCGGTGATGTGATCGAGCCGCTTCTGACCGATCAGTGGTTCGTGGCCGTGGAGACGCTGGCCAAACCTGCCATCAACGCAGTGGAAAACGGCGATATTCGTTTCGTGCCCAAAAGCTACGAGAACATGTACTTCTCTTGGATGCGCGATTTGCAGGACTGGTGTATTTCCCGCCAGCTCTGGTGGGGCCATCGCATTCCGGCCTGGTATGACGAGACGGGCAGGTTTTATGTGGCGCGCAGTGAAGAAGAGGTGCGTGAAAAATACGCGCTTTCCCCGGACACGATCCTGATTCAGGACGACGACGTGCTCGACACCTGGTTCAGCTCGGGGCTTTGGACCTTTGGCACGCTGGGCTGGCCTGAAAAGACGCCGGAACTGGAAACCTTCCATCCGACCAGCACGCTGGTCACCGGCTTTGACATCATTTTCTTCTGGGTTGCCCGGATGATCATGATGACGCTCAAGTTCACCGGCCAGGTCCCGTTCAAAACGGTTTATGTTCACGGGCTGGTGCGCGACGGCCAGGGCCAGAAGATGTCCAAGTCCAAGGGCAATGTGCTCGACCCGATCGACCTGATCGACGGCATTGATCTGGACACGCTGCTGGAAAAGCGCACCGGCGCCATGATGCAGCCGCAGAAGGCAAAAGCGATTGCCAAGGCCACGCGGGCGGAATTCCCCGAGGGGATCGAGTCCAACGGTACCGATGCGCTGCGCTACACCTTCCTGTCGCTGGCCAGCACCGGACGGGACGTCAAATTCGACTCGGGTCGTCTGGAAGGCTATCGCAACTTCTGCAACAAGCTCTGGAACGCGGCGCGCTACGTGCTGATGAATACCGAGGGCGAGGACTGCGGCCCGGACGGCGAAGTCGCGCTGTCGCTGGCGGACCGCTGGATCGTCTCGCGCCTTCAGCAGGTCGAGACTCAGGTCACCAAAGCGCTGGAGGAGTTCCGCTTCGACCACGCCTCACAGGCGCTGTATGACTTTGTCTGGAACGAGTACTGCGATTGGTATCTGGAGCTTTCCAAGCCGGTACTGTGGGACAGCGAGGCCACGCTTGAAGCGCGCCGTGGTACGCGTCGAACGCTGGTACGCGTGCTTGAGGCCATTTTGCGTCTCGCCCATCCGATGATGCCGTTTATCACCGAAGAGATCTGGCAGAAGGTGTCGCTGCTGGCCGGTGTGGATATCGAGCAACAGGGCAGTTCCATCATGGTTCAACCCTGGCCGCAGGCGGATGAATCGCTTGTCGATAACGCCGCCATCGCCGATATCGAATGGGTCAAATCGGTGATCGTTGCCATTCGCAACATTCGCGCCGAGCTCAATATCGCCCCCGGCAAGCCGCTGGACGTTTTGCTGACGCACGGCGAAGAGACCGACCGCCAGCGCCTTGAAGACAATGCGCTGTTTCTGAGCAAGCTGGCACGTCTGGAGAGCATGCACTTTGTGGCGCCAGAAGAGGTGCCGGCCGCCAGCGTTCAGCGTGTCGGCGCGATGGAAGTCCATGTGCCCATGGCCGGCCATATCGACCGCGACGCCGAGCTTGCCCGCATCGACCGCGATATCGACAAGCAGGACAAGCTCATCGATGGTGTCGAGAAAAAGCTCGCCAATGACAGCTTCATGAGCAAGGCACCCGCCGCCGTGGTCGACAAGGAGCGTGGCAAGCTCGAACAGGCCCGCGCCACCCGCGACACGCTGATGACGCAGCGACGAACCATCGAAACCCTGTAATCCTTCCCTCCCGTCAGGGTTGTCTACAGCAGGCCTTCGGGCCTGCTGTTTTTGTATCTGTCCTCGGCATGTCCCGGGCAATAGTCTCTGTTTTATGGGTCGATTAAGGCGCGCGGCTTTTTATTAACACAACATTAAATTACAATGAACACTGTTTTATAACCGATCCGTGCCTGTCATGAACTTCCGCCGAATTCTTCTCTACAATCTGCTGGGCGTGGCCCTGGTCACAACCTGGTGGCTGCCTCAGTTTCTGGTCTGGTCGTCTGTCGATGACGCCATCTTCTGGTTTTTCAATCAGTTCATTACGGCTGACTATCCGACCTGGACCAGCCTTCTTGCGGCACTGAACACGCGCGCCTTTGACAAGGCGATGTTCGTGCTGCTGGTAGTGATGCTCTATATCGCCATGAAGCGCGACCCTCGGGGCAGCTGGCTCAAGTGGGGGGCGATCGGGTTCGTGATGACGGTCACGGCCCTGATCTTTCAGGACATCGTCCACAACGTCATGACCTACAAGCACGCCAGCCCGACGGCGATGCTGGATGACGTCAATCTGTTGTCCGATCTGACCACGCTGCCGGCCAAGGACAGCGCCTCCAGCAGTTTCCCCAGCGACCATGGGCTGATGGCCATGATCTTTGCCGCCTTCATGTGGCGCTTTGCCGATCGCCTGATCGCATGGACCGCCACGGCACTGGTCGTACTGGTCTGCGCACCTCGCATCATGGTAGGTGCACACTGGGTCAGCGATGTGTCTGTCGGGGCGCTGTCGATTGCCCTGATCGCCCTGCCCTGGCTGCTGTGTACCCCGGTGGTATCCAGCGCCGTTCACGGCCTGATGCAACTTTCAAAACGGCTTACAACACGCCCGGGGCGTCAGCACCGGGGCATTCATCACGATTGACCGGGGTTTCGGGCCATCTCAGGAAAGGGCATCATGAATTTGAATCTCAAACGTATCATCTACTGCAATCTGGCCGGGCTTGCCCTGTTTGCAAGCTGGCTGTGGCTGTCGGTCTGGTCGCTGATCGACGACCGGATCTTCTGGTTTTTCAACCAGTTCATTACCAGCGACCATCCGGTCTGGGTCAACTTTCTGGCCGTGGTCAATACCCGCTATTTCGATGTGGCGTCCTTTTTTGTCTTGCTGGCCATCTTTGCCTGGGCCATCTCGCTTGACCCGCGCACCGGGCGTTTCTGGCGCTGGCTGGGGGTGGGTCTGACCATGCTGGTCGTGGCCGGGCTGCTGGCGCTGGCGACCAACAAGATGACCTATGGCCATCCAAGCCCGACGCTGAGCTTTGACAACGTCAATTTCCTGACCGATGTGGTCTCGTTTGATACCAAGGATTCCGATAGAAACAGCTTCCCGGGCGATCACGGCCTGATGCTGATGGTCTTTACCGCCTTCATTCTGCGCTTTGGCGATCATCGCCCCGCCATCGTGAGCGCCATCATGATTGCGGTACTCAGCGCACCACGCGTCATGGCGGGGGCTCACTGGCTGCAGGATGTCTACATGGGGTCACTGGCCATTGCGCTGGTCGTGTTGCCGTGGGTGCTGTGCACGCCCATCGCGCCGAGCTGTGTCGAGGCCATGGAGCGCATGGCACAGCGCTTTAATCTGCCCGGCGCTCGCAGTACGCGCTAGGCACCCAACACAGCGTTCCAACGCAACAGGGGGCACCCGATCGGGTGCCCCCTGCTGTCTCCGGATGCCGGTACCTTTTACCAGCTGCCGGTATTTTCCATTGATGCCCAGGGCTCCTGCGAAGGCTTTGCATCACCCTTTTGCAGCAGCTCAATCGAGATGCCATCGGGCGATTTAACAAATGCCATGTGACCGTCGCGCGGCGGACGGTTGATGGTCACGCCATTGTCCATCAGGTGCTGGCAGGTGGCATAAATGTCATCAACGCGATAGGCCAGATGGCCGAAATTGCGTGCCCCGGTGGTCAGCTCTTCCGGGTCCCAGTTCCAGGTCAGCTCCAGCTCCGGCGCCTGCTGCTCGCTGGAGGAGGCTTCATCGTCGTTGGCGGCCAGAAAGATCAGCGTAAAACGCCCCTTCTCGCTCTCCTTGCGACGCACTTCCTTCATGCCCAGCAGATCGCAGTAAAACTTCAGGGACTGATCGATATCGGTGATACGGACCATGGTATGTAGATATTGCACGATAGACTCCTCGAGGTCGTATGACGCGCGCGTTGAGCACGCATGACACATTGGCTGCCACGTTCGGCCAACGTGTGCAATCTGGTGAATGCCTTGAAACGATGTCACTGTAATGCCGGCTAACAGGTCGTTTTTCAAGTCAGCTCTGGCACATGGGGAACATCATGTCGTTTTTTAACAATGAACATCTGGGCAAGCTGATCCTTCGACTCGCCCTTGGCATCACCCTGCTGCTGCACGGCATCGCCAAGATTGGCGCACCGGACGTGCTCGAAAGCATCGGTGAACACCTTGAACACCTGAGCCTGCCCGCACCGCTGGCCTTTGGCGTGTTTGCCGGCGAGCTGATGGCACCGCTGATGATCCTTGCCGGCTGGCGCTGCCGGGTAGGTGGCGCACTGGCCGCCGTCAACATGCTGTTTGCCATCGCCTTGATGCGCATGAGTGCGATCTGGTCGCTGGGTGACACCGGGGGCTGGCACCTTGAGACCGAAGTGCTGATGCTGGGTGCGTCGCTGGCACTGATGTTTTGCGGCAGCGGTCGCATGGCCATTCGCCCCGATTAGCCGGGGCGAAGGCCCCGATCAAAGCGTTAGATTGTCGGGACTGACGTCCAGCTGCTCCAGGCGCTGCGCCAGCAGCCCCGGAAACCGGCTGTACCAGGTCTGATTCAGCGGTGACGGGTGAGGCAGCGGATAAAGCGTAAAGGTCTGCGACTGCCCCTGGTCGTCTTCCAGCGTGACGTCAATACTGCTTTCAAAGCGATCCTCGCGCTTCCAGAACGCTTCCAGCCGGTCGCGCTCGGGCTTTGGCCGGTCGATGCCGAACCATAAAAAGGCTTCGCGCCCCAGCGTGATCAGCGAGCGGCCTTCCCAGCGCGAGATCAAAAGCTCGTTCATCAGGCCATGAAAGTGGCGCTTGACCTTCATCGACCACGCCTTGTTGCCCACCGGCTTGTAAGGCACGGTATTGATCCAGAAAAAATGTTCTCCTACGGCGCGGGAGGCTTCGAAATCCGGCATTTTTTCGCCGTAAAGCTGCTCATGCAGCGCCTTTCTCACCAGCTGGCCGCCGGCGCCAATGAAGGGCTCGCCATGACGGACTTCATCACGGCCGGGGTCGCGACCGAAAAAACCGACGCGTAGATTACGCTGGCCCAGTCCGATGATGGGGTCCATCGGGTCGCGCTCGAAGCGCTTGTAGACCTCGACATCGATACCGTCGGTCTCGGCCGCCAGCGTTCTGAACGCCTGCTGCTGACGCTCGTTCAGGGACATGTGTGCCACTCCTTGTTACTCTTTGATCACCCGGCCCCTTTCTGGCCGTACTGGTATCAGTTGTGATGGTACAAGCATAGCTGCCATGGCCTGATGCGATATCCACCCGGGAGCGGGAGTGACACAAAAACAATGGATTCCTTGACACAGGCCTGCCTTGGCGGCGCGCTGGGCGGTGCCGTACTGGGACGGCGGCTGGGCCGCAAGTCGATTGTGCTGGGTGCCGTGGCCGCTACCCTGCCGGATCTGGACAGCTTCATCGATTTCGGCAGCGCCGTGGCCGACTACACCTATCACCGCAGCGTGTCGCACTCGGTGTTTGTCCTGTCAGCACTGGCCGGGCTTTTAACCCTTGTTTGTGCGCGCCTGCCGGCGACAAGAACCATCCCCACCGTGTCATGGTTCTGGTTCTGGTGGCTTTGTCTGGTGACACACCCGACTCTGGACGCCTTCACGACCTACGGCACCCAGCTGCTGTGGCCCATCGCCTCACCGCCGGTGGCCTGGAAGACCATTTTCATCATCGACCCGCTCTACACCCTGCCCATGCTGATCGCCATTATCGTGGCACTGATCAGAGGCGCCAGGGGGCGGGCCGTCGTTATCGGGCTGGCCATCTCAACGATGTATCTGGGCTTTAGTGTGGCCGCCAAAGCCATGGTCATGGCGCAGGTTCAACCGGAACTGGTGCAGCGCGGGCTGGATGATCGCCCGGTCATGGTACAGCCCATGCCGCTGACCACCCTGGTCTGGCGCGTAACGGTGATCGACGATGATCGCCAGCTGGAGGGCCTGGTCAGCGTGTTTGACAAGCGAGGCACGCTGGCCCTGGATAGCTTCAGCCGCCCCATGACGGCCCACGACACGCTTGTCGACAGCTGGGCGGGCCAGCGTCTGGGCTGGTTTTCAGCGCCGTACTGGCGCAGCGAAGAGCGTGACGACACTCTGGTCGTGACCGATCTGCGCATGGGCCAGCCCGGTGCCTACTCCTTTGCCTTTGTCATCGCCGAGCGCGATGATAACGGCCAATGGCAGCCGGTCACATCGCGCTCGGCACAGACGGCCCGCCCTGATACCAGCCTGCTGCCGGCGCTTTTCAGTCGGATTACGAACCCCGATGCGCTGTGTCCGTCGGATTTTGGCGGCCGCGACCGGCTGCTGCCGGACGCTCAGTGCCGCCCCGTTGAGCAGAGCGGCCCGTAGGGTATGCCCATTTCAATGATTCATTTTTCAGACCTGTCATGAGAGAGAAGTCTTAATGATCGAGTTCCGGCACCTGCGCACCCTGCTGGCGCTGCGCGATACCGGGTCGCTGGTCGAAGCCGCCGAGCGCGTGCATTTGACCCAGTCGGCGCTGTCTCATCAGCTCAAGGATCTGGAGGATCGACTGGGCTGTCCGCTTTTTCTGCGCAAGACACGCCCGGTGCAGTTCACGCGTGCCGGCCAGCGACTTCTGGGGCTGGCCGAGCAGGTTCTGCCCCAGATTCGCAACGCCGAACGTGATATTGCCCGCATGGCCGGCGGTGAACAGGGTCGTCTGCACATGGCCATCGAATGCCACAGCTGTTTTCAATGGCTCATGCCGACCATCGATCACTTTCGTGATCACTGGCCCGAGGTAGAGGTGGACATTCCGGCCGGCCAGCACTTCGATCCCCTGCCGGCGCTGGCACGTGAACAGCTCGACCTGGTCATCACGGCTGATCCGCAGCCCCTGCCACGCATTCACTATGAACCGCTTTTTCGCTACGAAAGCCTGCTGGCCGTGGCCCGCCAGCATGCGCTGGCCGACAAGCGCTACGTGGTGCCGGAGGATCTGGTGGACCAGATTCTGATCACCTATCCGGTAGAGCATTCCAAGCTGGATGTCTTTAGCCGGTTTCTGGAACCTGCCGGCATCCACCCGCGCGAAACACGCACGGCCGAGTTGACCATGATGATGATGCAGCTGGTAGCCAGCGAGCGCGGGGTTTGCGCCCTGCCCAACTGGGCGCTGACCGAATATCTGGAAAGGGATTACGTGAGAGCCTGCTCGCTGGGCAAGGAAGGCGTCTGGGGGACGCTCTATGCCGCCGTTCGGCTCGATCAGATGAGTCAGGTGTGGATGAGCGATTTCCTGCGCACGGCGCGCGAGACCTCTTTTTCCGTGCTCAACGGCATTCGCCCGGCCGGCTGACCGGGCTCAGGCGTACTCTTCTGTTGTCTCGTAATGGCGTGGCAGGGAGAGGATAAACTGCGCGCCACCCAGCTCGGGGGCGGTATCAACGCTGATACGCCCGTGGTGCCACTGCACGATACGGGCAACAATGGCCAGCCCCAGGCCGTAGCCCCCGACGCCGGGCTGCTGCCGGGTACGGCTATCATCGATACGCGCGAAGGGCTTGAAGATTCGCTCGCGCTCCTCGGCAGCAACACCTGCGCCGTCGTCCTCGACGCTGAGATAGACCATGCGCTCATCGCCCAGCAGGCGCACATGGACCCGGCTTCCGGCATGCGCACAGGCGTTGGAAACCAGATTCTGCAGTGCACGCTGGAGATAGCGTGCATCGGCATGTACATGGAGGTCCTGACCGCCGGTGACCTCAAGCGTTAGCTGCGGATGCAGCGGCGTCAGCGTCTCGATGACGCGGTCGGCAATATCGCGCACCTCAAGGCTGACCGGCTCCAGCGGCAAAAGCCCATCGGTGGCGCCATCCAGACGGGCATAGGTCAGGATTTCATCGATGAGCCGGTCGATGGATTCAATATCGTCATCCACCCCTTTCAGCAATCGCCTGATGCCGGGCGATTCACTCATGTCATCGACCATCTGCAGCGCAAAGCGCACCCGCGCCACAGGCGTTCGAAACTCGTGCGATACCGCGCGCATCAGATCCTGCTGGGATGAGAGAACCGCCTGCACCTGATCGGCCATGGTGTTGAAGGCCAGTCCCAGCTGAGTCAGGTACTCCCCTTCCTGGATGGTGACGCGGGCGTTGTAGTCTCCGGCCGTAAAGTTTGCCGTGGTCTGCTCAAGCTTGGTCAGGCGCTTTTCCACGCTGCGCATGATGAGATAGATGGCCGTGCCCAGCATGGTCAGCATCAGGGCCATGACCATGGCGATGGTCAGGATCGGCAGCGACTCGAAAGGCGACAGTGGCCCGACCATGATCCAGCGACCGCCCGAAAACTGAGCGTAGAAGCCAAGGCTTGAGCGCTCGGCCACCACGTTGATCACCACATGGCCGGCATTAAGCTGCGTCAGCTGACTGTTGGAAAGCCCCGGCGGCGTGCCGCTACCCATGCCCATCGGCAGCGAGATGCGACTGCGCAGTTCCTGAAAGCGGGCTTCGCGCTCGTCATCCGGCGAAAGCTCCAGCCACTGGCGCAGCAGAGACACCAGCTGCAGGGGCTGCTGTTCGGAAAGACCGGTAAAGTGGGCCACCAGAATGGAGTCATCTTCGCCGGGCAGACGCTGATACAGCTGCCATCCGATCTCGCCCTGCGCCTGACGGGCAAGCACATCACCGCGCGTCAGGCGACGGCGGTCCATAAAGCCCAGCATCAGCGTTTCGGAATCCGACAGTGCCAGACGAATGCCCAGCTCATCTTCGTAGGCGCTCAGCCAGGCATCGCGCGAGCTTTCCGGCTGGCTGGCCACCAGAGACGTCAAAAGCGCCATCGGCCCGCTGGCCAAGCGCTGGCGATAGTGGTCCTCGCGCCAGTCGTCGATCAGCCATGACGCCACCACGCCCAGCCAGAAAATGGCCATGAGCGACAAAAACAGCGTCAGATAAAGGCGACGAAAACCGCCATGGGCAGACAGCGGCCGGTGAGGAGGTGGTGTCAGGCCATCCGGCCCGCCGGAGCGGGCGTGCCATGAGGCCAGAGAGGGAAAACGTGACGGCATCGTCTATCCTTTGCACGCGGTTCTTGACAGTAGACGAAGCCGCCCTTCATGAAACGGAGTCAGTCGATAACCGACTCAGATCTCTCGAACGAACAGATAGCCCTTGCTGCGTACGGTCTTGATACGCTGAGGCTGATGCGGGTCATCACCGATCTTGGGTCGAATACGTGACACTCGCACGTCAATCGAACGATCCTGACCATCATAGCGAATGCCTCGCAGCGCCGAGAATATCTCTTCGCGAGTCAGCACCCGACCGGCATGCGAGGCCAAAAGCCAAAGCAGGTCGAATTCGGCACTGGTCAGATCGATGCGCTCGCCGTTGAGCCACGCCTCTCGGGTCGATGAGTCTACCACCAGGTCACGAAACTCGAGACGAGTCTCTTCCTGCTCGGCAGTTTCGGTACCGTCGGCTCGACGCAGCAGCGCCCTCATACGGGCCAGCAGTACCCGCGGCGGCACCGGTTTGGGGACGTAATCATCGGCGCCCATTTCAAGCCCCAGCACCTGATCCATGTCATCGGTACGGGCTGTCAGCATCAAAATGGGGCCGGGGTACTGGTGACGGACCCGGCGACAGATGGACAGGCCATCCTCTCCCGGCAGCATCAGGTCAAGAATGACCAGGTCCGGTCGCAGGGAAAGAATGCGCTCCACGCCGTTGGTGCCGTCGTGTTCAACGCTGACCCTGAAACCGTTGCCTTCAAGATACTCACGCGTCAACGCGGCCAGTCGTTCATCATCTTCGATGATAAGAATGTGTTCGTTGGCGGTTGTAATGTTATCCAAGGCTCGTCCGTCCGATCATTGATAAAGAAGCTTCCGTGCCGTCACCGGTCTACTGCACAGGCAGTGCCCGAGCATGCGGCAGGCAGACAGCGATAAATGTGACCTTCAAATCCAACGGTCGTTCAACTTTGGCAACATTGTGCCACTGTTACACGAACGTGCCCATACAGAACGACCGTATTTGCACACGATTCTCATCATCAGGCTCTGATCGGCATGAATTTCATTTCTCCCTTTTCCGTTTGAGCTGAAATATTCGCGACAAAAAATCGCAGGCCTCCAGAAATTTTCATATACCTCTCGCCACCTCAGTGATCACAAGGCCTGTGGCGAGGTAAGCACACTTTATCCACAGTTTGTACGCTCAATTTGAGTTGTTTTTTACTATTGAGGCTATCCACCAGACACACTATATTGTGTCCACTCGAACGACAGACACACCATGTAGTGTTTTGCAGCAAAAACACCCATCGCGTGTCAATACCCCGCACGATCCAATTTTTGATCCCGTTATTGCCCGTTTTTCCTTGTGCGAATGGCGGGATAGAACGCTTTTGACCTTACGGCAGGAAGGTAACGTTATGGAAACCTCGCATACAGAGCGTGATACCTCATCAACCCTTGATGATGTTCACACGCGCAAGACCGATCAGCAGCTGCGCGTTATCAAGCGTACCGGTGATACCGCCACCTTTGATGCGAGCAAGGTCTCCGTGGCCATGAGCAAGGCCTTTCTCGCCGTGGAAGGTGACAACGCAGCCGGCTCCTCGCGCATTCGTGAGCAGGTCGAGCAGCTGACCGAGTCCATCATGGACACCTTTGCGCGTCGCATGCCGGAAGGCGGCACTCTTCATATCGAGGACATCCAGGACCAGGTCGAGCTTGCCCTGATGCGCTCGGGCGAACACAAGGTGGCTCGTGCCTATGTGCTGTATCGCGAAGAGCACGCTCGTGCTCGCGCCGCACAGCACCAGGGCATCGAGAAGCCTCACCCCACCATCAATGTGACCCAGCCCGACGGCAGCCGCCGGCCGCTGGACCTGGCACGCATCGAGACGCTGATCACCGAGGCCTGTGCCGGTCTCGACAACGTCGAAGTACGTCGCATCATGGATGAGTCGCTGCGCAACCTTTACGACGGCGTCACCCCCGAGGGTGTGGCCACGGCGCTGATGATGACCGCGCGCATGCTGGTCGAGAAGGAACCCAACTACACCTTCGTTACCGCGCGTCTTTTGCAGGACAATCTGCGTCGCGAAGCCCTCTCCTTTCTCGAAGTTGCCGAAGAAGCCACCTTTGGTGACATGGCCACGCTCTACAAGCCGGCCTTCCAGAGCTACATCAAGCGCGGTATCGAATTCGAACAGCTCGATCCGGTACTGGCCGAGTTCGATCTCGACCGCCTGGGCGACGCCCTGAGCCATGAGCGTGACAATCAGTTCACCTATCTGGGTCTGCAGACGCTTTACGATCGTTACTTCCTGCACCGTGACGGCGTTCGCTACGAACTGCCGCAGGTCATGTTCATGCGTGTGGCCATGGGCCTGTCGCTGAACGAGCAGGATCGTGAAGCGCGCGCCATCGAGTTCTACGAGCTGCTGTCGAGCTTCGACTACATGACCTCGACACCCACGCTGTTCAATGCCGGTACCGTGCGCAGCCAGCTGTCTTCGTGCTACCTGACGACCGTGCCGGATAACCTTGAAGGCATCTACGGCGCCATCCGCGACAACGCCATGCTCTCCAAGTGGGCCGGCGGTCTGGGCAACGACTGGACGCCGGTGCGCGCGCTGGGCTCCTATATCAAGGGCACCAACGGCAAGTCGCAGGGCGTTGTGCCCTTCCTCAAGGTCGTCAATGACACGGCCGTGGCAGTTAACCAGGGCGGCAAGCGCAAGGGCGCGGTCTGCTCGTACCTGGAAACCTGGCATATGGACGTCGAGGAGTTCCTCGAACTTCGCAAGAACACTGGTGATGATCGCCGCCGGACGCATGACATGAACACGGCCAACTGGGTGCCGGATCTGTTCATGAAGCGCGTCAGCGAAGAGAAGGAGTGGACGCTGTTCTCACCGGCGACCTGCCCTGACCTGCACGACCTTTATGGCGCGGCCTTTGAAAAGCGCTATGAAGAGTACGAGGCCATGACGCATACCGGCGAGATCACGCTGTTCAAGCGTGTACAGGCCAAGGATCTGTGGCGCAAGATGCTGTCGATGCTGTTTGAAACAGGCCACCCCTGGATCACCTTCAAGGATCCCTGCAACCTGCGCAGCCCGCAGCGTCATGCCGGTGTCGTGCACTCCTCCAACCTGTGCACCGAGATCACGCTCAACACCAGCGCCGACGAGATCGCCGTGTGCAACCTGGGCTCGATCAATCTGGCCGCGCACGTGGTCAACGGCCAGCTGGACAGTGAAAAGCTCAAGCGCTCGGTCAAGACCGCCGTACGCATGCTCGATAATGTCATCGACATCAACTATTACGCCGTGCCGCAGGCCAAGCGCTCCAACTTCCGTCATCGCCCGGTCGGGCTGGGCCTGATGGGCTTTCAGGACGCGCTATACAAGCATGGCATCGCCTACGCCTCCGATGACGCGGTGACCTTTGCCGATCACTCCATGGAGCTGATCAGCTATCACGCCATCGAAGCGTCCAGCGATCTGGCCGCCGAACGCGGTCGCTACGAGTCCTATGAAGGCTCCCTCTGGAGCCAGGGCGTTCTGCCCATCGACTCGATTCGCGATTTGCAGCGTGAACGTGGCGAACAGTATGTGCAGATGGATACGTCCACCACTCAGGACTGGGATCGCGTTCGTGACAAGGTCCGTCGTCAGGGCATGCGTAACTCCAACGTCATGGCGATCGCACCTACTGCGACCATCTCCAATATCTGTGGCGTGACGCAGTCGATCGAGCCGACGTATCAGAACCTGTATGTGAAGTCGAACCTGTCGGGCGAGTTCACCGTGGTCAACTCGCACATGGTGCATGCACTCAAGGAGCGCGGGCTGTGGGATGAGGTGATGATCAATGACCTCAAATACTACGATGGCTCGCTCCAGCCGATCGACCGCATTCCGGACGATCTCAAGCAGCGCTATGCCACGGCGTTCGAGATCGAGCCGCGCTGGATTGTCGAGGCCGCCTCGCGTCGTCAGAAGTGGATCGATCAGGCGCAGTCACTAAACCTCTATATCAGCGGTGTCTCCGGTCGCAAGCTGGACACGACCTATCGCATGGCGTGGCAGCTGGGTCTGAAAACAACCTACTACCTCCGTGCGCAGGCCTCCACACGCCTTGAGAAATCCACGCTCAAGGGCACCGATGGCAAGCTCAACGGCGTCAAGCCCAATGCGCCGGCGCCGCAGCCGACGCCTTCTGCGGCACCGGAAGCCTCGCAGGCAACCCAGCAGCCGCTGGGCTCGGCACCGCCGCTGGCCTGCTCGCTCGATGATCCGGACTGCGAAGCCTGCCAGTAATTTGATAGTCACGACGGTGGTCTCACGAGACCGCCGTCTACCGTATTCAAGACCATCTTCAATCGTTGAAAACGCTGGATGATGGCAAGGGAGACAACGATGCAAGAGACAAACCTGTTTGCCGACGATAACGATCAGGTCGATACCAGCGGTCTGGGTGAAATTCAGGTCGGCGCATCACGCATTGATGCCAGCGAAAAGGCGATGATCAATGCCCAGAGCGACGTCAACCAGCTGCTGCCGTTGAAGTACAACTGGGCATGGGAAAAGTATCTTTCCGGCTGCAACAATCACTGGATGCCGACCGAAGTCTCCATGCAGGGCGATATCGCCACATGGCGAGCGCCGGTCAACAGCTCGCAAGGGCTGACCGAAGACGAAGTGTTGATGCTCAAGCGCAATCTGGGCTTTTTTGCCACCGCCGAGTCGCTGGTCGCCAACAACATCGTGCTGGCCGTCTATCGCAACATTACCAACCCGGAATGCCGCCAGTACCTGCTGCGCCAAGCCTTTGAAGAAGCCATCCATACTCATACCTTCCAGTACATTTGCACGTCGCTGGGGCTGGATGAGGGTGAGCTCTTCAACATGTATCGGGAAATTCCCTCGATCACCGACAAGGACACCTGGGCGCTCAAGTACACCCAGGCGCTGGAAGACCCGAGCTTCACGACCGGCACCGTCGAGCGCGACAAGGCCTTTTTGCGCGCGCTGGTGGCCTTCTATGTCGTATTTGAAGGCATGTGGTTCTACACCGGTTTCGCTCAGATTCTGGCACTGGGTCGTCGCAACAAGATGGTGGGGATCGCCGAGCAGTATCAGTACATTCTGCGCGATGAATCCATCCACCTGAACTTCGGCATCGACTGCATCAACCAGATCAAGATCGAAAACCCGCATCTGTGGGACGAGGCCTTTCAGCAGGAAGTGCGCGGCATGCTGATGGAAGCCTACCAGCTGGAAGTGGCCTACGGTCGTGAAACCATGCCGCGCGGTATTCTCGGCCTGAACGCCGAGCTTACCGAGCAGTACATGCAGTTCATCACCAATCGCCGCAGCGAACAGATTGGTCTGGGGCTGCTCTTTGACGACGTGGAAAACCCCTTCCCCTGGATGTCGGAGCTGATCGACCTGCCCAAGGAGAAAAACTTCTTCGAAACGCGGGTCACCGAGTATCAGACAGGCGGCGCTCTGTCCTGGGACTAAGCAGCAAAATTCGGGTCTGTAATCCATACAGGCCTGCCAGAAAAGCCCTGCATTCTGCAGGGCTTTTTTGTACTCGCCCTTAATACGTCAAGCGTTTCAGTACAGTCTTTACAGGATTGGCCGATAATGACTTGATTCAGCTATCTTCCATCAAACGTCTGCAAGGAGAGAGATATGCACAAGGGTATTCTGGCAATGACCGCCGTTGTAGCACTGGCGTTTCTGACCGCCTGCAGCAGCCCTACAGGGCGCAGCGCGGCTCAGGGGGCCGGCATTGGCGGTGCCACAGGCGCCGCAGCGGGCGCTGTAACGGGCGGAAGTGCCGGTACGGGGGCAATCATCGGTGGTGCAGCAGGGGCTGCAGCAGGCGCAGCCAGCGAACAGTAACGCCACCATAATTCAGCAGCATCATAAAAAAGCCTCCTGACATTCGTCAGGAGGCTTTTTCACTTCTCTACCCTGGCAAGAAGGGATAGATCAGTTGCTGTGCTCTTCAGCGCTATCGCTGATGGAGTCACCGGCATCTTCCATGGCTTCGCCAGTGGAGTCAGCAGCGTCGCTGGTAGCATCACCGATGGAGTCAGCCGCATCGTTTGCGGAATCGCCAGCATCATCGGCCGCGTTGTCCATCTGTGCGCCGGTTTCTTCAGCAGGACCGTCATCATTGTCACAACCGGCTACTGCAAATGTCATCATGGCAGCCAGTAAAATACCCAGTGTCTTTTTCATCGTCAGCTCTCCCTTGCCTACTGTCTGTGTTCGTTGATTCAACAATATGCCCATTACCCTGGGCACTGCCTATCCATTGTGGTGCAAAAGACGCTGTAACACCAAGCCTCTTTGTTCAGGAAGGGATTGATTTTCCCAAACAATATTCGATATTGGCCATTAATCGGCACCGAGGCGGAGATGGCGGCGCTGGCGACCGCGCCCTGAGGGGCCCTGCCCGGCGGTCACGCCAGTGACCGCCGGCAGGCGCCACGCCGGCGTCGGCGAGCGCCCATAAAAGAACCCCGGTCCTGTTAAGGACCGGGGTTCGGAAGGGGTGCCTGACGATGACCTACTCTCACATGGGGAGACCCCACACTACCATCGGCGCGGAGCCGTTTCACTACCGAGTTCGGGAAGGGATCGGGTGGTGCCGGCACGCTATGGTCGTCAGGCAATTCTGCAGACCGGCTGCCCTTGGGCAGCGGGTCAAAATCGGGATCATGCTGATCGATACATCAACGTATTCGTGTGATGCGAACCACTTGGGTGTTATATGGTCAAGCCTCACGGGCAATTAGTACGCGTCAGCTCAATGCATTGCTGCACTTACACACCGCGCCTATCGACCTCGTCGTCTTCGAGGGCCCTTCAGGGAGCTCGAGGCTCCAGGGAAGTTTCATCTTGAAGGGGGCTTCCCGCTTAGATGCCTTCAGCGGTTATCCCGTCCGCACATAGCTACCCGGCGGTGCCATTGGCATGACAACCGGTACACCAGCGGTGCGTCCACTCCGGTCCTCTCGTACTAGGAGCAGCACTTCTCAAACTTCCGACGCCCACGGCAGATAGGGACCGAACTGTCTCACGACGTTCTAAACCCAGCTCGCGTACCACTTTAAATGGCGAACAGCCATACCCTTGGGACCGACTTCAGCCCCAGGATGTGATGAGCCGACATCGAGGTGCCAAACACCGCCGTCGATATGAACTCTTGGGCGGTATCAGCCTGTTATCCCCGGAGTACCTTTTATCCGTTGAGCGATGGCCCTTCCATACAGAACCACCGGATCACTAGAACCTGCTTTCGCACCTGCTCGACATGTCCGTCTCGCAGTCAAGCACCCTTATGCTCTTGCACTCATTGCACGATTTCCAACCGTGCTGAGGGTACCTTAGTGCTCCTCCGTTACTCTTTGGGAGGAGACCGCCCCAGTCAAACTACCCACCACACACTGTCCTCACACCGGATCACGGTGCGGAGTTAGAACGCCGATGATACCAGGCTGGTATTTCAAGGTTGGCTCCACCCCGACTGGCGTCGGGGTTTCAAAGCCTCCCAGCTATCCTACACAAGTAACATCAGCGTCCAGTGTGAAGCTATAGTAAAGGTTCACGGGGTCTTTCCGTCTAGCCGCGGGTACACTGCATCTTCACAGCGATTTCAATTTCACTGAGTCTCGGGTGGAGACAGCGTGGCCATCATTACGCCATTCGTGCAGGTCGGAACTTACCCGACAAGGAATTTCGCTACCTTAGGACCGTTATAGTTACGGCCGCCGTTTACCGGGGCTTCGATCAAGAGCTTCGCCTTGCGGCTAACACCATCAATTAACCTTCCGGCACCGGGCAGGCGTCACACCCTATACGTCCGCTTACGCGTTGGCAGAGTGCTGTGTTTTTAATAAACAGTTGCAGCCACCTGGTCTCTTCGGCCGGTCAGAGCTCAAGGAGCAAGTCCCGTCACCCTGGCCGGCGCACCTTCTCCCGAAGTTACGGTGCCATTTTGCCTAGTTCCTTCACCCGAGTTCTCTCATACGCCTTGGTATTCTCTACCTGACCACCTGTGTCGGTTTGGGGTACGATCGCATGTTATCTGAAGCTTAGAGGCTTTTCCCGGAAGCGTGGCATCAGTGACTTCCAGACCGTAGTCTGTTCGTCTCGCGTCTCGGCTTGTAGAGGACCGGATTTGCCTGATCCTCAGGCCTACTCGCTTTCACCGGGGCAACCAGCGCCCGGCTCACCTAGCCTTCTTCGTCCCCCCATCGCAATAACATCCGGTACGGGAATATTGACCCGTTTCCCATCGACTACGCCTTTCGGCCTCGCCTTAGGGGTCGACTCACCCTGCTCCGATTGTCGTCGAACAGGAACCCTTGGTCTTCCGGCGGGGCGGGTTTTCACCGCCCTTGTCGTTACTCATGTCAGCATTCGCACTTGTGATACCTCCAGCAGACCTCACGATCCACCTTCGCAGGCTTACACAACGCTCCTCTACCGCGCATCCATAAGGATGCACCCGCAGCTTCGGTACCCGGTTTGAGCCCCGTTACATCTTCCGCGCAGGCCGACTCGACCAGTGAGCTATTACGCTTTCTTTAAAGGGTGGCTGCTTCTAAGCCAACCTCCTGGCTGTCTGTGCCTTCCCACATCGTTTCCCACTTAACCGGGATTTTGGGACCTTGGCTGGCGGTCTGGGTTGTTTCCCTTTTCACAACGGACGTTAGCACCCGCTGTGTGTCTCCCACGCTGTACTCACCGGTATTCGGAGTTTGCCTCGGGTTGGTAAGCCGGGATGGCCCCCTAGCCGAAACAGTGCTCTACCCCCGGTGGTAATACGTGAGGCGCTACCTAAATAGCTTTCGAGGAGAACCAGCTATCTCCGAGCTTGATTAGCCTTTCACTCCGATCCACAGCTCATCTCAGCATTTTTCAACATACTTGAGTTCGGACCTCCAGTCAGTGTTACCTGACCTTCATCCTGGCCATGGATAGATCGCCCGGTTTCGGGTCTATTCCCAGCAACTAATTCGCCCATTTAAGACTCGGTTTCCCTGCGCCTCCCCTATTCGGTTAAGCTCGCTACTGAAAATAAGTCGCTGACCCATTATACAAAAGGTACGCAGTCACAGAACAAGTCTGCTCCCACTGCTTGTACGCACACGGTTTCAGGATCTATTTCACTCCCCTCGCCGGGGTTCTTTTCGCCTTTCCCTCACGGTACTGGTTCACTATCGGTCAGTCAGGAGTATTTAGCCTTGGAGGATGGTCCCCCCATGTTCAGTCAGGGTTTCACGTGCCCCGACCTACTCGATTTCACAATGCTCGGATTTCGGCTACGGGACTATCACCCGCTATGGTCAGACTTCCCAGACTGTTTGCCTATCGGTTGCACTGCTTAAGGGCTGGTCCCCGTTCGCTCGCCGCTACTGGGGGAATCTCAATTGATGTCTTTTCCTCGGGGTACTTAGATGTTTCAGTTCTCCCGGTTCGCCTTCATGAGTTATGTATTGGCTCATGAATACTTACCTGATGGTAAGTGGGTTTCCCCATTCGGAAATCGCCGGGTCGCAGGTCATTTGCCACCTCACCGACGCTTATCGCAGGCTGTCACGTCCTTCATCGCCTCTGACTGCCTAGGCATCCACCGTGTGCGCTTAATCGCTTGACCATATAACCCCAAGGGGTCCGGTTTCACGATCACACGACATTTGCTGGAATACGTACGACATTACGTATCACAGCAAACTTATACGTTGTCTGCCGGTCGGGTCACGACACCCTTCCGAAGAAGGGGTGTTCACCGACCGACAGGTCAGCATGATCCACATTGTTAAAGAGCGTACTGTCAAAAAGACAGTCAGAAATCATGTCGATGATCTGTCATCATCATGACTTTTGACTGTGGTTTCATCAGTATCAGCGAGACTGTTTGTATGCACCGAGCCGGTATGGTGGAGCCTAGCGGGATCGAACCGCTGACCTCCTGCGTGCAAGGCAGGCGCTCTCCCAGCTGAGCTAAGGCCCCGACAGGTTGGTGGGTCTGGGCAGACTTGAACTGCCGACCTCACCCTTATCAGGGGTGCGCTCTAACCAACTGAGCTACAGACCCAAGCAGTCTTCGCTCTATCCGATCAGGCAATTTGTGTGGACGCGCTGGTTCGCGTGAGCACTTTAGTCGTTTAAGGAGGTGATCCAGCCGCAGGTTCCCCTACGGCTACCTTGTTACGACTTCACCCCAGTCATGAACCACACCGTGGTGATCGCTCTCCCGGAGGTTAAGCTAACCACTTCTGGTGCAGTCCACTCCCATGGTGTGACGGGCGGTGTGTACAAGGCCCGGGAACGTATTCACCGTGGCATTCTGATCCACGATTACTAGCGATTCCGACTTCACGGAGTCGAGTTGCAGACTCCGATCCGGACTGAGGCCGGCTTTATGGGATTGGCTTCACGTCGCCGCTTCGCAACCCTTTGTACCGGCCATTGTAGCACGTGTGTAGCCCTGCTCGTAAGGGCCATGATGACTTGACGTCGTCCCCACCTTCCTCCGGTTTGTCACCGGCAGTCTCCCTGAAGTTCCCGGCCGGACCGCTGGCAAAAAGGGATAGGGGTTGCGCTCGTTACGGGACTTAACCCAACATTTCACAACACGAGCTGACGACAGCCATGCAGCACCTGTCTCTGCGTTCCCGAAGGCACTCTCCCATCTCTGGGAGATTCGCAGGATGTCAAGAGCAGGTAAGGTTCTTCGCGTTGCATCGAATTAAACCACATGCTCCACCGCTTGTGCGGGCCCCCGTCAATTCATTTGAGTTTTAGCCTTGCGGCCGTACTCCCCAGGCGGTCGACTTATTGCGTTAACTGCGCCACCAAACCCTCAAGGGGTCCAACGGCTGGTCGACATCGTTTACGGCGTGGACTACCAGGGTATCTAATCCTGTTTGCTACCCACGCTTTCGCGCCTCAGCGTCAGTGTCAGTCCAGAAGGCCGCCTTCGCCACTGGTATTCCTCCCGATCTCTACGCATTTCACCGCTACACCGGGAATTCCACCTTCCTCTCCTGCACTCTAGCCTGCCAGTTCCGAATGCCGTTCCCGGGTTGAGCCCGGGGCTTTCACATCCGGCTTGGCAAGCCGCCTACGCGCCCTTTACGCCCAGTAATTCCGATTAACGCTTGCACCCTCCGTATTACCGCGGCTGCTGGCACGGAGTTAGCCGGTGCTTCTTCTGTGGGTGATGTCCTTCATGGTGGTTATTAACCACCATGCCTTCTTCCCCACTGAAAGTGCTTTACAACCCGAAGGCCTTCTTCACACACGCGGCATGGCTGGATCAGGGTTTCCCCCATTGTCCAATATTCCCCACTGCTGCCTCCCGTAGGAGTCCGGGCCGTGTCTCAGTCCCGGTGTGGCTGATCATCCTCTCAGACCAGCTACGGATCGTTGCCTTGGTGAGCCGTTACCTCACCAACAAGCTAATCCGACATGGGCTCATCCGATAGCGCAAGGTCCGAAGATCCCCTGCTTTCTCCCGTAGGACGTATGCGGTATTAGCTCGGGTTTCCCCGAGTTATCCCCCACTACCGGGCAGATACCCATGCATTACTCACCCGTCCGCCGCTCGTCAGCGGGTAGCAAGCTACCCCTGTTACCGCTCGACTTGCATGTGTTAGGCCTGCCGCCAGCGTTCAATCTGAGCCATGATCAAACTCTTCAGTTTATTTTGAAGCTTTGAGATTCGTTTCGAAGCCTGCCGAAGCAGTCATCGAGGTGAATCAATCCGGGCTCGAGGTCAAACTAGTACTCTTGACGAGTGTTCGTCTGCTCGATTATCTATGTGACTGGTGTCACACGAGCCAGACGCCCACACAAATTGCCTGATCGACTTGTTAAAGAGCGTCTCGAAGATGTTGCCTCAGTCGCCGTGGCGGCTGCTTCGAGAGAGTGGGCATTTTACAGCCCTGAATCGAAAAGTCAACCTCTTTTTTTCGATCCGGAAGTCAGCTGCTGGATTTGAAATCCTGATTGAGCGACCAAAACCCCAGTCAAAACAATCACCTGCTTAACTTCCCCGCTGCCTCGTCGCCGTGTGCTCCGTGGCAGCGGATGCGTACTTTATAGATCACACCGGGACCGCGCAACCCCTGATTTTAAAAAAGAGGCTACTTTCTTTCATCGGATGTTTCGGATGCTGGCGAAGGGCCCGCCAACGTTGACTCATCAGTATTACCTGATTTTTCTTCCTTTTCTGCTTCGGCTTCTTCCATCTCTTCTTCGGTCGTTGCGATACCGCTGGTGATGGGTTTTGCATGACCGGTGCGACGCAGAATCGCCAGTATCGGACCGGAAGCGGCGTAGCTGCCAAACAGCAACAGCAGCATGATGGCCGGCTCCAGCGAGATAAGAACAAAGGCCAGCACGATGGCCAGCAGTGCCACAAAGGGAACGGGACTTTTCAGATCCACTTCCTTGAAGCTGTAGTAGCGAATGTTGCTGACCATCAGAATGCCTACTGCCGCGACAATAATGGCCATGAGTACCTTGAAACCAAAAGCGGTGGCTTCAAAGCTGTGAAAGGTCCAGACGAACCCTGCTACCACGGCTGCAGCCGACGGGCTGGGCAACCCGATGAACCACTTCTTGTCGGTACTGCCGATCTGCACGTTAAAGCGCGCCAGACGCAGCGCCGCCCCCGCCACATAGATAAAGGCGGCTATCCAGCCGAGATTGCCGACATCCTGAAGAATCCAGGCAAAGGCCACGATGGCAGGCGCCACACCAAAAGAGAGCATATCAGCCAGGCTGTCGTATTCTTCGCCAAAGGCGCTTTGCGTATTGGTCATGCGAGCGACCCGACCATCAAAGCCATCGAGCACCATGGAGACAAAGATGGCGATGGCCGCCGAACCGAAATTGCCATTGAGTGCTGCCACGACAGAGAAAAAGCCCGAAAACAGGGCAGCCGTGGTAAAGAGATTGGGCAGTAGATAGATGCCGCGCCGGCGTATGCGCTCACCGTCTTGCACGATGTCTTCAACCACTTCCGTATCATCCTTGAACTCGGAGAAGGGATCGCG